>DALTWF010000001.1 GCA_029987235.1 Methanocorpusculum sp. | reverse complement strand
AGCCTTATCATATTAGTTCTCAGAGGTTATAAACCCTTCGAACCTGCTTCAGGCAACTCATCGCAACCCTGCGAAGTCTGTCTTCGCATCTTGCGAGGTAATAGAGTTGAATTCAGAATGATATAAAACCATCGATTCAAAACAACACAAACGATACAAAAAATATGTATTGTGTTATTTACACCAGCTTTGCAAGTACGTCACGCACCATTGTGCGCCAGTGCTCAGGCGGCAGATTATATTTTCCGCGCGCAATCTGCACATCAGGCACCTCTCCTTTTTCCAGCGCATCGATACGGTCCATTGTCAGTTTTGCTGCATCCAATACCCACATGGAGCGTGTATCACTGTCAACAATCTGCACTGACTCCGCGCGCACGGAAACCAGCTTTTTGCCATCCTGTGATTCAAATACATTGGGCTTTCCAACAACCATTGCAATACATGGATTTGATGCATCAATCTGTGCAAGCTGCGCCATTGCTTCCGGTTGATACTGTCCCGCGCTTACGTAGAATACACCGGTCGGATCAGAAATGCGCGCGCGGTAAATCACGTTCTGCTCACCGGTTTTATCCCGCTGCATTACCGCGCCGCAGAGTAAAATCCGGTTACATCGCTCGCCGGTCGGAAGAATAACATACGTAGGACTCTTTTCATCCGAAGTATCGCGCATAGTTTCCGTTGCTTCGCGCAGTTCTGCGGCAAACACACGTTTTGCCGGTTCGCGCACGTACGTCAGTTGGTTATTATTGAAATCAACCATTATTGTACACCTCCGGCAGACGCGCGGTTAAGCAAATCAACGACTTTTGTACTGTCATATTTTTCAAACTCGGCCTCTTTCACAAGTAACCGATTATCAAAGTCACTTCCTTTACAGATAACGTATCTTCCTGAAAGTTTATCACCCAGCACACGCGCGACTTCTTCAAGCCCGAGCGGGTTAGTAGTACCGATTTCCTTCGCTTCGTCCAGAGTAATCCCCGAAAGTGCTTCTGTTACCTCACGACCCATTAACACATTATGTGCTTTGATTCCATCATCAACAACCGCTTTTACACGCAAGTCATAGATGAAATCATTCTGGATATCATGTAGAGTACAGAGATTCTGCCGTGAAAGAACACGGTTGCATCCCGGAACCGGACAGCGCTTAACAAGACCGGAACCGCCTGAAATCTGTACAATAGTGCCGCGCACTTCATCCATACGCGTTCCGACTTCGAAATCTGTCGCGTCGGGTTCCTCCTTGTAATCACAGAAGTTCAGACTTGCAGAGAGTCTGCCGTTGTATTCCTCAATCTTGGCATTGGTAATCGTGTAGATTTTACCAATCTCAAGACACGGCTTGGTATCATCCTCCCAGAGAACAAACTTCATCCTGTCCGATTCATCACCAATCAGACCAGTTTGTTTCATCCGCTCGGAACGTGACTCCCACTGCTCGATGAACTTGACACGAAGTGATGCGTACCCTGGTTTCAGGTCACGAATCTGCGTTACCGGAAGCGGTTCTTTCGGTGCGGACGGTTTCACAATAACCTCTGCATCCTCGTCAAGAATATATAATGCTGAATTCAGGTCAAGAGAAAGTTTGCCGTTAAACTCGCTTACCCCTGCATAATAAATGTTATACACACAGCCGGGCGCAAGTTTTTCCGGATTTCCGCTCTTCCAGAGAACGAATTTCATCTTGCCTGATTCGTCGCCGACAAGACCGGTCTGCAGCATCCTGTCACTGCGCACTTCCCATTCATCAATGAAACGAACGCGAACACATGGTGCAACACCGGGTTTAAGCGAGGAAAGCGGCTGCGGTGCTGCTGGAACAAGACAGCGTTCTTCGTCAACAAGTGAAACCTTTGTTCCAGAATGCATCTTCAGACTAAAAGCGCCGTTGAAAGAATCAACAACTGCCGATTCAATTCGGTACCAGCACTGGGATTGCAAATCCGGAAGAGCCGATGCCTTTGCAAATTTTACGAAACGGATTGCTCCCGATTCATCAGCAAACACACCGCTCTGCGCAATTGCTCCGCCATTGCCTTCCTGAACAGAAACAACTTTTGCAACAAGATTTACCCAGTCACCCGGCTGCATCGCGGAAATTAATTTTTCCTCGGTGCCGGAATTCTGGGACTGTTTTATCTCAATAGGAATATTATACTCCTTCATAACATCGTCCTGAACTTTACGTTCAGCTTCGTACGCAATCACACCAAAATCATTGATATAGGTTGCAAGTTTTGCAAAAATCGCCTGTCTGTCCGGAGTAACTCCCTTCTTTTCTACAATCTGGGAGATTCTGTTTACAATTATCTGGATTTCTGAGTCGTCCATTTTTATCTCCAGATAACAGATTTGCAGTACTACTATATAAACCCCTAACCGCGCGGTCCGAATCCGTAAAAATGCCTTACTCTTTCAATGACATAGGCAAAAATGAGGGATTAAACATTACCTTTTTTTACACATTACTGATGCGGCATCATGGCTTTCGCATTCGCCCATCTGACACGGATGTTAAATTCATCCGCTGAAGACGGACCTGCCTTAAGAGCATCAGAGTATAATGAATATGCCTCATTCCAGCGCTTCAGCTTCTCATAAAGCATACCCTTGAAGAAGAACACAAGCGCACGGTCGGAAAAACCCGCACCAAGCGCGGCATCGTAAAAGCGCATCGCATCAAACAGAAGTCCCTCATCGCGCACCTTGTTCGCACGCTCGAAGAGGTCTGCTGCTTCTCCCAAAGGCTTGCGGTACCAGCCCTCTTTATACACTTTCTCGCCATATGCGGGCGCCACCGTTTTGCATTCATGCGCAAGGTCAAGTTTACCGCGCCATATTTGTGAAAGCATGGCATCATCATTCCTGAAACACCACTCTTCCGCCTGATAAAAGCAGTTTCCAGCCTCTTCATACTCTTTTTGAAGCATGTGTGCCTGCGCACGGATAACAAGTGATGCTGCATCGGACCCGTGGCGAAAATCCGCCTTGTCCAGCGCAGAAAACGCGAGGTCTGCTTCATTCATATAGAGATGTGCTTCTGCTTTGAGAACCAGAAGCATTGCATAAAACGCATCAAGACGCTCCCCGTCATCTTCCGAGACCTTCCAGCCGTCAAGAACACGAATCGCCGCATCAAAACATGCAATACATTCCTTATAACGACCGAGCGCTTTCAGTACGGAACCCTTTTCCACGTATGCAAGCGGATTTGCCGCATCCGCTGCAATCGCTTCATCATATTTGGCAAGAGCTTCGTCAAACTTCATCGATGACGCAAGTTCCTGTGCCTCATCAAGCAAATCAGACAATGACTTTTCCTCCGCGCACAATTTTTAAGCGGCCGCTTTCTATTGACAGAGAAAAGTCATGCGCATCAAGCCATGCGCGTGAAAAACCGGTTCCATGAATCAGCAGTTCAACCAGGTCTCCAGGTTCATCAACATCTGCAGACATCCGCATGGAGTCAACAATCTCAACCGAAAGCCCGCATTCCTTTGCAATTTCCAGATGCCTCGCAAATGAGTAGCCGTAATACTGCACATGATACCGTGCGGGGTCTTTTACAAATATAATGTTGGTTCCGCCGCCAAGACCCGGAACAATTGCCATGTCCTCTTTTGTTTCAAGAAGCCGGCACACATCAGCCCCACGCACCAGAGGAAGGTCAGACATGATAATCAGAACCGGGGCGCTGCACTTCGGAAGCGCATGATTCAGTGCTTCATTCAGCCCTTCTGCAACCACGCGCACTTCAACCGCGGCGTCATCAAACGAAAATGCCGATGTAGAAAGCAGTACCGGCTTACATCCTGCGTCTTTTACGCAAGCGACCACATCTGAAATCATCGCACGTGCAAAATCCTCACGCTCATCCTGAGATAGTACCGGAGACAGCCGGATTTTCGGATTTACCGGTCTGAAGGGGATCAGTGCGGCAATATTCATTTCATCCGCTCCCGTATGCTTTTTTCCACAAAAGACGCGATTGTTTCAGGGTTCTGCGTTGCATCAACCAGAACAAAGCGCGACGGGTCTTCTTTTGCACGGTCCAGATAATTCTGTGCAACCTTTTCCAGAAATTCCAGCTGCTCGAAATGTTCCGCTTCCCCGCGCCCGGAAACACGTTCAAGCGCTGCCTTTGGAGAAATAACCAGAAGAAAAGTAACGTCCGGACGAACACTCCAGCCTTCATGTACTTTTGTAAGCCATTCCTTCGGATTCGGGTGAACACCGTCAAGGGAAATCAACTGATAGGCAAAACGCGAATCCACATACCGGTCACTGATGACTAATTTTTTCTCCGCAAGTGCAGGTCGGATGACTTCGGATAAATGTACCGCATGGTCGGCCACAAACAGCGCCGCTTCAACCAGCGGGTCTGTATTTTCACGGATTGCACGCCGGACGGCATCACCTAAATAGGGTGACCCGGGTTCTCTGGTAAAAACCGGATTCAAATCAGCAAGCCGTTCCTTTAACGCCTCATAAAGCGTTGATTTGCCCGACCCGTCAATTCCCTCAAGCGTTACCAGCAATACTCGCCCTCCTGAACAATTTCAAGCGGAATGCGGCCTTTGTGCACCGCTGTTGAAATTATCGCCCCGTCAAAACCAAGGCGTGAAAGTGTGTCAAGGTCTGCAAGCGAAGAAACTCCGCCTCCCCAGTAAAGCGGCTTTTTCGTTGCCGCACGTATTTTCTGCGCAAATGTCTCGTCTATTCCCGATTCTGTTCCGACTGATGAGATATTTAAGAGAATAAAACCGTCAAACGAGTAATGCTGCGCAAGACGGAACAAATCAAGCGGGTCAAGTCCGTCAGGGATTACACGCCCGTCTTTTACATCAATGCTTAAAAATCCACCTTTGAACTCACCAAGGTCTTCTGCGGTCTCCGTTCCGACAATATTTTTGATGCCCGGAACGTATTCTTCAGGTAAAGTTGCCCCGCGGTCAACATAGAGTTCGTCAACCATGTCCTTTAATTTCAAAATAATTTCCGTATGGTCGCCGCACATCTCAATGCGGTCTAAATCAGCCGCGTACAGGTATTTCGGCTTCATTACGGAAATATAGGAAAACGGCTCTGCCGAGGGTGACAGACCCCAGTTGAGCGGTTTGTATTCTGCGCGGTTTCCACAACATCCGTGAACCACGTAATTATCTTTTAAATCAACTGCAAGAATAATTTTCATGGCTTCAGTGCTTTTCTGATGAAATCTTCTTCCCTGGTGAAGTACAGATTATCATGTCCTTTCCACGTATCGCACCCGGAGAATTTAACAACCGGAATGCCGTTATTGCTTTCCCCCATGATGAAGTTGGAAAATGCTGCAATTTCATCAACTACTGCTTCTTCGGTGATTTCAAGCTCAAGACCGAATAAATCATGGTCGCCCCTGAAATCCTTGATAGCACACATTCCTGCCCAACCGATTGCAGTTCCGCACTGTCCGCGTCTGAATGCACGCCCGCAGGTGTCAGTGATAATTACTCCGACATCTTTGCCGCAGATTTTCTTGATTTCATTGCGCATCTCCTGTGCTTCTTTCATCGGATATTTCGGGAGGAGAATAATATTTGCTCCTTCAATATTGCTGTTGTCAACGCCTGCGCGCACACCGACATGACCGCACTCAACTTCGGATAAAATAAACGGATACTCGATAATGACATCTTTGGATGTGTCAAGAATTGCCTGCAGGAAACGCGGATCTTCATGCGTCATTTTGGAAATACGCTCAGCATCAGCAGATGGCGTAATATCAGCAAGTGCCTTTGTGTATCCCTTTGCTTTGGATAAAATGGTTGATGCAACGCATATGATGTCTCCGTCTGCAAATTTCGTGTTTTTACAGATGATTTCTGGGAGGTTGTCACCTTTTTGAATGAGCGGAATATTCTCCACTCCGGATACCTGTACAGTCATAGATTGATTATAGTGTCTTATGCAATATAACTTTGCGGGTTTGTTCTTCGGTAAGTTTTTTTACCAAGTAAGTATTATTATACATTATCAATGGGGTCTTACTGGGTTGTCCGCTGTCCTAACTGCAAACAATTTACCTATACTGACAAGTTTGGCAAATGGAAACTCTGCCCCGTCTGCGGCGAAGTAATATCAACCTCGCGCGAGCCGGTTTATCTTGAAGTCGATGACTTTTCAGAAGCGGAAGGACTTATTTCCGCAGTTGAAAAATATCTCGCGCACACCGGACGCCGGGATTTATCTGCAGAAGAAGTAGCCCTCGTCAGGAACAAATACGAAGAGTGGCTCAAAACCTGATTTTGTCCAAAATATTTATAGTGTTAGGCGCTAATTTTATAGTATGTGCTCAGCAGGCGGACCGGTTGAGGTCGATTTAAACGACCCCCTGAAAGGAAAAGGAAAGAAATACAAGTGTAACGAATGCGGTGCGACATTTACGGGTCTTGGAAAACACCCGATGTGTCCAACCTGCCAGTCTGAAGACGTTTCTGAAATCTAAATGGCAGATTCGCTTCGCATCCTCTGGGATGATGCATACATTCTCCTCAGAGGGCGCTCTTCGTTTTTGATTGCAGCACGAGCCGGTACTAAATTTCCGCTCAGAATTGAAACAGATGCCGGTGAAATTATTCAGGGAATGTACCCTGAAGATATAATTGCTGTATCTGCGGTATCAGGCGGTGAAATACTTCCCGCACTCTATCTTCTGGAACAGGTGCGCACACATCATTTTCCAATTGTAGCACTCCCGGAAAAACATGCAGCCGCAGGATGTCTGCCTTACGTAATTTCTGCAAATGACCGCATAGAACTCACCTGCGATAAAGGTCGCGGGACACATCCCGAACAGAATATTCTCTGCTCAGCAGACGAATTAACCGGCATGATTCTGTATTCTGAAAACGGATGCCTGATTATAGAAAATCCACGCCCGGGAATTGCTGTTGAACGTATACGGTTCACTCCGGAAATTATTGTTGAAAAAACAGATTAGGGGATTATTGTCGCTTCAAGCGATTCAGTATCTTCTTCAATATTGCGCTCATCCCTAGTCTCGATTTCTTTTCTAATCTGAATTGCAAGAGGATATCCGACATCCCATTCATCATCAAAACCGAAACAGTACCAGCAGGCAGCTTCCTTGTCTGCTTCTTTCTGCAGAGGGTGTTTCTGACGCTGTTTTTCGATGAAGGAAAGAATTTCAGTATATTTTTCAGGCTGCATGTAAAGTTCTATTTCAGTATCGGCGTTGCCGCATACAAGAATTTTAGAATTGCCGTCTCCTTCCACCTGCGTAATCTTGCGCCATAGAAGAGCGCAGCGCGATGTGCGGTCTGCTCTGAAAACACCCAGGTCGTTGAGAAGATATTCGGTACTGCCTAACCCGTTTTTCTTAAACAGCGTCTTTTTTTTCTGCGGAACATCGAAATGCCAGTTGTATTCATCAGCCATACTATTACATTTGCACCTGTGGCATAAAAATTATCGCCTCATACGCTCAATTTGTATGCATGAAAGTAGTAGGCATCTCTTCATCCTATCACGCCGGATCCAACTCCGGCATACTTGTTGAAAACATTCTTGCCGGAGCAAAATCTGCAGGGGCAGATACTGAATTCTTCAGCCTCAAGGATGCTGCTCTTAAGCCGTGCACCGGATGCTCTGTTTGTAAAATGGAGGGGAAAAACACCTGTATCCAGAAAGATGACTTTGAAAAAATCATTACTGCAATTAAAGCAGCAGATGCAGTTGTTTTCGGCTCTCCGGTTTATTTCGGCAGAGCAAACGCTCCGTTCCTAAACTTTGTCGACCGCCTTTTCTCCCAGATGAACCCGGACTTCTCAAGCCGTCTTCCGAAAAACAAGAAGTTTGCTGTAGTTCTTACCTCCGGCAGCGGTGCGGAAGAAACAACCGGTCCGATTGTCGAGGATATGAAGCGTGTATTCGGCATGTTTTTCGGCTGGGAATATGCAGGTCTGTTTGCGAAAAACCAGCTTTATGCTCCGCATGAAGTTGAAGACCACGCAGAAGATATTGCAGATGCAAAAGCATTCGGTAAGAAACTTACCGAATAACTTTTTTTAAGTTTTGAAAATATTTCTTATCAGAAAAAAGGATGTTGTTTTTCGTTTTAACCTCTAAATACGTCAGTGACAGAAGCATGGTCAAAGGTTCCGTAATTTTCTTTTATACCCTTCAAGCATCAGACTTGCAATATTTTTCACCGGAAGTCCTGTTACCTGATGCAGATGGAATTCGCAGAACGGACACACCGTAACAATATAATCCGCTCCGGTCTTTTTCACCATTTCCGCCCGTACCGCACCGATTTGAGCCGCTTCTTCCGGTTGCCCGGATTTTACTCCTCCGCCTGCACCGCAGCAGCGGGCAGGCATATCTACGAATTTTTCCGTACAGGAGTGCATAATCTTTCTCGGTTCTTCAGATATACCCTGACCGCGCAGAAGATGGCACGGGTCATGATAAGTATAGATTCCCAGAACCGGCGCCGGTGATTCAAACCCGAGTTCGCAGAGGAATTCAGTAATATCCGCTACTCGAAACGGCGTGTGATAATCGTTTTTCAGTGTTGAACCGCATCCGGCACACATGGTTAAAACCGTATCACATCCTTCAAACGCCGTAATATTGCGGCGTTCAAGCTCCGGAACGAAACCGGAAAGACCCGTGCGAATCAGGGGTGAACCGCAACAGACCTGCGCTTTTGGAATAATTACCCGGATTCCGTTCCGGCGCAGAACTTCAAGTGCATCAAGCGCCGGCTGAATTACGCGGCCGTTAAACATGCAGCCGACGAAAAATCCAACCGTTGCACGAATTTCACCATCCGGCTCAATAACGTCCGAAACCTGCTCAAGAAATGTCTCGCCTTTGCGCCCCACAGAACGACCGGATTCCTCAATAAGCTTTGCAAGGTTTTTGTGCGCTTCAAGCGCAAATCCGCGCTCTGCCGCGGTCCGCCGCAGACGTTCAACCGCTTTTTTCGGAGTATCAATTCCTTTCGGGCAGACCTCGACACATTTGCGGCAGGTTGTACAGGAATACAAACCCTTTGCAACTGCTTCGCTAACCCGGTCTGATGTATCGCGCGGATCTAAATTTAAACGCTGTTCCTGACGCATCACTGTGGGACCGGCATATTCCGAAGCCGCGACTGCAGGACAGGAGGAAATGCATGAGAAACATTCAATGCATTCACGAAGCTCTTTGATATCTTCGACATCAGTCTTTCGCACCAGACTGCATTCTTCACCTGAAACCAGCCAGGCAAGTTTTGCAATTACCGGAGCGATATCAGTAACTAAATCAGAAATAACCGGCAAATTCAGCGGCTCAATTACATCACCATCATGCGCTTCGGTCATGCAGGCAAGAACCGGCTCCCCGTTTACCCGCACTGCACATGACCCGCACTGACCTGCTCTGCAACAGCTGCGATAGGAAAAATCCGGCTGGATTTCCTTTACCGCCTCTAATACGTTGAGAATACGCGCCCCATCAGTTACATGTACTTCATAGTCTGTCAAACCGGTTTTTGAACGGAATACAGTGACTTTCAAAGCCGTCCCTCCAGAACCTCTATTCCCGCTTTGCCGCTGAAGAAAAAGGTGTGTCCGTAGTGGGAATTTGCCGCATCCCACTTCTGTTTCACGTCTGTTCTCGTATGTGCACCGCGGGATTCTTTTCTCAGAAGAGCACCTTCGATAACGATAGCCGCGGTCTGCAGCATGTTTTCTGTGATGAAAGCGTCTGAAATCTCCGCACCCGAGGTGATTTTTACCGGTGCAAATTCACGCAGCGTACGTTCTGCGTCCTTCAGTGCATATTCATTGCGGTAAATTCCAACCTTATCCCACATAAGAATCTTTAATTTACGGCGGATTTCAGGAATTGAAACGGAACCCTTGTAGAATGCATCAATTTTTTTCTCAACCGCAGAAATCTGTTTTGCATCAACAATTTTATTCCATGGTTTGACTTTGCCTGCGGCATTCCCGGCTCTGCATCCAAAAACCTGCGTATCAGCCAAAGCGTTTCCGCCAAGCCGGTTTCCTCCGTGTACACCACCGGTAACTTCACCTGCTGCAAACAGATTTTGAACGGTTGAAGCACCGTCCGGCGTTATTTTTACACCCCCCATAAAGTGATGGGCAGTTGGCGCGACTTCCATCGGCTGCTTGCGGATATCAACACCGAACTGCAGAAACTGGGAAAGCATAACCGGAAGCCGTGTTTCAATCTGCTCTTTGGGCAGGTGCGTGACATCCAGATACACCGCCCCGTGCTCAGTTCCCCGGCCTTCGAGGATTTCTGTCGCAATTGCGCGGGCAACGACATCACGGGTGGATAATTCCATGCGAACCGGGTCATATTTTTCCATAAACCGCTCTCCTGAGGCATTTCTGAGAACTCCACCCTCACCGCGCACAGCTTCCGTGACAAGACGCCCGCGCGAGTCTGCAGGATAGGCAGTACCGGTCGGGTGGAACTGAACCTGTTCCATATCAATAAGTGTCGCACCCGCACGGTAGGCAAGCGCATAGCCGTCTCCAGTTCCGGCCGTAGAATTGGTTGTGGTATTGTACAACTGCCCTGCACCACCGGTGGCAAGAATTACCGAATCCGCGGTAATTATGCCGAGTTCACCTTTACGGTCACAGGTTATCGCGCCACATACGCGCCCCTCGTCTTTCAGAAGTTCAATAACCGTGATTTCATCGCGGATTTCCACGCCAGACCCGCGGAGTTTTTCAAGAAGGGTCATGACAATTTCATGACCTGTGTGATCTCCTGCGTAACAGGTCCGGGCAAACCGCTGACCGCCGAACGGACGCTGGGCTATTTTATTTTCGTCCGTTAAGTCAAAGACCGCACCCCAGTTAAATAAATCACGAATACGGGACGGGGCCTCGGAGGTGAGCACTTCAACAAGAGCAGGGTCGTTTAAGTAAGCTCCGCCCTTCATAGTGTCTTCGAAATGGGTGCGTACAGAATCAGCATCACGCAATACCGCATTATAGCCCCCCTCAGCCATAACTGTACATCCTCCTTTACCCGTAATCGTCTTGGATATAATTATTGTATGACCGTATTTATTTGCCTCGACCGCTGCACGGATTCCGGCCCCGCCCGAACCGATTATTAATGTATGACAGTCAGATGTATTTTCAATGCCCATTATAAAATACTTATTTGGTGTGTCAGGGGATAAAGGAGTTGCAAGAGGAAATATCAACCCAATACATATTACAGACGAAAACCAACATATAACCACTCTATGAAGATACCGCAGTTTCGGAAATGGTGCAAAGAACACCTCATTTTCTTCGGCCCCGGTCTTTTGCTTGCCATTACCGCAGCAGGCGAAGCGGGAATTACCGAAGCACTTGAAATCGGCGCACATTTCGGACTGACACTTACCTGGGTAATCATTATCACTCTTCTTTTCAAATATGCGTTTACCACCGGAATCGCCCGGTACACTCTTGCAACCGGTAAAACCATTTTTGAAGGTATAGCAGAACTTCCCGGACCGAAAAACTGGGGCAGTATTTTCATCATTTTCATCTATCTGCTGGAAACAGTCGCAGTCGGAGCAATGGCTCTTTATACAGCAATATTTCTGGAATATCTCATTTCAGGTTCGTTTAAGACGGTAGTTATCGCAATATCAGTAATTGTACTTGCACTGCTGCTTTTGCGCACGCATATTTATCATAAGTTTGAAGTGATTATGGCTATTTTAGTCGTGGTCATGTCCGTTGGAATTATCCTGATATTAACCTCATTTCCATTCACTTCGGATATCGTACTCGGGGGTCTTATCCCCAGTTTCCCGATTCCAAAAAATTCGGAAACCTCTATTCTTGCGATAATAGGAGTTGTGGGTTCCGGTCTGAACCTGATGCTGTATTCAGTCTGGATGGAAAAGAAAATCCGCACCATGCGTGAAGACACTTCAGAAAAATGTATTCTTGAAAATCAGTGGTTCTTCAACCGGTTTATCAAAAGCGTCAAAATCGATATCAAAATCGGTTTTGTCCTCGTCTTTCTTATTACACTCGGATTCATGGCACTCGGATTTGCAGGATTTGCCATTTCCTTTATGCCGCACGGGGCAGAACTGACGCTTGACTGTCTATTAGGGCAGGTGAGTCATATTATGGACATGTTTCCGGGAGCGATTTATATTTTCCTCGGATTTATGGCACTCATTTTCTTCGGTGCGATTACAGTAGGAATTGACGCGCGTGCAACAGCAATTACCAAGGTTGTAAAAAAGATGCGCGAGGCAAGCGGAAAAACGGTGAAAAACTCATCACTAATCTATAATATCGCTCTTCTCGGATTCCTCGTAATAATGGTTGTAACCGTTCTGATTAATGAACCGATGGCAACAATCCGCATTGTCTCCATAATATGTGCCCTTCTCTTTGGAGCACTGGGATTCATTCTGCTTTACCTGAACTCAAAACTGCCGGAGTACGCAAGAGGGAGCCGCATCTGGATGCTTTTCATAGGACTCGGCAGTGTTCTTTCCATTTACGTTGGTCTTCTTCTGCAGGGCTCAATTCTGGATATCGGACTGCCTCTTGTGAAAAATCTCCTGCTCTGCCTGATTGTCTTTTATCTCTTTACCAAAACAAAGATGTTCAGAAGAATTGTTGACGGTGAGGCAACTCTGGCCGACAAATTCTGGCTTGTCTTTATCTGCGGTGCCTTTTCGATTTACGGTACCATCGGAGGCAATACAGACTACTCAGGATATCTCGTTAATTTCCGCGATTTCGGACCAATGATTGCCGGAATTTTAGGCGGACCGATTGTTGGTGTATTGACCGGTGTGATAGGGGGTGTTTTCCGTCTAACAGTGGAAGGTGGTGAATTAACGGCTATTCCCTGCTGTGCTTCCACGATTCTCGCAGGTTTGCTGAGTGGTATGGCAGTCCGTATGTGGAAGGGTAAACTCACTGCAAAACGACTCATTCTGCTCGTTGCTGCAGTGGAATGTCTGCATCTGATTGTTATTATACCGGTTTACGGTCTGATAACACAGACTATGGCCATGACAGATATTCTTTCAATGATTGGAGTCGCGGTCCTTCCGATGATATTAGTGAACGCGGCAGGATTATATCTTTCAGCATACTTCAATCACAAGAAAGTGGATGTATACAAAGGCGGTCTGCAGAAAACAACGCTGAAACAATTCTGGAAAGAATTTAAAGAAATGTTCCGTAAAGGTGATTTCGTATGACAAAACAGCAGAAATTGAAGATAAAAAAGCAGCATCACAGCAGCCATAAAAAATATTTCGGCGGCCGGACACTTACGCTGATTATTTTTATTGCGCTCATAATCTTCCTTTTCCTGGCTGCATACTCTCCGAACAGCTATAATTCCCGGGAAGATGGGGGTTCTTACATTATTCCGGTTATGATTACCAATGACACCATTGACGGACGCGAATATCTCCGCGGTATTGAAATGGCAGTTGAAGATAAAAACCGGATACGCGAAATTCCGATAGTACGGAATTTCTTCTGCGAAATAATTCCGGCATATATGGATTATGGAAAAAACGAAACAAATGCTTCAGTTGCGGAATATGCGCTTACGAATTACTATACAGCATACAACATGGAAATGCCGGTAATATTGGGTCCGGAATCAAGTTCGGGAATGGAGGCAATCGCACCATCAGCAGAAACGCTGCATACAGCGATTCTGTCACCCGGCGCATCTTCAACAGCTCTGCGTGCTTATCCGGATTATGTGTATTCGCTGTACCCGTCTGATTCTTATCTGAGTGCAACACTTGCTTCAACGGTCGCGGCCTTCTTCGAAGATGACGGGGAACATTCGCTTGCAGTTGTTTATGATACAGGTGCATATGCTGCCGGAATAATGGAGCAGGTTGAAGATGAACTGGACAATTATCCTGCCCTGAATGTATCGTATTTTGATCTCGGAACTGCAGCAGATAATATTAAAGAAACCGCTGAAAAGGTCCGGATGATAAATTCTGAGTTTATCATGTTTTTACCGGGCAGTTATGAACAGGGGACTGCGTTCGTTTCAGAGGTTCTGAAACTTGGTGTATATACTACATGGGCAGGAACAGAGTATTGTCTTTCTGATAAAACGGCTGCTTTATTTGATGGAAAGAACGGGTATTTCTATGTATTTTCCCCATCCAACACTATCATTGACGATGATTTTATCCGCAGATATGAAGAAAGATACGGCTCAAAGTGTACCATTGAGGCAGCATACGGGTATGATGCAATGATGATTTTGTCAACAATTATTCAGGACGGGCACGGAGAAACTGCTGAAGATGCTGCAGTTCATCTGAAAAACATGCGGTATATCGGAGTTACAGGTATGATTTCGTTTGATGAAACGGGTGCGCAGTTTCCTAAGTACGATGTGCTTTCGGCTCAGAACGGCAGGTGGAATACGGAAACATGGAAAGATATTCTTTCGTTTGAAAACGAGCACGAGTACTAAAGTACTCTATTCGCAATCCTCAAGTAGTAATGCATCCTATATTATAGGCATGGCATTATCACTTGATTCCACTATCGCCGACCTCTTAAGAGAGAAGCCGGAAGCAGCAGGCATCCTTCAGAGCTTTGGCATGGGCTGCCTCGGTTGTGCAATTGCAAACAATGAAACCATCCGTGAGGCAGCTATGGTTCACGGCATCCCAATCGAAGAACTTGCAAAGAAACTCGGTTTCTAAAGAGATACGGGTATGATTTGTTCCGGAAAAATCCGGAACCTGATATTTTATTTTAGTTTATTTTAGTCAGTCACTTTTCCCGCAATTAATAATTAACCGCCGGTTCAAAAAAAGTAAAAAAAAAAACGAGGAGTGGTTAGTTTCGCTTAGAGAATTTCCTGACCTTTCAGGAGAACCTTGTGCTCAGGAATTACTTTTCCAACGACCTTTGCACCCTTGACAAGTTTTACAATCCTGTCTGCATCTTGCGGCGCAACAATAAATGCAAAGCCCATACCCATGTTGAACGTGCGGTAGAGTTCGTTTGCTTCAAGCTGTCCCTTGTCTGCAATCCACTGCAGAATTTCCGGAACCTCCATCGGGGAATCGAAACTGAATCCATAGTTCGTAATGCGCAGGAAATTTAAGAGACCTCCGCCGGTTACATGACACATACCATGGACATGCACTTTGTCACATACATCAAGCACTTCAGAGTAAATTCTCGTTGGCGTAAGAAGGACATCACCAACCGTACGACCTGATGGAAGTTTTGCGCCGTAGCCGCCGTTTTCCTCGGCAACTTTGCGGGCAAGCGTATAACCGTTGGAATGCACACCGGAACTTGCAACTCCGACAATAATATCACCCGGCTTTACCTCTTCACCGGTAACGACTTTGGATTTTTCCTGCACACCAAGACATGTTCCCGCAAGGTCAAGACCATTAATCATTCCTTTGAGTGTTGCGGTTTCGCCGCCGACAATATTCAGGTTCGCAAGTTTTGCACCCTCGTTCAGACCGATGCCGATTTGAATCATCTGCTCTTTGTCAACGCCCTCGGTTGCAATGTAATCTACAAACGCAATCGGTTCGATGTTCATCACATACATATCATTGACGTTCATCGCCATGCAGTCGATTCCAACGGTGTGCCAGTCCTTTAAATCATCTGCAATGCGCATTTTGGTTCCGACACCATCAGTACACATGGAAAGAACCTTGTCGCCGAAGTCAATCATGCCGGAGAAGTGACCAACATCGCCAACCATGTTGTGAGCGCCGGATCTCCGGTAGGAAAGCATGTGGATTAAAGATTTTACCCCGTCTGCCTCAAGGTCAATATCGACACCCGCATCTTTGTAGGAGTAAGCCATTTATGCGTCCTCTTCTGCAAGTCTGAACTGGTCGTGAATTGCACGTACAGCCCTCGGTCCGTCTTCATCGGAAACGACAAAGGAGACATTGACTTCACTGCCCTGAGACAGCATAAGGACATTGATTTTTGCCTTGCCGAGTCCGTCAAATATTCTGGAAAGAGTTCCCGGCGTTCCTTTCATGCCGGAACCAACAACGCTGACCACATGAACTTTTTTATTGAACGAGTATTTTTTAATGAGGTTCTGGGTCTTGACCTTCTTTAACGCCTGCTCGGCTGCTAAAATCTGCTCGTCAAGGATAATTAAGGAGATATTTAATTCAGACGAGCCCTGGCTGATTAACATGACGTTTACATCTGCTTCGGCAAGTGCGCCGAAAATTTCGCCTGCGACTCCGGGGCGACCTGCTGCAAATCCGCTGATGGTTACAAGGCAACTGTTTTTAATGAGGGAAACGGATTTGACAATGCGTTTGTCCTCATGGCTTTCACGGATGACAACAGTTCCCGGGTGAGTCGGGTTAAAGGTGTTTTTGACATATACCGGGATATTTTTCTCCATTGCCGGGATAAGAGCACGGGAGTGAATAACTTTTGCACCGAAGTAGGACATCTCCATCATTTCAAGGAACGAAATGGAATCAATCACACGTGCTTCGGGAATCATACGCGGGTCTGTGGTCATTACACCGTCAACATCAGTCCAGATAATAATCTGTTCTGCGTCAATACCTGCTCCGATAATAGCTCCAGAGTAGTCCGAACCGCTTCTGCCAAGCGTGGTTACAACGCCTTCAAGGCTGCATCCTGCAAAGCCCTGAATAACCGGGACAACACCTTCGGATACTTTCATACCGATGCGTTTTGCAATGCGGGGGTAACTTTCAGATAATGCTGTTGCAGCTCCGTGAACGCCGTCAGTCACAATTCCTGCATCGCAGCCGCTAATCTGGAATGACGGAATACCCACTTCGCGCAGGGCAGCAGATACAATCGGTGCTGAGAGTTTTTCACCAAACGAAATAATGTAATCACGGGATCGCGGGGTAAGTTCACGCAGATTGTGTACTGCAGTCAGGATATTTTCCAGACGCTGAAGTCTGACATTGATATGTTCCGCGGTTTCCTGATAAGAAGATGGGGCAACCTCACGCAGGGCTTCGAAATGGCGTTTGCGAAGCGATTCAATGAACTCTTTGATGTTGTCTGAGTCGGGAACATTGATGATGCGTTCTGCTTCTTCGATAATCTGGTCCGTGACTTTGGTCATCGCAGATACCACAACAGCAAGCTGGTTTCCCGCATCGCGTGATTCTTTGATAATTGCAATCACTTTTCTGATTGCTTCAGCGTTTCCAACCGAGGTTCCGCCGAATTTCATGACGAGTCGCATTTTATTATTCACCTTTAACCTTGAATAGTGAGTTATGTATGGGTTGTATTCAGGGAAATACCTATTCCCCGAAGAAGGTAAAATAAAAAAAGTGTATTGTATTATTTTTCCGCGCTGCCTTCAGACAGCGCTGCTTCATCTTCCTGTTTTTTGATTTCACGCATCTCCTTAAAGAAGACCTCATATCCCGTGACACCAAGGACGACAAAGACCGGACCTAAAATAAAACCGATAATACCCATTGTCGCACCTCCGCCGAAAAATCCGATGAAGGTAAGCATCGGGCGGATCTGCACTTTCTTTGCAGTGAGTTTCGGACGCAGAATGAAATCAATTAAGAAGGACAGAAGGAAATAGCCGACTGTCGCAGTAATTATCACACCGAACCAGTCTCCTATGGATATGGCATAAAGTCCGATAAAAACCAGAACAATTACAGCGCCAACCATTGGAATCAAAGCGGCAACACCGCAAAGCATAGCAATAAACACCACATGACCATAACCGAGAATAGTCGCATATCCCAGTGAAAGTACAAAGACAAGAAGTGCAAGACCGACATGAACCACATAAATAGAGTACAGGATGCCTTTGGTCTTTTCCGCCATTAATTCAATGCTTGCACGGGATTTTTCCGGAATAATAGAACGGAAATCCGCGACCATTTTGTCGCCGAATATAAAACAGAGATATAACACAGCATAGAGCAGGATAAATCCGAAGAAGATATTGGCAACATTGGCAATAATATCCAGAATTCCGGTCGAAAATGTCGCAAGAATAGTGCTAACAAAACCGGTGATAACATCATACAGATTATCGGTAGGCGGAATTCCAAAAATCGCCAGAATGCGATTAACAATGCTTGTCACCATATCAGCAAAGAACTCGAAATTGTTGTAAAAGATTACTATCGCCGATGCAAAGATTACGGCAAGGAAGAGGAAAATAGCAGTCGTAATAACAGCTGCAGATAACGGCGCGGGAAGTTTTTTATGCAGTTTTTTGTATAACGGCATGGCGACTACCGATATGGAGACTGCCAATACTGCTACTGCAATGTATTTCCAGCCAACAATGCCTATCATTATAAAGATTACGAGAACCAGAAAAAGCGACAGGTGCTCGCGAAAGAAGGATATTGCATTCATTATGATTTATCATTTGGTACGAAAGAATATAAAAATAATGTAATGCATATTATCTGCCGTGATAGACAGGTATTTAGGAATAAAAAGATAACATAGTCTATGAGGCAAAAATAAATGCTTGCACCAAAAGTTGTTAAACTTCTGAATCAGCAGGTTAACAAAGAATTTTATTCCGCGTACCTGTATCTTGATATTTCCAATTTCTATGACAGTCTGAATCTTGACGGTTTTGCAAACTGGTTTATGATTCAGGCACAGGAAGAACGCGACCATGCAATGCTGTTCTACCGCTATCTCCACAATAACAATGCAGATGTCACCCTTGACGCAATTGCAAAACCCGATAAGGTTTTCAAGACAAAAGAAGACCCGCTTGCAGCAACTCTGGAACACGAGATATATGTGACTTCTCTTATCAATGCAATTTATGCAGCAGCATATGAAGAAAAGGACTTCAGAACCATGCAGTTCCTTGACTGGTTTGTAAAAGAACAGGGAGAAGAAGAGAAAAACGCAAACGACTTAATTGCAAAGATGAAACTCTTCGGCGATGATGCAAAGAGTCTGTATATGCTGAACACAGAACTTGCAGGCAGAATCTACAATCCGCCGTCACTGATTCTCTAAACCTATTCCTCTTTTTTTTGCCAATTTACGCCCGAATATCAGCCAGAAAACCATAAGAAGAAGTCCAGCACACGCGCATAAAAGAAACATGCCGGCATAATTTCCCGCACCAACAATGCCAAGGAGAACAGGGGCTGCAAAGGTTGTACAAAACAGTCCGACGAAGATTGATACTGTTACTCCGCTCATAAATTTTCCAAGCACACGCCCGGGTGTAATTTTACCAATCCATGCAGATGCATTCGGAAGCGCAAGACCTAATGCAAATCCGATAAGGATTAAACCTGCACATATCACAAAAATATTCTGCGAAATGCCGATTGTGATGAGCCCTGCAGTTTCAAGTCCGAATACAAGGGCAAAAATCCGGCCGAAAGAAAGTCTGGATGCAATCCGCCAGAACAATATTCCGGTAATCGTACTGCTTATTCCGAAAACACCGAGCAGAAGTCCGGTCCAAAACGCGCTGTCTGAAATTCCTGCTTCTGCAAGATAATAGGAGAGATTTACGGTTGGAAGATACATCATAACCGCGCAGAGTATCATAGTCAGATAGACTAAAACATACATTCCGACCTTCGGCATCGGTTTTTCGTCAGCAGATGAGGATTTTTCTTCCTGGCTTTTCCGTACCGGTTCTTTCAGGAAAATGATAACAAACGGCAGTGCAGCAAGGCCCAATATGTAAATTAAAAACGAGTAATGCCAGCCAAGAATCGCAAGCGCACCGCAGGCTGTCTGCAACACCGTTACACAAATACCGTTTGATGCGGAAAGGTAACCGAGATAACGCGCGGCGATTTCCGGCGCGTAATATTCAGTTATGAGCGCAGAAACCATCGGAAGGATACCGGCAATACTGATACCCAGCACCAGGCGGCATGCAATAATCGCATACAGGTCTTCAAGGAAAAATCCGGAAACCCCGGCAAGCCCGAAGAAAAGGAGCGCGCCAGATAGAATCTTCACGCGCCCGACTTTATCCGAAAGCGCGCCAATAAAAAAACCGGAAAGTGCAGTTGCAAGAGGAGGGAGAGTCAGTACAAGATTTATCACCACTTCGGGCGCGCCAAAAGCATCGCGCATCAGTCCTAAAACCGGCGCAACAGCTGCCGTTCCAAGAATTGATGGCATGCCTGCGAAGAGAAGTACAAAAAGAGTAAACTTTCCTGCTTGAAACGACCGGCTCATACTGCTTACATGTATGCACCAGGACAATAAGAAACTACGTCATTAAAAGACAGGGGATAAATCCCCCGCCTCAAAAGGAAAAATGGTTTATCAGAACGGATTTATTCCGGCTTGCTGATAAGAGCGACCTTGGAGACAATCTCACCGGTCTTCTTGTGCGGCTTGCGGATGATGCAGTCGCCTGCTTTCTCAATCTCACGTGCTTCGTCGCAGAGTTTTGCTGCTGCGCGCATAACTTCATGTGCAGAGCAGACGATTGGGATATAGTCAACCCACTCTTTGGTCATGAAGCAGCCCTTAACGTTGATGCCTGCAACAGACTGTGCAAGTTCATATGCTGCCCGTGCCTTTGCAAGTGCGTAGGGGTTCTTGAAGTTGTCCTTAACTGCCTTGTCAGAGGTGACAACGAGTTTCGGGAGCTCAAGTGCCTCGCCTGCTTTACCTGCCTTGACCTGGTCAGAGACTTTGTCAAGTTCGGTCTGGAGTAAGCGGAATGCACCGGTAAGTGCAAGGACTTTAACGAGGTTGCCGTTGTAGTCTGCCATCTCAACCGGGTCAAGGAATTCACGGCGTGCACCAATCATTGCATCGGCCTTCATGATGATGTAACCAAAGCCGGATGCCTTGAGTGCTTCCCAGCCTTCCTTTTTGGTGGTGATATCATCAGTGATGACAATTACAGGGATACCTGCTGCTTTCAGTGCTTCACGTGCACCGACCGGGCCTTCGAGAACGCCGTTCGGGGAAACAACGATTGCGAAGTCAGGCTTCCATGCAATGAGGTTGGTGACAACACGGTCAACATCTTCCTTCTGTAACTTGGTTCCGGAGGTTGCCATGAAAGTCATCATGTCTTCTCTGTCTGCACGCTCATCAAGAAGGAGCTCAGCCATTACACCGGATGCGATGTTGCCGAGTTTTGCGACTCCAATTTTTACTACCATATTTATACACCTCTCATTTGCAAATGAGATACAAGAATTTTCGACGGGAAGCAATATAAGGTTTGTGAATGGTGGCATCATGCATAAATTCTCACAATCTGTCCGGTGTTTTGTATTTTGAAGATATTTTATGCGGCTTTTTCAAAAGGATGCATCCCGCAGACACTGCCGGAAAGGAGAGATTATCTCAAAGCGCATACAAAATACGGATTTCTCCCGCGCGTATATTTTTCTCAGGAGGTGTTTAACCAATCCTTTTATTATTAACGAAAGATAATTACTATTTATGAAAGATACACTCCTGACCGAACGACAGATGGAGGTTATCCGTTACCGGAAAAACGGCATGACTCAGCAGCAGATAGCAGACATTCTCGGCACATCTAAGGCAAATATCTGCACAATTGAAAAATCCGCAAATGAAAATATCCGCCGCGCAAAGGAAACACTGGAATTCTTATACACACTGGATGCAACAGAACTCTGCACGCTTGAGCCGGGAGTGGATTTAATGGATGCGCCGAAATCGATATATTCCGCAGCAACTCCGCTCAACATAAAAATCCGTTATGATACGCTTGCATTAATCAACCGGTTAAATGATGCAGTTCCAGAAAAAGTCCACGGACGCCATATCAAAGAGCCAATCTGCGTTTATCTGAATAACGACGGAGACTTATATTTCAGTTAAGCCGCACTTTTTTATTGTGAAACAGGCGCGTGATTTTTATCTTACTCTAATTTTCGACATAAAACGAAACTAAAATCGACAAAGTATATATATTTCAACGACAAATAATATAGTAGAGAAACTTGGGCAGGGGTAAAATGCCGGGTTTCTACAGGAGGTGCATTCTGCGGCAACTCACCGCTTAGGGAATGCACTCCTGTTTTGCTTCCTCAGACTGTTTTACTGTTATTACAACCATCTCTCAAACAAACAACCCACAATATAACCAAACTGCAATCCGGCAAAGACATCACGTTTTTCTTCTGTTTCGACTCCGATTTTCAGGACAAATGTGCATAATACTACAGTCGAAAAAAAAAAAACACCGGAAAAACAGAGTCCGCAAAATCCCAGATATAGATACCTGCCACGAGATTAATTCTTAATATCGTACTCGCAGGATTAATTCCGGAACGAAAATAACATTCTGAATTTCAGAACATACAATATTATACAAAACAGATTTTTTTTTCTTAAAAGGAAAAAGGGGATAAATTGAATTTATCCGAAGAGTGCGCCAAGACCTGCCATGGCGTTTTCTTCTTCTGCTTCCTTGTTCTCTTCAGCCTTTGCTTCTTCTGCCGGTGCTGCTGCTGCGGCTGCTGCTGCCGGTGCTGCACCTGCTGCTGCTACTGCAACCGGTGCTGCTGCTGCCTTGGAGATTGCTTCCTCAATGTCGACACCCTCGAGTGCTGCAACGAGTGCTTTGACACGAGAGTCGTCAACTGCGATACCTGCGGCAGAGAGAACTGCCTTAACCGATTCTTCATCTACAGTTTTACCTGCAGAGTGAACTAACAGAGCTGCGTAAATGTACTCCATTTTTCTTTCACCTTTTTGTTATATTGTGTATGCCTTTTGGGCTTGTGGTGGACGTAAGTCCGAAATCAACTGCACAATCCAAACCTTACTGGTTCAGTGCAGCTGCCTGTCTGTATGCCTTGCTGATAATCATCTCGATGACACCTTTCTCGTAGACAGGTGCCTCTACACCAAGGTTTCTTGCCTCGCGGACAGCCTTTGCGATCTGAGCCTCGGTAACTGCCGGGCATGCGGTCGGAACTGCTGCGTTGACTGCGAGATTGAAAGCCTGAGATGCTGCGAGAGTAATCTTTGCTTTGTATGCCTCGTCGTCGATTGCTAAAACATCCGGGAGGTAAATTTCGCCTTCATAGCATACTGCTAAAAGGTTAAGACCAACCGGCATCGGTTTGATGTCGAGTTTAGCAAGGACGTCTGCCTGCTTTTTGTTGATAACTCCGCCTGCTTTAACGATGGTCTTGGTCTCGCTAATCTTGACCTTGCCGCCGTCAATCTTGGCAGGAATGCCTGCCTGGCCGAGTTCTCCTACAATCGGTCCCGGTTTGAAGGATGTCGGTCCCGCCGGAACAACGATGTCTTCCGGAGTGGTTTCGCCTGCTTTTGCAATACGCTTGGTTTTGGTCTGCTCAAGGGACTTGAACAGTTTAAACGGATTGCCTTCAGCGAAGATTAATGCAGAGTGCTCAGAAACCATGCCGTTTAACTCAACATATTCATTGCCAAGGGCGTTGAATGCGTGGTCAACGAGAGTGTTTCTTGCAACTTTCACGACTGCATTGCCGTGAAGGCTGCGGCGAATCTGCTGGAACTGTTTTGCCGGAATTCCGTAAACGTCGACTAAACCGACTAACGGGTACTTGCCTGCAAGTTCCTTAATCTCTTCAACTTCTTCCAGTTTCCAGGCCGGTAAGTGATGAGTATAGATTGCCATGTTTACATCACCTTAACTGCCGGACCCATTGTGGTCTTTACGTAGACAGAACGGATGTTTAATTCTCCGTTTTCGAGTCTTCCAAGGACACGCTTCATAACTGCATCGACGTTGTCGGCAACTGCTTCCGGTGTCATTGAAGTGTTTCCAATCTTAACAGACATGTTGAGTCTGTCCTTTGACCGGACACGGATGGAGTTGCGTAAACGCTCGACGATTGGAGTGATGTCCTGCTGCGGCGGAATCGGCTGCGGCATTTTTCCGCGTGGACCGAGTCTCTGACCGAGCCAGCGACCAACAAGCGGCATAACTGCAGTCTCTGCGAGGAAATAATCGTACTGACCTGCGAGCTTTCTTGCTTCACGCGGTGCACCGCCGAGTCTCTCAATCTCTTCAGGGCCCATAATTAAATCGACACCTGCATTGCGAGCCTGGGATACGATATCACCTTTTCCGAGGACTGCGATTTTCTTTACGCCCATTGCCTGCGGCAGAAGAATCGTCTCATCAATACGGTTTTTCGGCTGTGCCATATCAACGTGCTTCAGGTTGATAGTAATATCTACTGATTCCTGGAAGTTACGCTTCGGGGCCTGCTCGATTGCTGCCGTAACAGCGCTTAATATTTGAGATTTCTCAACCATTGATGAATCCTCCCATAGTTCTTCGACCAGACTTTCACTGATCTCCTATGGCTTTTGTTCTCTACTGCTGTACATTTTTACGTGGTTGCCCACGTACCCGTTTGGTGCAGAACACAAACTTATGCAAGCTGTGCGTCCCATTCACCTGCATTGACTGCGGCAATTGCCTGCTTTGCGGTCTTACCTTCGATGGTAACACCGACAGAGACACAGGTGCCCATTACTTCTTTTACTTCCTCTTTGAGGTTGTAGGAAAGCATAGAGCCTGCCTTCATCTTTGCAATGCGGATGACTGCATCAAGCGACAGATTTCCAACCTGCTGGGTGTTCGGGGTGCCGGATCCCTTTTCGATTCCTGCTTCTTTCATGACGAGTGCAGTTGTCGGCGGAATACCAACTTCTAACGTGACGTTCTTTTTGTCGTCAACCATGACCTTTACAGGGACAGACATTCCGTTGAACTCTTTGGTTGCAGCGTTGATGTCGTCAACGACTTTTTTCACGTTGATACCGAGTGGACCCAGTGCCGGACCAAGTGGTGGTCCCGCAGTTGCCCTGCCGCCAGGTACTAAAACCTCGACAGTTTCTGCCATTAGTATCACCTTATGTCATCCCGGAACCATAGTCCCGACTGACATGGGTTAAATAAGGTCGACGTCTGAGGTAATAAATATAGTGGTAAAAATGGAGTGATTGAGGTATTTTTGGCAGAGCTAAATGAAGGTATTGCCCTGTCGCGCAGGAAAGACTAATACATTACAGCTTGAGAATCAACCAGGTATTTAATAAGGTAAACATACAATAAGATAGTATCGAAACCGTCACGTACCGCAATACCGGAAAAACAAACGGAGGATACAATGGACAAAATTTTGATTGTTGATGATGAACCGATTGCTCAGGAACTGGCAAAATCAATTCTGGAAAACTCCTATGAAATAGTTATTGCTGCTTCAGCGAAAGAAGCATGCACCCAGATTGAAAAGACAAAACCATCTTTAATTCTGCTTGACATCTGGATGCCTGAAACAAACGGCTTTCAGTTTATGACTATGCTGAAAGAAAATCCGGCATGGAATAAAATCCCAGTCATTTTTCTGACGGCAGATAATGATGCCAAAACGGAAATACGGTGCTTTAAAGAAGGAGCATACGACTATATCAGAAAACCATTCATAAAAGAGGTGATGGAAATCCGGATTTCCCGTACGCTTGAACTGGTGCGCTTACGAAAATCCCTCGAATCTGAAGTTGAAAAACAAACCGGTCTTGCCGAGGATCGGCAGAAACAGTACAGAGACCTGGCACAGCAGACCATTGAAACCATGGCGCGGGCAATTGATGCAAAAGACAGATTCACATCAAACCGTTCCATGCGTGTGGCTAAATACGCATGCATGCTTGGTAAAAAACTGGGATTTTCCCTGGATGAACAGGAAAATCTATATTATGCAGCACTGCTGCACGATATAGGAAAAATCAGCATTTCTGACAGAATATTATCAAAACCTGTCAAATTAACACCGGATGAGATTGGCATTATTAAATCCCACACATTAATTGGTGCCGGTATTTTAGACGGAATGTCAGAACTTGCAGGTTATTCAACCGGTGCACATTTTCATCATGAAAATTTTGACGGAACCGGTTATCCCGAAGGACTTGCAGGAGAAGAAATCCCGTTGACTGCGCGTATTTTAGCTGTTGCCGATGCATATGCAGAATTGACAGGAAACAAAGGATACCGCAGATACCTGCCGCAGGATGTTGTTCGCAGTGAAATTGAAAAGGGGAAAGGTAAACATTTCGACCCTGAAATTGCTGATGCCATGCTTATGCTGATTGATGAGGATAAGCAGTACACCCTGCGTGAAAACGGGACGTAATTAATCTTTTTTTTTTCGTTATACCGGATACTCGGTTCCTCTCCACCAAAGCGACCACTTGTTTCCGCGGCGGAACAAAATGCAGCCGTCCAGAAAATCAATCCGGTCACAGGTAAAATCCCACTTTGTCAGATATGCACAAAATGCCGCAACGAAAACATCATGACTGACACATACCGTGACTTCACCCGGAATAGCAACTGATTTCAAAAATGAAAGCATCTTTTCCGTAGCTTCACCGATTGGAACATGCCCCTGCAATACGCCCCGCGAAATATATTCACGGACAACGGTCATTACAGGCGTATTGGTATATACTCCGTTTACAATTTCATCCGAAATAACATAGACCGACGGATAACCGAGAACCGTAGACTGCTCGTTTCTTCCCGCAATCAGTTCAGCTGTGCGGACACAACGCGGAACCGGACTCGAAAAACCCCGCCGCCGATTCGGCAACGCTTCACCGAAATCTTTTGCGGCCGCCTCACCACGCTCTGTTAAAACCTTGAGCGAGCCAAACTCCCCGCGCTGAAACGGCTCGCGCTCAGCGTGGCGGATAAATAAAACGGCCGCATCATAAGAATCTGCCATAGCTAAAACGGCGGGAAGAGAGCTAACAAAAGGATCAGCCCGCACCGTTCCGCGCGGAAACGAATCAGCCGGCTCATCCGCCCGGGAAATTTCATTTCCCTGCCGGTCAATAAAAAGCCAGCCCTTTTCATCTCTTACCAGAGCGCGACCGTTTTCAAAAGCCCGCGCATCATAGAACCAGAGATTGTACAATGGCTCATCCATAGTTGAGATATGCGTCGCCCCGCGCAATTTGTCATAAACAACTGCGGCACCCTCTGAAAAATCACCCGCCCATAAAAAACCGTCCGCTTCAACACGGTTTCCTTCGGAATCTATGTGGAAATAATTTCCTTCCAAATCACGCACGACCGCAAGTTCCTCACAGAAATCACCTGCATATGAATAACGCTCATCATACAACGGGTCGCCGAAAAAATTAATGTGATACCATCCGGACGAATCGCACACTGCAGCCGCTCCCGGAAGGAAAAAGTCGCGTACTTTAATAAAACGCTGCGCGTAGATAGGATTACCCTCAAAAATATGATGGGTTTTGTCTTCGCTTACTTTCGGGAATTCCATTTCAGCGGATTGCAGAAAGACCTACGCTTTTGTTGGTAATAGCAATCGACTCTTCTGCAGTCTTAACCTCACCAATCATTGCACGGATACAGTCAACTGTCTCCACAACAACATCTGCTTCCTGGTGAATTGCCTGGAAGAGATATAAGTCAGTACCATCAAGAACAGACAGAGAATCCTCAAAGATACCGTTTTCCCAGAGGTCGCCTCTCGGGCGAAGCATATCGGAAGTGAACTCCTTTAACTGTGCAGTGCTTGTAATGCCGGTGCTTTTCTTGATTAAGCCAAGACGGGAATGTCCCTTGATTAACTCGATAACCTGGTCTTTGGTCGCCGGATTTTTGAGCTCCATGTTGATGAAGTGCATGTGCATTAAGGTGGTTGGAACAATCATTGCCGAGGTGACAATATTAATGTGCGGCAAGACGCTTTGTACATCCGGACCGTGATGAGACGGAATAGTGACCGGATTTAAGACGATTGCATCAATCGGTCCGCGCTTGATATCGCCCGGGTCACCTCCGCGGCGAACCATGGTTGCGCGTACCTTTTTCACGCCGAATGCCTTGTCAATGAGATTTATAATACGGCAAAGCCCTGTGGTGTTGCAGGAAACAACACGTGCAAACTGACGACCGACCGCATCTGCATAGTTGCAGGAGGAGTTGAAGGAAAATCCTGCAACTTCATGGTCTTCTCCGCCTTCCCAGATTGCCTTCTTGCCGTACTTTTCGTACAGTGCCTTGTTGGAGACACCGACTCCTCCCGGGGTGGCATCAACAACAATATCTGCTTTTTGAATCATTTCCTCAACAGAACCAGCTACTTTAAGCCCTGCCTTTTCAAAGGAGTCCTTTTTGGAAATGTCTGCAATATACAACGGATATCCGCGTGACTGGGCGACAAAAGCTTCTGCTCCGGGTTTGGTCTTGGAAATGCCGATTACTTCCATATCCGGCTGTTTGCTCACAAGATCAGCAACACGTTTACCTATGGTTCCATAACCATTGACGGCGACCTTAATCATAATTAATGCTTACACTCCAAAAGTGATAAAGGTTATGAGTGGTCGTTTTCACGGCTTTCCCATTCAGAGTCTTCAAGCCTTGTTCCGCAGGCAGGACAAAAACAGTCACTTTGCCTGACCGCAACACCGCAGTTCGGGCATACACGTTTCTTTTTGTCTGGAAATAATCCGATTAACGGCAGAAACAGTAAGAAAAAGAAAAACGGAAATCCCAGAGCAAAACAGATTACTGTTACAGCAATTGAAACAAAAAGAAGGAGAAGAGTTATTTTCAGGTTCATTTATGCGGCATTCTGCTTTGCTTTTTTAACTGCATGGATTGAAAACAGCAGGAACACACCTACAATACATACAGTAAGCAACGGAGCAAACCAGACCGGCAGTTCAATACCGACAGCCTCAAAGCACATGATAAATCCAAGACAAAGGATGGAATACATCGCCCCGTTTTTGAGGTAGGGGAATTTGCGGATATTGTCGATATTGCGCACGGTAAGTTCTCTTACCACCAGCGCGCCGATTCCATTTCCGATAAGAATCAGCGGAACAGAGAATGTAAATGCAAATGCACCGATTACTCCATCTACAGAAAACGTTGCGTCAATAACTTCCAGAAGGAGAAGTTTGCTGATATCAGCATGTTTTGAAGGCTTAAGAGAACAGGACTTTTCCAGTTCTTCGGTCTTTTTGTCGGCGAAATAACGAAATCCCATCATTACATAAAACACAGCACTTCCGACAACTGCAGAAAGTCCAAGCCACGGATTTATCTGCATAACAAGTGCTACGATTATCACAAGAACAACTGCCGATGCTGCATAAAACCATGCCCCGCCGTGTTTAGTGAAAAATTTCTCTCCGGGAACAAGACAGTTTTTCTCTTCAGTCATCAGCCAGGAGAGGAAAAGGAAGAACATAAACACCCCGCCTGCTGTAAGAAGGAACGGCGCGCTGAGTTCAATCGCCTCTGCTGCTGCAGGGTCTCCTGAAAAGGTTGCGGTTAATGCCCCTATCGGACCAAGCCCTGGCGAGGACAGCCAGATAATCAGCCACGGAAGAACTCCGCGGACAACAAAAACTGCAATAAGGATACCCCATGTTAAAAACCAGCGGCGTGCCCACTGTTTCATAGTGGAAAGGATATCAGCATTGATAATAGCATTGTCTATACTGCAGACCGTTTCAAAGATAACGAGTCCTATGACAATAACTACCGCATAGAGGATATCCATAACTGATTATTTATTGGTACGTGATGTGATATAATTGTACGCAACCGCAACGGATATCTGAATAAAAAACCCATTATAGTGTACTGAATGGATATTTTTGCATTTAGGAAAGCGGAACTGAAAGAATTTATCAGTACTACCGCACAGGCTCTTGAAAAAACAACCTCCCCACCAGAAGCAATTCAGATTATCTCTTCCGTACTGCAGAAATATACCATATTCGACCTGCAGAAGATTGGTGCCCATATCCTGCTTGAAGTCGAAAAACTCCCCGACCCTTACCGGAAAAAATACCGACCGTACTCAGGCGACCTCCTCAACCGTTTCCATGAATTTATCTCCGCAAAAAATTCAGGTGCCGCAGTAAAACAAATCAGGGACACCGCACTCTGGAAAACCTACTGGGCAGAAGCAGCCAAAGCATGTTTTTCCGATGAGGTTTCACAAAACGACCCGCGGCCGGAACTCACCGGACCGGCAGGCAAATTCTTTTACCGCCTTATCTATGGCTACACCATGTTGATTGCAGACAAACCCGGACACCCCGTCGGCATGCCGTTTCCGGGCGGTTGGACCGTTCGTGAAAAAGACGGCAAAATCCTCTGCCCTATCCGAGACAAGGAAAAAGATTTACCCCAGGCGCTGTGTAATTTCTGCCCTGCTGTGCAGGACCCCGACTGTAAATAGCGCAACACTTTTTTTTTATTACAATACAATATATAAGTAATTCATGTTCGAAGAAATCACGTCCACAATAGAATTTCAGATGAGCCTGCTTTTGTTCGTGGCTCTTGGAGGTTATCTCCTTGCAACACGTATCCATCAGTCGGCTGTTATCGGCGAAATTTTAGTAGGATTGATTGTCGGACCAAGTGTTTTGGGACTGATTACCTATACCGATTTCGTACAGAGTCTTGCATCCCTCGGCTCGATTATCCTGCTCTTTGTTATCGGCTTTGAGTTCGAACTAAAAGATATCACCAACTGGAAATATTTCCTGATAGCTCTGATAGGAGTCATTATCCCCTGGGTCGGCGGATACTTTGTATCATCTGCATTCGGCTTTGACTTCTTCTCCTGCATCTTTATCGGAACCGCCCTTACAGCAACAAGTATCGCAATTACCGCAAACGTACTGCGCGAAATGGGAAAACTGCATCAGCCGTTTGCAAAAGCCATTATAGGCGCTGCGGTTATTGATGATGTGTTAAGTTTAGTCGTTCTTTCCATCTGTCAGGATATCAGCAGGGCAGGTGCAGTTAATTTAAGCGGTGAATTTGCACTGGATGTTGCATTAACAATTCTGAAAGCAGTAGGATTTGTGGTAATTGCAGCCGCAGTCGGAGTATTGTGCATTCCAAAACTGATGACAAAAATGGATGGAACCAACATCGCCCGCAAATTCCCGGAATTTCTGTTCATATTTGCCATGATGATAGCATTTTTCTACGCAATGTGCGCAGAAGCAGTCGGTATATCCGCAATTGTAGGTGCATTCCTTGCGGGAATGTGCGTCAACCGTGTAAATTTAAAGCACAGCATGGACATCAAACTCGGCTCGGAATATCTTTACATCATATTTGCCTCGATATTCTTCGTATCGCTTGGAATTATCGCAGACCTCCGTTTCATTACCGTTGACATGCTCTGGTTCATCCTGGCGCTGAGTATTGTTGCGATTCTCACAAAAGTCATCGGCTGCGGCATTCCTGCAAAATGTACCGGAATGAGCTGGAAAGACTCCCTTATTGTAGGTTTCGGCATGACACCAAGGGGAGAGGTTGCCATGATTGTCGGACTGATTGCCTTAAGCCATTTCCAGGAAATGGCAGCCGCAACTTTGGACCCTGCGGAATCAGCAAGACTGCTTCAGCTCGGTAATGAAATATTTATTGCAATTGTCGTGATTTCGCTGATTACGACAATAATTGTACCGCTCATTTACAAAGGATGGTTCTTTAGAGGCGAGAAGAAAAAGAAAGCCGCAGCGCTTTCGGAAAAACCTCCGGAACCGCTTAACTAACTTTTTTTACCAAAACCCAAACCTATTTATAGACATCAGTCAATAAATGTAGTATTTATGACTGAAGAACAAATTCCCCAGACACCGGTACCGCAAACCCCTGTTCCGCAGGCAGCCCCGGAATTAACCGATGACGAGATTCTGAAACGGGCGGATGACATAAACAAAGCCCGTGAAGAGGCAAAAGCCGAAGAACTCAGAAAGGCAGAGGAACTCAGAAAAGCTGAGGAGGCAAGAAAGGCAGAAGAACTGAAGAGAGCCGAAGAAATTAAAAAACAGGAGGCGGCAAAGAAGGCGGCAGAGGTTGAAGAGGCACGCAAACTTGTTGCAGAAGACGATGCACGCAAAGCACGCGAGGAAGCCGAAAACGCTCCGCCGAAAAAGAAGCACACCGGACTGAAAGTATTCCTTGCAATCATTATCCTTCTGGTTATTTTTGCAGGTGTGCTCCTTATTTCTGTACAGCCGGTTGTTGAACAAACCGCAGACTTCACAGGTTCCTACGCCGCATGCTATGATGTCTGGCTACCCCTTGGAAAGGAAGTAAGCATCGCAGGCTTCCCGATTACTGCCGCAAAGACCAGTGACGGTAAAGTAAGTGTTGTAGCAGGCGGTCAGGGATATGTAATGTCTCCGAACGATGTAAAATCATTCAACCCGTACCATGTCAAAGTTACCCTTCTGTGGGGACTGATTACCCTTGCAGATTTCAACTGTAAGGCTGATTTAAAATACCTCAGTACCACACAAGACAAGGGTGTTGAATATGCTTACATGAAAGCACTGGTCGCAAGCGACAAACCACTTCCGGAAAGTCTGATTTCAGCCTTCCTTACCTTCAGTGGTATTCAGTACCGGCCGACATCACCCTTATCCTTCTAATTTTTTTATGAACGAAGGGCTCAGCAAATCAGCAATTGAAAAAGCCCTTCCAAAATCTTTTCCCGGTTTAATTCATGTGCTGGAGGAAATTACGTCCACTAATGAATATGCAAAAGCACTTGCCGCATCAGGCGTTCCGCATGGTTCAGTTGTCTTTGCCAATAAACAGACCTGCGGACGCGGCCGACTGGGACGTTCGTTTTCATCGCCGGAAGGGGGCATATATTTCAGTATGATTCTGCGCATTGCCCCCTCAGATGCAGTTTACATTACAACAGCAGCCGCGATCGCCGTATGCCGTGCTGTAGAAAAAACATCAGCCATCCATCCCGAAATAAAATGGGTGAATGATATTTACGTAAACAACCGCAAGGTCTGCGGAATATTAACCGAAGCCATACCGGATAGAACAATCATCCTTGGCATCGGCATAAACTATACTAAAGCACCGGTCGAAATTCCTGAAGCAGGACCGCTTTTTACCAACGAAACCGCACCGGGAAGAAATATTTTCGCAGCAAAACTCCTTTCCGAACTGCTGTCTGCCATAACGGACGCGGGCACACGGGAATTTCTCGACGAATACCGTGCACATTCCTGTGTTCTTGGAAAAAACATCCGCTATTTCGAAAACAGCGAATGGCACGAAGCAAAAGCCCTTGACATAGATGAAACAGGGGGACTTGTTGTATTATGCGATACGGAAGAGAAGATTCTTCGCTCCGGTGAAATAACCCTGCGGATGTAAAAAAAAATTATTTTCTGCCGAGTTTGTCCTGCTCGACAAGATACTGTGCAAGGAGTTTTGGAATAGGTGCTGTCATACAGTGCCAGTTCGGCGTGCCGTTGACCTCGAGGCAGGTATAACCTCCTTCTTCAAGAGGCAGCAGGTCAACACCGCAGTAATCAATATTTACCGCACGCGCAGCAGCTTCTGCTGCTTGTGCCATTTCTTTCGGGATTTCAATACCGCAGCCGGTTCCACCCTGATGGATGTTGTGCGTTAAGTGGTCAGATACACGCTGAATTGCTCCGACTGCTTTGTATCCGATAACAAAAATTCTGAAATCCCGGTCGTTTTTCACATATTCCTGCACATAATACGGAGGTTCCTCTTTAATCTCATCTGCATTGTGGAACATGTAGATGCCGTTTCCGTCAAAACCGTACACCGGTTTATAAACCGCTTTTCCTCCGTGAGTTTCAAGGAATTTCTGCACTTTTGCACGGTCATTGGTAAAACAGGTGTCCGGACTTGGTGCGCCGATGTTAAACATCTTGGCCGTAGTGGTCACTTTACTTGCACAGGTTGCAATTGCTTCCGTTGAATTTATGACACGGTTTTCCATTTCAAGCGCTTTTAAGAGCTCAAACTGCACACCGTCCTGCTTAATGCCGCATGCCCAGATAGTTGCCCCTGATACCGGAAGATCGAACGGGTCAACAGAAGGAAGGTCTAAAATATCATATTTTACCCCCATTTTGTCCAGTTCAGCCATAACCTGACCGGTTGAATTATCATTGGGGGTGTCAGTTGGTTTTTTGATAATGTATAACATTAAGTTTTCATTGGCATTTGAAAGAGATAAACTCTTTGGGATATGCAATCCCCCAATGAGAAAAAAGAGAGGTTTTAGAATATTGATGCAAGAAGTGCGGTAATTACACCAGTAAGGAAAATGCCGTCAAACATTCCTGCACCGCCGATGGAAAGCATCGGAGTATTTTTTCCGATAACCTGTCTCAGATGCAGAAGGTCGCCCCCAATCAGTGTTCCGACTGTTCCTGCAAAATACGCAATTCCTGCCATTGCAAGACCGCCTAAACCCCAGCCGAGCAGTAATGCAAAAAGCAGTGTTGCAAGAGGTGTGACAAAGAACGGCAGAGCAACGCCTATTCCCTGAACCGGCCGTGCAGCAAAATATGCGACAACTGCTGCAAGTACGCAGGCGATAAGCATCTTGACCACATACCAAGGATCAGGAGAAATATTACCCATTGCTGCCATGACAAGCACGTATATTGAAATCAGAATAGGAATCAGTGCGCCTCCCACATTTAAGGAAATCTGCGTACCCTGTTTTTCTTCAGGTTCATACGAACTTACAAACCGGTCGGTGTTGTACATTTTGTCGTACATGGATGGAGCATACTGACCTTTGGGCTTGCGGGGTATTTCCTCTTCGATTTTTTCCGATTTCGGATAGAGTGTTCCAAGAGGAATATTGACAAAACTGCCCACAATACAGGCAATAATTAATCCGACAATTGCCCAGAAACCGATTCCGAGTTTGGCAAATGCCGCTCCGATTATTCCAAAGAAAAGGAGCGGAATACCTATGATTATTATCAGTACGATGGCTATTAGCACTCCGCCTGATACCGGCGAGAAAAAGAGCCGTGACATACTTACACGTTCGTTCGTATGCTATAAAATATCTGTGGTAGAGAACCGTTATCTTAATAACCTACCAACACATATGTTATAAGGTAACATAGCCCGTTAGTGTAGCGGTCAATCATGCGGGACTCTGGATCCCGCGACAGCAGTTCGAATCTGCTACGGGCTACTTTTCTTTTGTTCTTTCGTTTCTTAAGTTTGTAAAAATCTTAATCCTGATACATACCCGTCACGTCCCCGATGACAATAATGGCAGGGGCCGAGATTTCAGTTGCCGCAAGGTTTTCAAGTGTTCCGGAAATCACCCGCTGGTTTTTCCTAAACCCGTTTTCGATTGCAGCGGCTTTTTTTGAAGGAGGCATGCCGCCATCAATAAGCCTCTTTGCAACCTGCGGGAAGTTTTTTGCTCCCATGTAAATAACCACCGTGCCAGGACACTTTGCAATCCAGTCCCAGTCGGGGGCTGCCCCTCCTGATTTTTCATGACCGGTGACAAAAGTAACCGAAGATGCATAATCCCGGTGTGTCACCGGAATTCCGACGTGTTCCGGAACCGCAATACCGCTTGTTATACCCGGAATTACTTCAACCTCAATACCGGCTTTTTTCAGTGCCTGCATTTCTTCACCGCCCCGACCGAAAACAAACGGGTCCCCCCCCTTAAGGCGGACAACACGGGCGTTTTCTTTTGCTTTTTCTATCATCAGCCGTTCGATTTCTTCCTGCGGCATTGTATGATGTGAACCTGATTTGCCCACATCTATTTTTTCTGCGGCATCCGGAAGGCTTGCAATGATTTCATCGCCCAATAGCCTATCATACAAAATAACATCAGCCGAATCGATGATTTCGCGCGCCTTTGTTGTCAGAAGACCAAGACCCCCCGGACCCGCACCTATGAGATATACTGTCATTTCCCGCCCGCCTGCATTTTTTGCGCATCATCAATCAGATACGCTGCTTTTTTACGCAGCTCCCTTCCGACTTCGCGGGCGAGTTCCGGCGTGAGATTATCGGCAGTTACACGCTCGGCGCGTTTTCCGTCAAGAGAAAGCACTTCTGCAAGCAGACGCCCCCCTTGACAGTAAATACCCTGCGGCGTAAAGCAGCCCCCGCTTAACTCCTCCATTACCGCCCGCTCAATTGCAGTATCAAATGCACTCTGTGCATCATTAAGAGGCGCAAAAATCTCGCGCAACTCGGGTGTATCGCGCGAAACAACCGCAACGGTTCCCTGATTCGGCGACGGAACAAAAGCATCCGCAGGCAGACGAAAACCCGGAACCGCAAGACCAAGACGGCAAAGTCCTGCTTCGGCAAGGACAATTCCGTCATACTCGCCCGATACAAGTTTTTCAAGCCGTGTATCGATATTCCCCCGAAGCGGCTTAACCTCCATTTCCGGATGATTGTGATAATAACGCAGAAGCTGGGCGCGGCGGCGAAGAGAAGACGTCCCGATGACATATAATTCCTCAAGCGGCTTTTCCACGACCATGAAATCAAACGGCGGGTCACGGCGCAGAACTGCCGCAGTGACAAGTCCTGCGGGACGTTCTGCCGGAATATCCTTCATCGAATGAACTGCGGCATCAATTTCTCCGGAAAGAATTGCATTGTCCAGTTCACGCACAAATACCCCGTATCCACCGATTTCATGCAGACCACGGTCAGTCACTTTATCGCCTTTTGTTTTGATAATAACCTGTTCTGCCTCAATGCCGCGGGCTTTCAGATTATACAGCACCGTCTTTGTCTGGGCTAACGCCAATCTGCTCCCGCGGGTTCCAATTCTAATCATACGAACCGGTATGCCCTGCAGATTTTCGCAACTGCAGCGTCATCGTGCGCAAACGATAGGAAATTGGTCTCAAACTGCGACGGTGGAACAAATACACCGATACCAAGTGCACGCTCGAAAAAGTCGCGGAATGCAGCAGTATCACATTCTTTTGCCTCGCGATAGTTCTTGGGTGCAGTCGCCCGGTAGAAATATTTGAACATCGAACCGCAGGAAACAAAGGTTCCTTTTGCTGATTCCGGAACGGAATCGCGGATTTTTGCAACCTGTGCCTCAACTTTTGCATACATATCCTCATGCGCATGAAGATATTTGTTAACCGCAAGACCCGCTGCCATTGAGACCGGATTTGCATTAAACGTTCCTGCATTGTATACCGGACCTTCCGGCGCCAGAAGCGACATAATCTCACGATTTGCCCCGATTACGCCAATCGGAAAACCGCCTGCTGCGATTTTTCCAAGCGTGGTGATATCAGGCGTTACGCCGAATTTTCCCTGTGCACCGGAAAGACCGAGACGGTATCCGGTAATAACCTCGTCAAAGATAAGAAGAACATCATGTGATTTGGTAATTTCGCGGACATCCTCCAGATATCCTTTTTCCGGGAGAATCGGACCGATATTTCCCATTACCGGCTCCATTATGAGACATGCAGTGTCGGCATGCTTTGAAAGACAGTCTTCAAGCGCATCCGCATCGTTAAAGGGAACCTGCATAGTGTGTTTTGCCGTATCATCAAGAACACCTGCCGAATTCGGAATTCCACAGGAAAGCGCCCCGCTTCCTGCTTCAATCAGAACCGAATCATGAGCTCCGTGAAATCCGCCTTCGATTTTTACAATGTCGGATTTACCTGTAACCCCGCGGGCAAGACGCAATGCTGTCATTGTCGCTTCACAACCAGTTGAAACGAACCGGACTGCATCTATTGACGGATAATCTGCCGCAATCAACTTTGCAAGTTCAATTTCCGCCTCGGTTGGACTGCCGAAAAGCCAGCCGCGTTCAAGCTGGTGTTCCACCTCATGTGCAATTTCTTCCGGGGCATGACCTAAAAGAAGCGGACCGTAACCCATACAGCAGTCAATTAACTCATCGCCATCCTCGGTATTTAATACGGCTCCTTTTGCCGACTTTACATAAAATGGATGCGGAGATATTGCCCGAACCGGGCTGTTTACTCCGCCTGCAAGTACTTTCTGTGCATCACTAAATAATTCCTTACTTCTCATGCATCCACCTCAGAATGTCCCGTGTGTAATAGGTTATAATCAAATCAGCTCCGGCACGCTTAATTGAGGTCATTGTCTCAAGAACAACCGTTTTTTCATCAATCCAGCCGTTTTGAGCGGCTGATTTTATCATTGCATACTCGCCGGAAACATGATATGCGGCTGTCGGAAGACCTATGTTGCGTACCGCAGAAAGCACATCCAAATACAACCCCGCAGGTTTTACCATCAAAACATCTGCGCCTTCTGCTGCATCAAGCTCACTTTCACGCAATGCCTCGCGGGCATTTGCCGGATTCATCTGATAGGATTTCCTATTTCCGAATGCCATTGCAGAGTCTGCTGCCGAGCGGAACGGACCGTAAAGACCTGATGCAAATTTCGTGCTGTAGGACATAATCGGCGTGTTTGTGAAACCGGCTTCATCAAGAGCAGCCCGGATTTTTGAAACCTGACCGTCAAGCATGCAACTTGGTGCGACAATATCAGCACCCGCCCGCGCCTGACTTACGGCGATTTTTGAAATCAGCTCAAGAGAGGCATCATTATCCAGTTCAAAGCCTCCACCGCAGGTTTCAGAAATAATACCACAGTGCCCGTGATTTGTATATTCACATGCACATAAATCCGTAATAACCACAAGACTAGGCGCGACCTCTTTCATCATACGGACGGCCTGCTGAATTACTCCGAATTCCGCAAAAGCCGATGTTGCGCAGGCGTCTTTTTCTTTTGGTATGCCGAATAAGAGTACGGTCCGCACCCCTTCTTCGAACAGGGTTTTTGCAAGATTTGCAGCATCTGATAATGGATAGCGGAACTGACCGGGCATTGAGGCAATTTCTCTTTTTTCCACTGCGGCTTCATCAAAGAACAGCGGCAGAATAAAATCTTCGTCTACGAGTCTTGTTTCGGTAAAAAGCGGGCGAAGCAGGTTTGTTCTTAATCTTCTGAGTCTGGTTTGCGGGTACATTATTTTTCTCCGGTTATGGTTTTTGCGATTTTTTCCGCATCAGAGATGCGTTTTTCTTCTGCGGCCCTGCGGATTTCATTTGCCGCATCTTCCAAGAGTCTGGCAACAAGTGCCTGCGAAAGGCCTTCGGTTACCTCAGTAGCCGGGCGGCCGTTTGCAAGAAGCCGATGTGCTTCTTCACATTCACGCAGACGGATTTCCTCTGCCCACGAATAAAGAGCGGCAAGGGCATGAGATGATGCGGTTCTCTGGACAATTTTTGCAAATTCCGGCTGGAATCCGACCACAATTTCTTCAGCCCTGCGGGACTCTGTTTCACGGGATTTCAGGTTCTGCTCCGCAACGCCTTTCAAATCAACGATAGTATAGAGATTTACTCCGGGAATGTTTCTGCATGCGGCTTCCACATCACACGGGCTTGCAATATCGATAATAACAAGCGATTTCGGCTCATTATCAAGCAGCCAGCGCCTTTTCTGCATAACCTCTGCCATTTGCGAGGCATGAATAATTTCATGCGGGGCCGCAGTGCAGGAAATAATGACATCCGACATTTCCGCACAGGAATAGAGTTTGTCAAGATGCATCGCCTGTCCGTTTACCTCTTTCGCAAGAGCGAGAGCATTTTCATACGTGCGGTTTGTTACATAAATTGCCCGCAGTTTTTTTTCTGCAAGCGATTTTGTGACCAGACGACCCATTTCTCCTCCTCCGACCACCAGAATATTTCTGCCGGATAAATCACCGCAGATTTCTTCAGCAAGCTGCACCGCAGCAGAGCCGATAGAAACAGCCCCGCGGTTTATTTTTGTTTTTAAACGAACCTGTACACCTAAATATACTGCAGTGTTAATGCAGGCCGTAGTAACAGGATCAGATTTTGCAAAGCCCTGCGCAGAAAGAAGAGCGTCTTTCATCTGCCCTAAAATCTGGTCTTCACCAACGATAAGGGACTCAAGACCTGCAGCAAGTTTTGAAAGATGCAGCAGAACGTCTTTATTTTCATAAATAACAAAACCTTCTCGTTTTTCTTTTTCAAGAAATACTGCCAGTTCCGCCGCGGATGCGTGAACTAAAATCTCCACCCTGCTGCAGGTCTGAAGCAAAATTACCCCCGGAAACGGCGTTGCTGCATAAAATGCAGCCTCATCAAATTTTGCGGCAAAAAGAGCATCCTGACTCCCCGTAAACGAGGCGAGAGAAATCCTTATTTCACCATCCGGAGAAGGGAGTGCCAGCTTTATCAGTTCTGCACGCTTTTTTTCCTCCGGTTCAACATCTTTTACGGCTTTTCTGAATTCCTGCTGCTGTTTTGCAACTTCAGCAAGATTCGGATAGCGGGCTTTGATATCGTCCCGCAAAAATGCGGCAAGAGCCGGGGCACAGCCGTTTGCAGATACCGCAACCGAAACATCCCCATCGCAAAATACCGCTGGAATAAGGAAATTTCCTCCTCCCGTTGCAGAATTACAGAGTTTGCCGCATGATTTCGCCATCTCGCAGATTTTTTCATTGAGGTTGACATCATCAAGAGCGGAAATTATGACATCATGTTTATTTATGATATCGGAAAGTGCATTATCGCTTATATTTTCCACATTCGCCCCGTATTCGCGAGATATGTATGTGACGCGGCATTGTTTGAAATAATCCGCTTTGCGTTTTGCAACCGCGCCGCTTCCAAACACCAGGACAGACGCATTTGAAAGGTCAAGCTGAAGAGGAATCATTTCTGTGGAATCTGGGCTATTGCTCCTTCAACCGAACCGTTTCCGACATAATCCGGTTCTATTCCTTTTTTCCGCATGGAGTCTGCGGTCACTTTTCCAATAGCAATGATTGTTTTTCCGGAAATATCCGGCATATCTGCCAGCGTAAACGATGCGGCACTGGTAAAAAGTACTGCATCGCAGTCTTTCAAATCAAGCGGTTCTGCGGTCGGTGAAAGATGATAAATGCGGTACTCAAAAGCCATCGCACCTGCATCTTCAATTGCATAAATTAACGCCTGATTCGGGATATTCGAGCGGGGAAGTCCGATGGATTTTCCCTCAATCCAGTCACCCAGATAAGGTACAAGTTCCTTTGAGTAAAATTCCGGAAGAATCTCTGCAGGAATACCGAGTTCAAACAAAACCCGCTGCGTTTCCGGACCGATTGCAATAATCCTGCATTTTTTTGTGATTCCGCGCTCAAGAAACCGACCGGCATTTTTTGCAGAATATGCGCTTGCAAAAAAGACCGCGTCAAATTCTCCTGCATTTGCGGCCAATACAAACTGCTGCACCATACTTGCGTTCAGTTCCGCACGAAGCGGGTGAACCGGTTTACAGGTATGACCGTATTTTGCGCAGATTTCAGCATCCGCCTCCCCTTTTTCTGCAAGACGTGTAATTGCAATTTTCATACGTTATTCAACTCTGATATCCATATCGCAGAAGGAATCTCCGTCAAAGAGCCCGCGCGGCGTGATTTTTATGTGCGGAATGACGGTAAGGCACATGAAGGAAAGACTCATGAATGCATCACGGTAAGTACCGGTTTTTTCAAGTTCATCAGACAAAACAGTAATTTTGTCACAGACTTTTTCTGCAGGAAGTCCGGTCATCAGACCTCCAATTTCAAGCGGAAGAACAGTTGTATTTCCGTTTACAACCACAGCCATGCCTCCTTTTGCATCCGCTACTGCGTGTATTGCCGCAAGAATTTCTTCATCGGTCCTGCCCGAGGCAACAATATTGTGCGCATCGTGTGCAACCGATGTTGCAATTGCTCCTGATTTCATGCCCAATCCTTTAATCAGACCGACACCAAATCCCCGTTTCGCATACCGGTCGACACAGACTATTTTCTGCACACCGGGCATGTTTTTCGTCCCGATAAGTTGTTCGGTCACAATTTCTCCAGGAATAAGCCCGATAATATGCAGTTGTCCATCGGGGAGTGCAAGGTCGGAAATTTCAGGGAAAATGCAGGAAAATGCAGGAGAGGGGCATGAGGCAGTACTTGTTTTTTCCGGGATTTTCGTGCGTTCAACACCGTTTTTATAGACTTTGTCAATAAGGAACTCAGAACCCTCCTTAAGTGTGCAGAAGTCAGCAATCTTTCCGGGAGCCAGGATTCCGCGGCCCTTCAGTCCGAAATATTCCGCAGGAGACAGAGTTGCTGCCCGGAGAGCCAGTTCAAGCGGCATTCCTGCTTCGCACGCAATGCGAACCGCATGATCAATCGTGCCTTCATTTTTGATTGAATCGACATGGCGGTCATCTGTTGCAAAACAGCAGTGGGAGACAGTCTGAGGCGTTACCGCCGGTGAAAGAGCGGCAACATTTTTGGCTGCATCGCCGTTTCTTAAGAAGATATACAGACCTTTTTCGAGTTTTTCCGTGGCTTCCTCTGCAGAAACACATTCATGATCAGAAGTAATACCTGCCGAGATATAAGTGTCAAGGTCATTGCCGCTTAAACACGGTGCATGACCGTCAATCCGCTCGAAAAGGGATAACTTTGCCTTTACCTCTTCGTCTCCGGACAGAACCCCTGGTACATTCATCATCTCGCCGAGACCAAGTACTTTTGAATTGGTCCGGTATTGTACAAGGTCATGTGCTGAAATTACAGCCCCTCCGATTTCCGTCGGCGTTGCGGGAACGCAGGACGGAACCATGAAAAATATGTCGGCAGGGGAGTTTTTTGCATCCTCAATCATGAAATCAATACCTTTTGTTCCGGCCACGTTTCCTATTTCATGAGGGTCGGCGATTACGGTTGTAACACCGCAGGAAAGCGACATTTTCCCGAATTCGTTTGGGGGAAGAAGAGTACTTTCGATGTGGATGTGTGCGTCAATCATGCCCGGAATTACACGGGCGCCTTTGAGGTCGATGCGGTTTTCTCCTGCAAGTTCTCTGGGTTTTGCAACATGTACTATTTTTCCGTCTTCAACGGAAAAAGAAGACATAAGCCATTTCCCGGTCACCGGATTAAATACGCATGCATTGTCATATATCTCCATTTTTTCTGCCTCAGTTTCTTGGTATCTTGTATTTTCTGTTTTTTTTTACACGTTTATGTATCTGATAAATGCTGCAAGCCGCTGTTTCATGTCTTCAAAGTCGATTACATACATGAACACTTTGTATTCCCCGGGTTCCAGATCAAGCTTGAATTTTGATACAGTGTCACCTTTTTGAAGTGTTGCAATCTGAGTATCGATTCCGTTTATTTCCGTTGTTGAGAACGGCCCGTTTACCTTGAAAACACGATACTGAATCCAGACTTTGTGCGGCTCATCACTGTCGTAACCGAAAACGGCTGCAAGTTCCCCGTTGTTATAGGTAAGTGATTTTGCTTCAATATGCGCCCCGCCGGAAAAAACAATCAGGATTACGGCAATTCCTATAATTAATAGGATAGCGCCTCCTATATAGATTTTTTTCCGGTCGACAGTATCGTTTATGGAGTCCGGATTATTCATTTACCTTCTCTACGGTTACTTTGATTTTGTCGCCCGGTTTGAGTCCGCTTCCTTTCGGAATGTCAATATTAAACCAGAGTTCTCCCTGCTGCGCCATGAGGCAGTCTTTTTTTCCTTCGATATCGGCTACAAATTCCAGCGTATTCACTATCTCAATTTTTTCCATACTATATTAATAAAGGTGGTGACAGGTAATAAGGTTATGGTTTTCGGTGCTTTTCGTACACATGCTCAATGAGTTGCGCACAGCCCTTGCATCCGTCATATTCCTCGAAAAGCTTTCTCATGTCCGGCGGCTGCATCGTTAATGCATTGGAAATTGCAAGATGCAGCTTTTCCTCGGTGATTTCATCAGACCTGAGCATTATGCCAAGACCGAGTTCCTCAACTTTTCTGCCGTTGTTCCACTGTTCAGGATGATAGGGGTCGATGATTAAAATTACCGGCTTTCTGTAGAAAATCGCTTCATGAAGCGAAGTAAGCCCGCCGTGAATAATAGCGACTTTTGCCCGCGCCATCGGCTCGAAAAGATTCGGAACATAGCCGGTTGCAGTGAAATTTGCAGTATTTTGCGGCATTCCCGGCGAAGTGGAAAATATTTCAAACTTTTCCTCCGGCATAATATCTGCAATATTTCGCAGCATCTGATACATCGGCTGTTTGTAAGGTTCCCCTCCGAAACTTGCGAAAACCGTCTCTTTTGTCGGTGTATAGTCATTGATTCTGTCGTCTAAAATCGGACCTACCGGGATGTATTTGTCGCGTGCCTTGTCTTCGGGGTCAAAGTTGTAGCCGCTTATCATATACGGCTCGGCAAAGTCCGGAACAGCGATTAAATCGGGAACATAACGGTGATACGTGGAAATTACTTTGCTCATCGTTTTCCACACATACACATCCTTACCGCTCGTTACGGCAGAACCGAACTTGTTCTGATTCGTGATAAACAAAACAGGCAGGCGTTTGTGACTTTTTGCCGCAACACCGCAGGCAAACATAGTGTCCGCGATTAAAAATTCTATGTCTTTTTCCCTGATGAATTTATGTATCTGGAAAAATGACTGCCCGAGCGCTACCGGAATTCCTGCCGAGGATTTGACGGTTTTTTTCAGGTCAAAACAGCCGCCGGTTCCTTCAAGGGTTACTTCCCGGGGAGTTTCGATGACGTCAAATCCCTGACTTTTGATAAAGTCGTATCCTTTGTCATATGCGGCGAAATAACAGGTATGTCCCTGATTCTGCAGATACCGCGCAAGTTTGGTGGACCGGGAAGAATGTCCCAGCCCTTCACCACAGACGACAAATAAAATTCTCATGCGTTTTTCACGAAGTTCATAACGGAACGGATGCATCCGTCCATGTTGATGTATTCAAACTGGGAGAAACGTCCGACCAGATCTACGCCGTAACCGGCGAAGAAATCCTTGACAATCTTGATGTTTTTGAGATAATCAAGGTCATATACAACGTATGCGTATTCAAAGCGGTCGACTGCGGTGTGCACAACTTCACCAGGCAAAAATCCCATTTCACGAAGACCTGATACAGTGTGATCGATAATTTCCTTATCAGTCATCTTTGACACTTTATCGCCTTCATTGTAGGTGATTTCTGCAAGAATCGCCGAGCATCCTTCAGGTGCCACATGTTTACTGAAGTTTGAAGGGAAGGAGAGTCTGTTGAACATACCCCATTTGCTTTCTGGAATGTACATCCATGAAAGGTCGGACTGAGTACCTTTGAATCCGACAGATACGCAGGCAATTGAGTTGTAGCGCAGAGATTTTACGGCGTTCTGGACTTCAGCCGGGATGTCTGCAAGCATCGGCAGAAGTATCTGCAGAGGGATAGTGGAAATCACGCGGTCAAATTCTTCAGTCTTGCCGCCGGCGGTCACTTTCCAGCAGGAGCCGCATTTTTCGATTCGGGAAACCGGGCAGTTTACGCGGATACTGTCTGTCACAGGTTTTGCGATGGCAAAAACAAGGGCTTCAATTCCACCGTCTATCGGGTATGAAAAGACTGACTGATGAGTGTATCCTTCGGTTTCGATGCCTACTGCGGATTTGATGATATCTTCAACCGGCGGGCGCGGAACACGACCGTCCATCCAGTGTTTGGACATTTTTTCGGTCGGATAGTTCCAGATTTTTTCGTTGTAGGGAACCATATAGGTTTCTGCAATTCCTTTCCCGAAGGTTGCATAAATCCAGTCTTTGAAGTTCTGCGGCTCTGCGATCTCACCTTTTTCGTGGGCGATAAGGGTTTTTATGTATTCGCTGATGCAGAAGTAGAGGTCTTCTTTGGGGAGTGCTGCAAGACCGTTTTCAAAGGGATATTTTATGAGATTTTTCTTGTAGAAGATTTTTGTGTTGCGGTTTCTGAATTCGCGGTTGTCTTCAAGGACATTCTGCATGAATTCAAGGACTTCGGTGTCGCGTGAGAAGATAATGTGCGAGCCTCCGCAGTCGAAGGTAAAGCCGTTTCTTTTCTCTGATTTGCACAGACCGCCGATTTTTTCTTCTTTTTCAAAGACAGTAATCTCATGTCCTTTTTCTTTTAACAGGCGTGCGAGGGTTACGCCGGTAAGTCCTCCGCCTAAAATTGCCCACTTCATTGTATATATGTAGGTCGTAAGGGGTTATAAGGTATATCTATACCTGTTTTCTCAAAACTGAAATCAGTTCCCGTGAATCAGACACCGCACATATCTTATCCCTTACATCAAATGAACCGTACCATGCATGAACTGCAGAAATCCCTGCCGCACGCGGAGGTTCCACATCTCTGTCCGACCGATCACCAATCATCACAGACTCGGAAGGAAGAACATCAAGCAACTCAAGCGTTTTCAGATATACCTCCGGTTTCGGCTTTTTTACTCCGAACATATCCGGCGTGACAAGAACATCAAAAATGCCCTCAAGTCCGAGTTCTTTCACCCGCAAAGCAAGGTCTTCTGCTTTCGCATTGGAAATAATCGCAAGTTTCACTCCGGCACGCTTTAATTCCGAAAGAAGTTCCCGCATACCGGCAAAAATCTGCAGCGCATTGCGTTCAACAGCCTTAAACAGCCATATTGCTTCAGAATCATCAAAACCCCGGAACTCACGCAGACAGTCTTCAATAAGCGCTGGCGTGTCAGGATTCATAAGGAAAAACGGCAGGTCACCCTCCAATTTACAAAAACTCATTACAGCACCTGCTGCTGCAAACCGTGCAGCATACAAATCATGAATCGTGTTATCCATGTCAAAAACGACTGCATGAAACTTAAACTGCATAAAAAAGGTTAATATTTCTTTATTTTTATCTTCGCCGCTTCCTCAGCATCTGCTGCTTCACGTGCAGCATATTCTGATTCGTCAGCCTGTTTTGCATCAATCACATGCACCACATATTTTCCAACAATAGAAAATCTGCGGACAACCATACCAATACATTCGATATGGTCACCGATTTTAATCGGGATTGTAAACGGCGCGGAACGCTGAACAATTGCCGCTGCAGTTCCATCATAAAGCGTAAACGCAGGACGCCCAATAAGTTTTCCGCTTGTCTTCTGCACGACACCGTGTACACGGACCGGTTTTCCTAACAGAGGTTTTGCGATGTGAATCAGTTTTTCCGGCTTTGACTGAAGCTCATATTCAGGAATAAGTTTCACATACTGCTTTGCCACACTGTAACTGTTGTATAAGGGAATTACCAGCAGCACTAAAGACAAGGGAATACCCCAGTAGAGATAGGCAAATTTTGTCGGGTCTCCATCCGGCGTTATGAAAAACATCAGAATGAAGAGACAGATGAAAAAAATCACCACGATAAAATGCAGCGGTGAAAGACTGAATGTAACATTTTTTATTTTCATGGCTGATACTCGCTACAAATAATTCAGATTATGAACTTAAATACCTGATGTTTTTCCCCTCTGAAAAAACGCGCATGAATTCACCCCCTCCAAAATAAGATATGAACGGCAAAAACCGGTCATATGGTAAATAAATTATTTATACCGGAAACGAAATACGCTTTCCAATGCAGGATTTGAGAGATAAATTACGCAAAAGTAAACCGTATAGTTTAAATATTTTCTGAACAATATTTTGATTAACACAACTGAGTAAAGAGTACTCTTTACAGTAGCTGTGAGGTGTTTATTATGGTAACATTTGGTCCAGCGCAGGTATGCGTTAAGATCGGTGCAGCAGGCAAAACTAAGTGCAGCCTGCCGCCAGTAAATATGCTCGTACGTGCATTCTTTGCCGGAGCATATATCGCAATGGGTGCATGTCTTGCAACCGTTGGTTCTACCGGAGTCGCCGCATGGGCAGGTTCCGGAATGGGACAGGTCGTCCTTGGAGCTCTTTTCCCGATTGGTTTAATCCTTGTCGTATTAACCGGAGCAGAGCTTTTCACTGGTGACGCAATGTTCGCACCCATGGCAATTCTCCAGGGTCAGACCACCTTTGGCAAACTCATTTATCTCTGGATTGTTGTCTACATCGGTAACCTTATCGGTTCCTTACTTATGGCATTCCTCGTCTCCTTCGGTCCGTATGTGTCCTGGAGCGCAGCAGGAACCGCAACCGCAACCGCATTCGGTCTCCGCGCAATTCAGATTGGTACTGCAAAAGTTGCATACGATGGCGCAATGGGCTTCCTTTCCTGCTTCTTCAAAGGTATCCTTTGTAACTGGTTAGTCTGCCTTGCATTATTCCTCGGACTTTGTGCAGACGAAGTTATCTCCAAGATTGTAGGTATCTGGTTCCCGATCTTCGCTTTCGTCGCATCCGGATTTGAACACTGTGTTGCAAACATGTACTTCATCCCGGCAGCAATTATCACCAACCTCATCACCAACGGTGAAGCAGTAGCACACCTTGACTGGGGAGGAATGTGGGTCAACAACATTATCTGGGCAACCCTCGGAAACATTGTCGGCGCAGTTCTCTTCATGGCACTGCTGTACTTCTACATGTACAAGAAAGACATTAAAGCAGCACTTTCTGAACAGAAGTAAATCTGAATATCAGGGGTTCACCCCCTGTTTTTATCTTCTTATTCTTCCAGTTTCTCTTATCCAAATCCTTAACCGCTTCTGACACCTATATCAGTATAATGACAGAAGAAGGACCCGTTTACAATGTCAATGACAGTATGCCCAAAAGCACGCTTGTCTTATCCGTCCTTCAGCATATTTTAGCCATGGCAGTGTACATGTCGTATCCTGTTATTATTGTAAATGCAATGAACGGCGATTCACGCATGTCCATATTTCTTATCAGCGTGACACTGTTCGGCTGCGGTGTGGCAACAATACTTCAGGCATTCCGCAAAACAGGTACCGGCTTTTTCCTGCCGATGATACCCAACTCCACCTACCTTCCTGCATCACTTCTTGCTGTAAGCACGGGAGGGCTGCCGCTTTTATACAGTATGCTCGTGATTTCCGGATTTCTTGAGATGATATTATCGCGGTTCACCAGATTCTTCAAGATAATCTTTCCGGAAGAAATTGTAGGTGTAGTGTTATTTCTCCTGGGCATAGCCATCATTCCATTTGCATTTCCGCTCTTTTTCGGGAGTACGAACTCAAGCCCGCTTGACCCTGCGTGCACAGCAGTTGGTGTAATCACTCTGATTTCAATGATTGCCTGCAGCCTGATACCAAAACAGTTCTTCAAATTTTATTCAATATTAATCGGCCTTGTAATCGGTTTTGTTTCAGCAATTCTCCTTGGTGTGTTCCCGCTCGAAACATTTGCAACCATCAGCAGTGTTGCGCCGTTTGCAATACCCAACCCCTTTGAGTTTGTGAGTTTCAGTTTCGATGCAGGGCTGTTAATCCCATTTGTGATTGCCATAATCTGCATCATGCTCAAGACATCAGGAAATATCTCCCTGATGTCTGCATATACAAAAGCAGGTGACCGAAACACACAAAAACACGGTCTTCTTGCAGAAGGTGTCGGAGTTGCTTTAACTGGAGCAATAGGAGGAATAGGTATCGGTTCATCTTCATCCAGTGTGGGACTTGCTATTGGTACAGGAATTGCTTCCCGCAAAATCGGACTCGGTGTCGGTCTCGTAATGATTTTTGCGGCATTTTTCCCCTGTGTCGGCTGGTTCTTTGATATTCTGCCAAAACCGGTCTTAGGTGCCGTGCTGCTTTATGCAGTGACTTTTGTGATGATTTCAGGCATCCAGAGCATCTCTTCACGCCTGTTAGACATCCGCAGGACATTTGTCGTAATTCTGCCAATATTAACCGGTGTTTCGTCTGCAGTATGCCCGTATCTTTACACCGGACTTCCGGAAACGCTGCAGCTGTTTTTCACCTCGCCGCTTACAGCAGGTTCGGTTACTGCCATAATTCTCGGCCTGTGCTTTAAAATCGGAATCCCAAGCCACAAATCACTTGCATTACCGGGCGATGTGCATGGTTTTACACTGGAATGCGGCAGACTCTGGACACTGGATAAAACCCAGGTTGTACGCATATCCCACAATCTTGAACCGTATCTTTGCGGAGCTGCGGAACTGGAACTCACACTGCATTCAAATCATTCCATGCTAAGAGCCGAGATTTCTTATGAAAAGGAACCTTCTGAAGTGAAAAATCAGATGGCGCTTACGGCAAATGTCAGCGGAAAAAAAGCAGTGTATGAGTATCTTTTGCAGTAGGTTAAAAAATTATTCCTCTTTTTCATCCACCACAAGAGTTGCAGAACCGTATGCCTTCACCGGCCGCCCGTTCTCATCAAACTCCGTCGTATACCGCACAATAAACGGAATACGTGCAACGGTCAGCGGGAAAACACCTTCAAGCTGCTTAACTCCTTCGGCAATCTGCTTATGCCAGTCGCGGTACAAATCCGCCATATCCATCGGGAAAATACCTGCCTCAAATGCAGGCTCCGGATAATTCCGCACTACAGCAGGCAATCCTAAATCACGCATACATCTGAAACACGGACGCATCTCTTTTGTTGCAACCGTATATTCCCAGAAGTAGATGTTAGCCTGCTCGGATGCGGCCTTAAACCGCTTCTCTGTATCAAGCAGATTCTGCAGCCGGTGTTTTTCCGCAGTAATATTTCTGACAGAGGCATAAAACAGATACCGGTCGCCTGACCTTCCAATCAGCTGCACTGTACTTCTGATGCACATCGACTCACTGCCGCAGCATTTTGAACAGACACTGCGCCATGTCTCGCATTCCTCTTCCTCGCCGGACGCAATTGCACGCTTGAGCATGGCTTCATAGATTCCTTTGCCTTCAGGGGTAAACTGATTCCACGGATTTTCCATGATAGTGTCTTTTTCAGACATATTCATTCCGAGTTCCCTGAGGTATTTCTGATTAACCCGCAGAATATCAACCCAGCCCTTATGGTAACTGAAAATAGCAGCACCGCCCACGAAATTGCTGAAAATAAGTGTCTCCTGTGACGCAGGGTCCCAGAACTTCCCGGCATCCAGTGTATCAATTAACTTCATCTGCGGAACAGCAGCACCTACAGAACTGCCCGCAAGAAGTTTTTCAAAGACATCCTGCGGTAACGGCCGCGAATAGAGATAGCCCTGAATATAATCACAGCCGATGCTTCTCATGAAATCGGCCTGTTCCTGTGTCTCCACACCTTCTGCAATAACCGGCATGTTGAGCCATTTTGCCATGTTTATAACTGAACTGACAATAGTTCCGCCGCGCCCGCCTAAATTTCCCTGCAGGAACGCAAGGTCCAGTTTAATGATATCCACATCCAGATCTTTTAAAACATTCAGGGAAGAATACCCGCTTCCGAAATCATCCATCTCCACAAGGTAACCCGCATCATGGAACTGTTTGATAATGACATTGATTTCTGCAGTACTTCCCAAAGCAGACGACTCGGTAATCTCAACACGCAGACGTTTTGTCGGAACACCATATTTTGCACGGATTATCTCAAGTTTTTCCACAAACGACGGAGAGAAAATATCATGACGTGTGATGTTTACAGATATTGGAACAAGAGAATAATTATTATCAAATAGTTTTTTAAGGAAAGCACATACTTGTTCAAAAACATACAAGTCAAGATCGGTTATTCTTCCCTCGCGTTCCAGTACCGGAATAAAATTACAGGGAGGAATCATCCCGTGAACAGGATGAATCCATCTGACAAGTGCTTCAGCCCCAAGCATCATGCCTGTTGAATGATTGTACTGGGGCTGATAATAGACCTGAATCTGATTCTGGGCAAAGGCTTCATCCAGATTATCCAGAATATCTTTATCAGTAAAAGGGCTGCAATCACTACAGCCACCGGTTGTAAGTGCCATGGTATAAACTTTCTTCTTTACACTATAAATAACCTTCGGCAAAAAAGAAAAAATATTAGTCAGAGTGATTCAAGAAGTCATATAATGGCATTACATCACGATTCCGGTATGCATGCTTTTCGTAATATCCGATAAGATTTCCCGCATCATCACGCAGTGCAATCATGTACACATCCTTGTTTTCCTTATCATTGAAGAAAGTGTGAATGACATTATGTTCATGGCTTTCAGCAAACCATGCAAGTGTTTTCAGTATCAGTTCATTTGCCCAAGACGGATGACAGTCTAAAAGACTTGACCCGATCAATCCGAATCCCCCCTCTTTTTCATACCGCTTTGCAGCAGACGCGTTCATGTACACAATTTCATGCTTCATACTGCACAAGACAATCGGCGCCTTGTCGGATTCAAGAACGCTCTTATAAAATGCTTCCATAAAAAAAAAGATTATTTTCTGCCCTTGTATTCCTGCACATATGCATAGGCATCGGCAAGAAGTTCAATAAGGGCATCACCGCATGCGTTCTTTAAGTCCATCGGGTGAATCTTTCCTGCACCGTAGGATGCGGCAAGTTCATCGTATGAGTGGAATTCAAGGTCGCCGCCGAATTTCTCCGGGCGTTTGATTGCAATAGTATCCATTCTCGGGAAGATATTGTACTGGAATACCTGCATAATCGGGTTTCCTTCAATCTCCGGCGGGCAGAATGCTTTCTTCAGTTTCTTTCTGATTTCTTCCGGGGAATCTGCCACACTGACCACATTGCCTTTGGAAGACGACATCTTCTGACCGTCGAAACCGTTGACAATCGGGGTGTGAATGCAGACCGGTGCCTTGTAGCCAAGGTGCGGAAGGTGCTCACGTGCAAGCATGTGGATTTTACGCTGGTCAATACCGCCTACTGCAGCGTCTACTCCCAACGTCGGAATATCAACCGCCTGCATAACCGGATAGACCATCTGGGAAACCATCGGGTTGTCCATGGAGCGGCCAACTTCATCCATTGAGCGGGTGGCACGGTTTAAGGTAATCTCCTGGCATAAGGTAAGCACCTCGGTCTGGTATTTTGCGGTAAGCTGTACATCAGTTCCGAGCACGAATTTTGCGCCCTTTAAACCGACTGCTTCAATACATGCACGGTTGTAGTCTGCGAGCTCTTTAATCTGCTCGAAGGTTCCCTTTCTGTTCAGATATGCGTGCAGGTTTGCGATTAAGACCACTACATCAAACCCTGCTTTTTTCATATCCATCAGTTTATTGATGGTCACAAGGTGACCTAAGTGAATCTCGCCGCTTGGTTCATAACCTGTATAAACACTCTTGACCGGTTTTTCAAGCAGTGCACGGAGCTCTGCTTCTGTTACAATCTCAGCAGTGTTGCGGGTTGCGAGTTCAAATGCATCCATGTGCCTAATTGTTGGTTGTATTCTTAGATAAAGCCTGCGTGCTATATGGTAGACTGTAGACAGGGCAGGGAGTTAAAAAAAGTATGTTTACCTGCGCCTGAGAACAAGAGCGCAGGCCGCAAGTCCGGCAAGAATGCCTGAGAGCGGGGCAGGTGATGCGGGAGCCTGGGTGGTTTGGGTCGGTACTGCCGTTGTTTCAATAATCACCGGTGGAGTAGTGGGCTGTGTCGGGATTTCAGTTACAACCGGCGTCCCAGTCTGAACAGGAGTCGGGATTTCAGTGCTAAGTGTATAGGAAAACTCTGTGATTACGCCGCCTTCAAGCACTATTTTTACAGGAATCTGTTCTCCCGATACTCTGAGAACAAGGTTGTGTTCCCCTGCTGTAAGGTCTCTGTCAATATAATTTACAACCGGTGTCTTGCCAAGGGATTTTTTATCCAGTGATACTGATGCTTCGATGTCTGTATATACAGAAAGACCTGTTCTGCCAAGGGGTTTTTCCTCTACCGGGGATACGCCTTCAACATATTCTTTCAGAGTAACAGATAATTTGTTTGTTTGTCCGGACTCTGCATTAATTTCTTCGTAATATGGTTCATATCCTTCTTTTTCAATCCGGATTTTGTGCATTCCGGGTTTTACACCCGAGGTTACGATAAGGGAATCAGTTCCGCGGTATTCACCGTCAAGATACACATCTGCAGCAGGATTGGTGCGGATTTCAAACGAGCTGGAACCGGTTGCCTTGGATAGCGGGAAATTCAGGTACTCTGTTTTTCCATCAGTTACAGTTACCGTTGTCGACATTGTTGCATAGTCGGTAAGTGAAACAGATACTGTGTGTTCTCCTGAAGATACAGAAACCGTACACGGGGTAATTCCGACACGGTTGTCATCAACATAAACTGATGCTCCGGAAGGAGTGGATGTTACATCAATTTTGCCGCTGAAACCCCTAAATGACATGTCTACTACTTTGCTTTCGCCGGAAATGACAGTAAAACTTTGAATGACATCCTGTCCATTGTAAGTTCCTTTAACCTCATGCGAACCGAGAGATACGGAAATTGAGAGTGAACCGGTGTTTGTCGAGGTTGAGCCGACATATGCGTTATCAATATAAATAGGAACGCCACCTAACATTGATGTTCCATCAACGTAAGTGTTGATGTTCAATGTTGCCTGATTTGATGAAGTGAATTGCCAATCAAAGGATAAATAAGAATTATCGCCACCTATTGGTAAATCACGTATTTCATCAACATATCCATCGCAATGCAAAACAAGATGATAAGAACCTGCTGGCAAGCCCTCCAATGTAGCTGGAGTAAAACCAATACGAGAATAACTACCCTGACTTAAATCACCCTGAGTTAGTGTTAATGTATATTCAGCACCGCTTGGATTGGAAGTCAAAGTCAGTGTTCCGGCACAACCCGGAACAGCAATACATGCGGTCAGACAGACAACCGCAAAAATACCGATGAGCACACGCGACAAAGCATTCATAATTTATAATATATCTTTTGTCAGGAAAAATATTTTGTGTATGGATTGGAAAAAAGTCAGAGATTTCTGACCTCGTCAGCCATCTTATGCACAAGTTCCTGCTTGATTGCCCAGAGTTTCGGGGACAAATCAACATAGTATCTGTGCGGGTGGTCAAGACGTTTTACCTCGTCCCAGAGGAGTTCAAGCTCATTTTCACAGTATTTTTTCACATCGGCAATCTGCGGAATCTTGTACACCAGTTTACCTGATGAAAAAACCGGCACCAAAAGACTGCGCGCGGTGAAATTCGTGAGTGTATTCGTCTTCCAGGTACTAACAGGATCAAAAATCGTCAGCGGTTTGGATTCATCAATTACCTCATCATGTACGCACAAAAGGTCTGCAACAGCTTTGCCGCTTGCCTTGTCGAAAAGCCGGTAAACCTTTTTAAAGTGCGGATTCGTAATCTTAACCGCATCTTCACTGATTTTTATCTTCGGAACAATCTCATTTCCTTCTTCAATTGCTGCAAGTTTGTAGACGCAGCCGAAAATCGGATTGCTGGATGAAGTAATCATGCGTTCACCCACACCGAAAACGTCAATCTTCGCACCTTCCATCATGAGCGCCTGAATTGCGTACTCATCAAGAGAGTTAGAAACATAAATCTTACAGCCCGTGAGTCCTGCATCATCAAGCATTTTGCGCGCCTTTTTGGACAAATACGCGATATCGCCCGAATCAAGACGGATCCCGAAATGTGTTATGCCTTTTGGCAGAAGAATCTCTTTGATAACCTTGATTGCATTCGGAATGCCGGATTTCAGCGTGTTGTAGGTATCGACCAGAAGAACCGCATTTGTCGGATAAATCTCGCAGTACGTCTTGAATGCCCCATATTCCGAAGGGAACATCTGAATCCATGCATGAGCCATAGTTCCGCCTGCCGGAACCTGATAGAGTTCGTCAGTAAGCGTACAGGCTGTTCCCGCGCATCCTCCGATATAAGCCGCACGGGCGCCCAAAACCGCTGCATCCGGACCCTGTGCGCGCCGGGAACCGAATTCAAGCACTGCACGACCCTGACCTGCTCTTACCACGCGGCTTGCTTTTGTTGCGATAAGCGACTGGTGATTTAAGGTCAGAAGAAGGAATGTTTCAAGAATCTGCGCCTCAATTGCAGGAGCACGAACGGTTAATATCGGCTCATTGGGGAAAACCGGAGTACCTTCAGGAACCGCATAAATATCTCCCGTAAATTTGAAATGAGCGAGATATTCAAGGAATTTCTCATCGAAAAGACATTTTGAGCGGAAATAGGCAATATCGTCTTTATCAAAGTGCAGATTTTCCACATAGTCGATAATCTGTTCAAGACCTGCTGCAATAGCAAATCCCGCCCCATCAGGAACAGAACGGAAAAATACATCGAAATACGTGATTTTGTCTGCGATTCCAGATAAAAGATATCCGTTTCCCATCGTATATTCATAAAAATCGCAGACCAGTGAAAGATTTTCTTTTGCGTTCATGTTATTTACGGTTTAAAACTTTTACCTGGAGGTTTTCAAGGATATCCAGGGCTTCTTCATGAAGTTTTGCATCCCCTGCAGCCGTTGCTTCTGCATCGATAAATACAGGCACTTCAGGAAGAGCTGCTTTTACAAGTACTGCATTGCTTAATACACAAATCGAAGAGACCAGACCGCATAATTCTATCGATTCATATTTGCGGTCTTTCAGATACATGAGTAACTCTGCAGATGGAAATGTCGGTTTTTCAAAGACTTTGTCTTCTGGAAGGCAAAGTCCAGCAGTATTTCCAAAGAGATTGTGTCCCGGCGTTCCGCGAATGCAGTGCGGAATCGGAAGATTTCGTCCTTCCTGAGTCTCCATGTAATTTGTTTCATGAGTGTCAAGAGTGAAAACAATCTCATCCCCTGCCTTGCGGTATGCCTCAATTTTTCCGGCAATTATTGGATCAAGCAATTCGGCACCGGGAAAACCCAGACTGCCGTTTACAAAATCATTCTGATAATCCACAACGATGAGTAGTTTTTTCATTAGTGTTTTTAATATACGTTGTTCTCTCGTATAGTATTTTGGAGAGACAGGCGAAATCCTCATCAATTAATACATCCCATCATATCTTAGACATGTACGTAGCGGTCGACTTAGGTGCATCAAATCTCCGGGCTGCAAAAGCAGACGAGGATGGAAACCTCCTTGCTTTTGAAAAAATCAGCATAAGCAGTCTAAAATCCGGAGAAGAAATAACCAGCCGTATTATCACACTCATCGAAAAGTTATTTCCAAAAGATTCACCAAAAGCAATCGGCATCAGTACGGCAGGTCCGGTTAATAAAAAAACGGGTGAAGTCGTACATTCGCCGAATATGCACTGCGACCGCATTCAGCTTATCGAACCACTGCGAATACATTTCGGATGTCCGGTTGCTTTTGCAACTGACTGCAAAGCAGCGGTTCTCGCAGAATATACAGCAAAACCTGCAGATACGCTTGTTTATATTACGTTTTCCACCGGAGTTGGGGCAGGAGTTATTTCCGGCGGACATCTTTTCGAAGGTGCTGATGGAAATGCATGTGAAATCGGTCATCTTATCGTAGATACAAAATATAATCTGCCCTGCGGCTGCGGCAAGTCCGGTCACTTGGAAGCATATACAGGCGGTGCAAACATCCCGCATTTCTTCAGAATATTTTCCGGAAAAACTGTTGCATCCACTGCCGATATTTTTTCTGCGGCAGAAAACGGAGAAAAAATATCCCGGGATTTCATTGATGAACTTGCCCGCATCTGCGGAAGAGGTATATCAAACATAATCGCCGCATATAATCCGGATAAAATCATTCTTGACGGCCCGCTTGTGCAGGAAAATCCCTGGTTCGTTGAAAAAATCATATCATGCACAGACACCTATCTGTCCATGCCGGAAATTTCTTTATCAAAATTACAAGGGCGGGCCCCTCTTTTAGGTGCGGTACTCCTGGCAAAAGCAGCGAAATAAAATTACCACACTTTACCGCAGTTCGGGCATAAAATAGCGAGACGCCGCCCGCATTTCGGACAGTACAACTGCCCGCGCATATCCTGCCTTAACGGCGTTCCGCAGTCACGACAGTAAATTTCACGCCTGAACCCGCACGAATGAGTCACAACCATGTAATCTATTTTAGCGCTGAAAAGAGATAGATGTTGCGTAAAAGAAAGAAAAAAATTGGGTTCTGATTTTATGCACCGACGACTAAGAGAAGCACCGGAACGAATACCAGTGAAATCATAGACATCAGTTTAATCAGAATGTTGATTGCCGGACCGGAGGTATCCTTGAACGGGTCACCAACAGTGTCACCAACGACAGCTGCCTTGTGTGCCTCGGAGCCTTTACCGCCGAAGTGTCCGATTTCGATGTATTTCTTTGCGTTATCCCATGCACCACCTGCGTTTGCCATGGTGATTGCAAGGAGGAAACCTGCAACAAGGGAACCGACTAACAGACCGCCGAGTGCCTTGACGCCGAGTCCCGGGATGAGACCGACAATAATCGGAACGACAATTGCGAGAAGTGCCGGTGCAATCATCTTTTTAATTGCTGCATTGGTGGAAATTGCAATTGCTGCCTTGTAGTCCGGTTCTGCAGTACCTTCCATTAAGCCCGGAATCTCTTTGAACTGTCTGCGGACTTCAATGACAATCTTGCTTGCTGCCTGACCGACTGCAGTCATGGTGAGTGCAGAGAACAGGAACGGAAGCATACCGCCGATGATAATACCAATGAAGACATTGGTGTTCATGATGGAAAGGTCTGCTGGGTCAAGACCGACGGCAAGTGCATATGCGCTGAAGAGTGCAAGACCGGTGAGTGCTGCAGAGCCGATAGCGAATCCCTTTCCGATTGCTGCAGTGGTGTTTCCGACTGCATCAAGGGTGTCAGTGATTTCACGGACGTGCGGTTCCTGACCGGACATTTCTGCAATACCGCCTGCATTGTCTGCAACCGGACCGTATGCATCAACTGCAAGGGAGATACCAAGAGTAGAAAGCATACCTACTGCTGCAATACCGATACCATACATGCCTGCAAACTGGAATGCAATAAAGATTGCAATTGCGATGATTAAAACAGGCCATACAGTGGACTCCATACCCTTTGCGAAACCGGTAATGATGTTGGTTGCTGCTCCGGTCTGACAGGAGTCTGCAATCTTTAAGGTCGGTTTGCGCTCGTAGGAAGTGTAGTATTCGGTGATAAGACCGATTAAGAATCCGCCGATTAAACCTGCAATGGTTGCGAACCAGATACCCATACCAAGGCATCCTGCACCCATGGAAATCATGCTTGCATTTCCATAGAGGAGGAAGCTGGTGGAGAAGTAGGTTGCAGCAAGGGAAAGAACGATTGCAATTACAGTACCGGTGTTGAATGCCTTGTGGATTGCTCCGGACTCGTTCTTGTTGGTTCTGACGAACAGAGTACCGATTGCTGCTGCAATGATACCGAATGCTGCAATGAACATCGGAAGGAGGACAAGTGCAAGCGGGGAAACAGTGTCGTGGAACTGGGTTAATGCAAAGGTTGCGCCTGCAACACCGAGTGCCATGGATGCAATGATGGAACCAACGTAGGATTCGAATAAGTCTGCGCCCATACCTGCAACATCACCGACGTTGTCACCAACGTTGTCTGCGATAACTGCCGGGTTTCTCGGGTCGTCTTCAGGGATACCTGCTTCGACTTTACCGACAAGGTCTGCACCGACATCTGCTGCTTTGGTGAAAATACCGCCGCCGACACGTGCAAAGAGTGCAACAGAAGATGCACCGAAACCGAATGCTGCCATGATAGAAACAACGGTTGCGACATCAGAGCCTGCAGTGATAATAAGGTCTTCACCAAGAATTGCGGTAAGGACTAAGAATACGACAGAAAGTCCTAAAAGTCCGAGACCGACAACGGACATACCCATGACAGAGCCGCTTGCGAAAGAGACTTTAACTGCCGGAGCCATGCCGCGTTTTGCTGCATTGGTGGTTCTTACGTTTGCTTTGGTTGCAGAGTGCATACCGATGTAACCTGCTGCACAGGAAAGTGCTGCACCGATTACGTATGCAATTGCTGATGCCCAGTGAAGTCCCGGTGAAACAAAGGACAGGACTAAAAGGATAACAGCAATAACTATTACAAAGCACCCGATTGCCTTGTACTGGCTGTTCAGGAAGACTTTCGCGCCAAGGTGGATGGCGTCGGAAATCTTGTTCATTTTCTCATCGGTAACCTTTTCCTTCATCACACGGGAGTAGGAAATGATTGCGAAGAGAAGGCCGATAACGGCACATACTGGAACAATATAAACTAATGCGTCCATAGTATCAATTCTTCATGAGATGATTGCCGGAAATTTGTCCGGCGAGAGAGAGCATAGGCTCTTTACAATTTCTCCTTATATTAATGGACGGGAAAGCATATAAAGACTATTGTCTCTGGATAGGGAAATGAACAAAAACAGGAATAAAAAAATTACAGCAGTTTTTTCGCTGCTGTTTCAACAACACTGAAGAGTTCGTCAATACCAAATCTCTCGGAACTGATTACCAGGTCGTAAATTGACGTATCATTGATGTCAATCTTGTAATATTCCATGTACCGTTTCGCTTCGGATGCTTCGCGCTCAATTGTCTGCGAAAGTGATACATCATAAGAAATTCCCTCGCGCTCGGCAATTCTTGCCGCGCGGCATTTTGGAGATGCAAAAAGCAGAATGCGCAGGTCGGCATTAGATACCATCCATCCCGCAAGCCGGCTTTCAATTACGATATTCTCCACGGACTCACCGGTACTTTTAAGCCGGTTGTCAAGCTCGACATCATAGGATTTGTCCGATTCAGCGAGTTTTCCGAATTCTGCGAGCGAAAGTCCTTTTTCTTTTGCCATCGCACGGAAAATATCCCCCCCGGAAACAAACGGACAGTGCAGAGTTTCTGCCAGTGCTTTGCCAAGAGTGGATGTTCCGGTACCGGGGTTTCCGCCGATGGTTATGCGCAAGTTACTGGCCCCCGATATTGAGGGCTTTTCTGATAATCTGTACCATGCAAAGCGAGCAGATCATGTACCATAAAAGCCATGCCGGAATGAACCAGAACATGTGGAAATACTCGGTTAATCCTCCGAACGGAAGAACAAGTGCCGTATTCATAATATTTCCCATGTCAATTACTTTCGGAATGTTTTCATAAAGCCAGAAGAAGATAGGGATAGTGACGATTAAAATGTAAATCATCGGCGTAAACTGCTGTTTGGTGACTTCCATCTGGTCTGCCATCATCTGCTGCTGCTTTGCCTGCATTTTTTTGATGAGCTTTTCATCGCCTGACTTCTGCGCTTCTCTGAATTTAATGTTGAATTCCTTCGTTTTTTCCTGATTCTCAAACATCTTGTCGTAATTGATAGTGTATTTCTGAATCAGGGACGAATACGTACCGGTAATGGTTGCAAGAATTAATACAAGGGCAAAGAACGGCAACCCCATTGCCTGAAACGGAGCGATTATAACATTCACTATGCCTGCAATTGCCTGACGAAGTTCCTGCCACTGGTACAGAAACATCAGTCCGAACATGAAGACAAGCGAGACGAACATCCCGTACTTGTGCCAGAATTCCTTAAATCCCATAACCTGTTTACCTCAGAACAGCTGCAAGTGCGTCAACTGCTTTGTCGAGGAGGAAATCTGCATTGGTGATGATTTTAACAGTACATCCGGTGAGCATGGAGTATGCTGCTGCGAACGCGCGGTTCATTTCCTGGTGTTCTGCAATAGATTTTGCACCCTCCATGTCGCGGGTACGGGTTTCATCGGAAAGTCTGCGGACTAAAATCTGGTCGTTGTCGGTTTCGACAAGGACAATTACATCCGGCATAATTGCGGTAATTACCCATTCCGGCAGTCCTGCAAGGTATCCGTTCGGGGTCTTTACGGATGCGTGGGTGTCGACAATGACGTTTCCGTCAATTGCGGCGATTTTTTCTGCTGCAAGCTTCTGCAGGCGTTTCTGCTGAATACGGTCGAGTTTGCGCATTTCATCGCGGTCGGCAACAAGACCTTCTGCTTTTGCAACCTCAAACATGAAACTGCCGAAGTTAAGATTCTGGTATTTGATGCCTTCTGCGGTTACTTTGTCGAATGCGGAGTTAATTACGGTGGTTTTTCCAACACCCGGAACTCCGGTAATAATTACTTTTTTACCTGCCATAGTTTGTATTCTCCCTTATGGAAAGATAGTATGTTAATGTTGGTTCGTAACTATATTAAATGTTTACAGTTGCAGGGTTTTACGGGCAGAAATGATAAAAGAAAATTACTGCAAAAAAGGCGAAAAGGTATAACCTGAGGGGTTTTTTCCCCTCAGAGACAAACAATGCGTTTATTCTTTGTTGAAGAAACCGCGCATGAACGGATACATTTCCATCATCTGTTCATTGGCAATCTGTTCATACAGACGGTAGATAATCGAAACCGTCAGTAACAGACCGGTACCACCAACGAAACCAATGATACCGAGCATGTTGGCCGCAACGGACAACAAACCGATGAACACACCACCAATAACGGTGACACGCGGAATATATCTGTCTAAATATCTCTCGAGTACTGCAGGGCTTCTGCGGTAACCCGGAATCTGCATACCGGAACGCTGAATCTGTGCTGCAACATGCTTGGAATCAAGACCTGCAGTCTTAACCCAGAAGATTGCGAACAGTGCGCCGCCAAAGACCATGACACAGATATCAATGCCTAAACGAACCAGAACTTCCCATACTGCATGACCAGCACCGGTGAAGTCGTTTAACCACCACATCCAGTCCTGAGGCTGGTTGATTGGTGCAAGGAACCACATTAAACCGTTTACCGGCTGGGTTCCGTTGAATTCTCCAAGGACATTGATACCTGCACGGGACAGAATCATACCAATCATCTGAACGTTTGCCTGAAGCACACGCACTAAAATCATCGGTAAAACACTGGCATATACAAGTTTAACCGGGAATCTGGAACGTGCTCCGCGGACATTTGCGTGAGCGAGCGGAATCTCAATTCTCGTAGACTCAACGTAAACAATCACAAAGAACAGCACAACAGTTGTAATGAGTGCCAGGATATACAGACCAAAGTAACTGATGAAATCCTTTCCATCCATTAAAACCATGACTAACCGCGGGAAGAAACCAGTCGGATAACCGTCACCACCTGCGGTAACTTCCCAGTTAAACAGACCGTTAACAAGACCCTGGGCAACTCCCGCTACGATGAAAAGACCGACACCAGAGCCGATACCCCATTTGGAAACGACCTCATCCATGAACATGATGAGAACACCGCCGATACAAATCTGCAGGAAGAGCAGGAATGTAACTAATGCAGTGTTTCCGCCGAAAAGGGTTGGATCCGGAGTCATCCATCCGAATAAGTTCGGAACGGCCTCGATAATAATCATCAGGAAGATAAGGAGCTTCTGCAGACCCATATACAGAACCTGACCGCGCTGATCAGATGTATTAATCTTAATCAGATCTGCTCCGCGCAAGAGCTGCAGCACGATAGATGCGGTAACGATAGGTCCGATACCTAAATGCATCAGAGTACCGCTGGTACCGGCAAGTAATGCACGGTAGTACTCAAACATATCTGTTGCATTGCCGCCAAGCCCGAAGAGCGGGATATTGGTTAATGCAAAGTATATAAGCAGAACTCCGAGAGTCCACAGTAACTTGTTTTTGAAGTGTACGTGACCCTCCGGCGGCTTAACTGTCGGCATTCTTGCCAGCAGTGGTTCCATTCGATCTAACAGTTGTCCCATGAGTTATACCTAAAATTTATTCGGAGAAGATGGCGTTTCCGCCTTTCTCCTCAATTTTTGCAACAGCACTCTCAGAGAAAGCCTCTGCAGTGATGTCGAATTTGTGAGTGACCTGGCCACCGCCAAGGATCTTCTCAACACCGATTTCAGCAGCGTCAAGAGTGATTACGTCACCGTTTGCAGTTGCGATACCGCGTGCAACGAGGTCATCAACCATCTGGTCAATGTCACCGATGTCAAGGACTTCCCAGGAATAGGAAGTCTTGCAGACGAATCCGTGCTTACCCTCGGTTCTGCCTAAGAAGTAGAAGCGGGTGAAGTTATGGTCTCTCCATCCTGCTGCTCCGCGGCCTCCGCGGTTACCTGCTCCGCGGCGGTTCTTGTGAGTACCTCCGCCGCAAGTGCGGGTACCCCGGAACTTTGAACGCTTATTTACTGGCATGTTACTTACCTCATTTTTACAAGGAGTTCATTAATCTCCTTGCCGTAGTATCCAAGGGCACCGCCCTGTACATATGTACGCTTTGTAGACTTATATCCCTTTCTTGGCGGGTGCATACGAAGCACAGGCTTAAGTTCGGGGACGTCTTTCATGCGAAGCTCGCCATTGATAATTGCTGCTGCAAGGTCTGCAATGGTTGCGTACTTGGTGTTTGCCTTGACGTATTCATCAGTTAACGGCTTGTTGCCGGTAAGTCTTCCTCTGGTCTCAAGGATGGTTGCAAGAGTTGCTGCATCGACTTCACCGAATGCGATGAAATCTTTTGCCTTGCGAATCATACCAAGGTATTCCGGAGTTTCCGGAACTAAGACACAGTGGTTGATGTGGTGGAGTCTGAGCATTTTCAGAGTTTCTTTAATGTCACGGCGGGTGTTAACCACACCTCTGACCTGAACTACTGCGTACATTAGTCTCTGCCTCCGATTCTGATTTCATTTGTTGCACGAAGTGCATCGTAGGTTGCCTTTGCATAGTTCAGAGTGGTTCTGGTCTGACCGCTGGTCATTACCCAGACATCATGAATACCTGCAAGTGCAAGTACTTTCTTACCGACATCACCAGTCACAAGACCGATTCCCTTCGGTGCCGGCTTTAAAGTAACGGTGACAGAGCCTGCCTTACCGGTAACTTCCCACGGAACAGAGTGCTTCTGACCGCAGCCGCATTCCCAGGAACCGCATCCTCTCTTTACCTTAACAATAGAGAGTTTTGCAGCGGTGATTGCCTTCTTGATTGCAGTTCCGACCTGGACATCTTTGCCCTGACCGAATCCGATATATCCATCCTTGTTGCCGATTACAACGACAGCCCGGAATTTAATACGGCGTCCGGAGTCAGTCATACGCTGCATCATATCAATACAGAGAACTTCGTCAACAAGATCCGGCAGCATTGCGTCAACAATTCCTGCCTCTTTGATTGGGACCCCGTATGCAAGAACTTCATCGAAGTTTGCAAATTCCCCTGCCATGACTTTCTTGCCAAGACCGGTTACCGGAACCCATTCCTCCTGTTCGTAAGCCATTTTACTCCAGCTCCTTCATAATTGCCTTCTTGGTTGCCTCAACATTTTCCTTGAGGCCCTTGAAGCGGTCGTCATATTCTGCAATAACAGAACCATTGCAGCGGTCGTCGTCCGGAAGAATATCTTCTCCGACCGGAACTTCGAATCCAGCCTCAACAGCACCTTTAATTGCTGCAAACACACGTGCACCAACAGATGCAACCTGCAGTCCGATATCTGCAATACCGTTCTCGTATCCTGCTTTCTTTGCGCGGACAGCGAACAGCATGCCGGTAAGGTAGGCTGCCGGGGTGTTTCCAAGGTATCCCTTGTATCCGTAGGACTCAAGTTCTTTGCTGTTTACAGCAACGAGCGTGTAGTCGCCTTCCATCTTTGCAGCAACAAGCTGAATGATGATATGACGGTTGGTCTTGCGGATAACCATACGGTTCTCGCCGGAGACAATTAACCGCTGGCGCTGGTAGTAGTCAGTCTTGCCTTCCCGGCGTCTTCTGAACTGAACAAAGTATCTTCCATTAGTTGCCATAGTTTAGTCCCTCCGGGAGGTAACGAGCTCAATCTGAGTCTTCATGTGAGCAACGTTTCTGAACTGACCACCGGCTGCGCGGCGGTAGAGTCTGCGGTATTCGGTTGCAGTGATAGTTCCTGCATCACGCTGAGCACGAAGCTCGCGGCGCTGTGCACGAATCTTTTTGATCCACTGCTCTTTGGATGGAGTGCGGGCGCCCTTGGCACCGAATCTGCGTCCGGTTCCTTTGATGTGACCGTAAGAACGTTTCTGGTCTCTTACCCGTGCTCTTCCGCGGGAAATACCCTGCTTCTGATGAGTGGAAATTGCGCCGTCTGCAATGAGGTTGCGGATATCTTCACGGGACATTGCATTCTGAATGTCAGAAAGTTTCTCCGGGTTGAACCAGACACGGTTCTCACCGCATCCGAGAACGGCTGCTGCAAGTCTGCGCTGTGATGCTAAATCAGTCATTCTTCTTCACCTCTTTCTTAGCCGGTGCTTTCTTTGCAGTCTTCTTGGCTGCTTTCTTATCTTCTGCCTTCGGTTCTTCGACTAGGGCCGGTGCTGCTTCAACCTTGACAGGTGCTGCAATCTCTTTCTTGTTTAAGATCTTGATGCCGAGTTTTTCAGCTTCAGTCTGGATTGCTGCGCGTTTTGCTCCGCCAACAGATGCGCCGATTCTGACTGCGGTGGTTGCCGGGTCAACATCTGCGAGTTCTGCTGTAGTGAAGACAAGAACTTCACGGTATCCGCTCGGGTGGAATCCGCGAACTGCCTTCGGAGAACCGAAACCGGTCTGCGGGTGTGCGCCCTTTGCCTGGAAGTACATCCGCTGCTTGGAGTGCAGACCTCTTGGTCTTCTCCAGGTGTCAGCGAGCTTTACTTTGGTCTGGAGGGTCTGACGGTAGAAGTTTGCTCTCTTTGCCTCACGGGCTTTGAGTAATCTCTTGATTTCAGATACCATGTTTAAGCACCTCTGCTGGTAAGGTAGATACCATCCTGGAAAACACGCGGATCCCGGTTGCGGACTTTGCATGCCTGTTCAATATTTGCTGCAGTGTTGCCGATGGTTTCACGGTTGATTCCGGTTAAGATGAGCTCATCGCCCTGGAGTTTAACCTTGACACCTTCAACAATCTTTGCGATACGTGCCTGCTTCTCACCAAGGAAGTTGCCGATAACGACTTCAGTCGGGTTGACCTTGACCTGAATCGGGAAGTGGTTATATACAATCTTCATGTGATATTCGTAGCCCTCAGAAACACCGTGACCCATAACCTTGACTAAAGCGGTATAGGTTCCGACAAGTGCTTTAACACTGCGTCTTACAGACTCAGTCTGTGCGACAAAGTGACCATCCTCGACAGACAGTTTGATTGCCGGGTGGAACATTCTGCGGGTGAGTTCGCCCTTTTTGCCCTTAACGGTTACATTGTCACCGTCAAAGGAAACGGTTACGCCTGCGGGGATTACACATTTCTGTTCGTACATTGCAATCACCTTAGTAGACGTATCCTAAAAGCTCGCCACCGATACCGAGCTTACGTGCCTGTTCATGGGACATGACACCCTTGGAAGTAGTCAGAATGATAATTCCGAATCCCTTTCCGGGTAAGTATCTCATTTCCCAGTCTTCGAGTTCTGCGACTTTTACGGAGAAACGCGGAGTGATGACACCACACTTGTTGATACCGCCGGTAAGAGTAATCTCAAACTGACCTCCTCTTCCGTCGTCAACTTTCTCGTATGCTGCGATGTATCCGTATTCCTTCATTACATTAAGCATGTCACCAAAGAGGCGGCTTGCGGGCTCAACGGTCACTTTCAGTTTGCCAGTGTCACCGGCATTCTTAATTGCGCTCATTGCGTCAGCGATAGGATTCTGTTTTGTCATATTTCCTCTCCTCCTTAGTTCATCTTCTTAAATCCCATGGTGGGTGCCCACTCGCGGAAGCACTGGCGGCAGAGGTAGATTCCATATCTGCGTACAAGGCCCTGCTTGCGTCCGCAAAGCTGGCACTGGTTTGCACCACGGCCATACTTTTTCTGCTGGACTTTGCCGTTGTCTTTTGCTGCCATTTTATTCTACCTCAATTCCGAAAGTCTCAGTAACGTACTTCATGGATTCCTCACGGGAAACGTGAAGTTTGCTGTTGAGTTTCTTCTGCTGGATCTTTCTGCGTGCGGTTCTGGTTCCTTTCTTCTCGACGACTGCAATGATATCCATACCATAGATACCAATCTTCGGATCATATGCCTGACCCGGGAAGTCGGTGTGTTCTTCGATACCGAAACCGAAGTTTCCAGTTGCATCGAACTGACGTGCATGTAAGACGTGCTCGATTGCATAGGTCTTTAATGCAACAGTAAGGAAATCTACTGCTTTCTGTCCGCGAAGAGTAACCTTGCATCCAATCGGCTGTCCTCTGCGGATACCGAATGCCGGAAGGGTGTTCTTTGCGTAGGAACGGATTGGTTTAGAACCGTATGTGAGGTCGGACATAATGTTTTCAGCATTGACAAGCCTCTCTCCTGCTTCGCCGACGCCCATGTGGACAACGACTTTTGCAACGTACGGAGTCTGCATGTCGGTCATGCGTCAACACCCCAGGATTTGAGGATGGACTCGGTGGTTCCAATGACATAAACGTAGTCCTCGATAGTCTCAAGTTCGTTGCCGTTTGCATCCTCCAGGATGACACGGTTCGGAAGAGAGGAGGGCTGAGTGTAAATCTTGGAAATCTTTCCGGTCTTCATAGTGTGCTGACCGCCAATGATGATGGCCATGTTTCCGACTGCGAACGGGAAGTGCTGCTGAACTGCAAAGCGGTCGTCACCGTTTATGCCGATGACAAGGGAGTCTTTGCCGTTGTAGGTATTTTCGCCGATGAAGTTTGCACCAGAGGTTAAGTTAATCTGGGTCTTGCCGCCTTTGATAGTGGTCTTGTTTGCAACCTTAACGAGCTGAACCTTTGCAGTCTCCTCGGAGATTTCATACTGGTTCTGTCTTCCCTTCTCATCAACAAGAATGAGATAGTGCTTGTTGAGTTTCGGGAAACTGATAACATCAAAGACATCGATTCCAAGGTGCTCATCGGTAACGATGTGACCGTTTAAGACAACCTGGCGTTCGTGAAGAATCTTTCTGACTTCTTTGGTGTTTTCTGCAAGGTGCATGTGGTCACGGAGCCAGACACCGATTGGAAGGGCTGAACCATCGTGCGGACCTGCTGCAACGGAAACAACATATTTGTGCTCCTTGCGGGCAAGCTGCCATTCTGCCGGTGCGGACATTCTCTTGGTTCTGGTCATTATGCCTTCACCTCGAGGCGTGCAACACGCTTTGCATCTTTAGTGTTGAGTTTGGTAATCATTATCTTGGACGGGTCAACCGGTCTTGGAACATCTTCGCCGTTTGCTTTCTTGACGGAGACACCGTGAACCATGATTTTGGTGTTCTTGACGTCGACTTTGTCAACAACGCCTTCGGTGCCTTTGAATTCACCGCGGGTTACTTTGACAGTGTCGCCGGTAACAACACGGAAAGAACGCTTTCCATACTTTTCGCGGAGATCGCTTGCGAGAGGTGCGTGTAAGAATGCGCCTTTTACATGAATCGGAGCATTGTACCGGAACTTCCGCTGCTTTCTGGGCTGAGTGCTTGAAATTCTTGCCATGTTATTCACCTTAGATAATGATAGTTGCCATAGAGCCTACTTTCGGGAAGCGCTCTGCAACTTCACGTGCAACCGGACCTTTAATGTCGGTTCCACGTGGATCGTGGTTTTCATTTAAGAGAATCATTGCGTTTTCTTCGAAGGAGACACGAAGTCCGTTCGGACGGCGGAACTCTTTCTTCTGACGAACGACAACGCCCATTACGAGCTTTCTCTTCATATCCGGAGTACCTTTCTTAACTGAAACAGTTGCAAGGTCTCCAAGTCCCATCTTCGGCTGCCGGTTCTTGACACCGTGGTATCCGAAGACAGATACAATCTGAACAACACGTGCGCCCGTGTTGTCTGCACAAACCATCTTTGAGCCCGTCTGAAGTGCACGCGGGATTTTGGAAGTTAATCCTCTCATTTGCGAGTCACCTCAACAACAACGTAAGAGGTTGTTTTGTTCAATGGTCTGCACTCTGCAATTTTAACCTCGTCGCCAATCTTTGCTTCGAGGCATGGAGCCATGTGTGCTGAAATGCGGGAGTTTCTCTTCTCATAACGGTCATATTTTGCGACCTTGTGAAGGAAACTGCGCTCTACTACTACGGTTCCCTGCATACGTTCGCTCACGACCTTACCGGTAATCACCTGGCCGCGCACCGGTAAGCTGCCGTGGAACGGACAATTTACATCGTTGCATTCCTTTTCAGGAACTGCAACATTTAAGCCGATATTTCTTGCCATATTTTCTAACCCTCGTGGCAGGTCGCCTAGGATTGACCTGCTGACATTGAGAACGAAAGTTCTAATTCCGTCCCCCCTTAACGCGCATGTTTACGCGACGCACTGGCGAATTAGACAAAGCATTGCCGTCTATTTTAACCTTTGTGCCGTCCGGAAGGGTAACCCGGAGTAACTTATATTGTTTCTCAAAGGTCTTAATACCTTTGGAGGTTTCTATCCGGATTGTATTTCTGGTTTCATCGACGATGAAACCACAAATCCCGACATCCGCGGCATTCGGTGATGAGAGTATCGAACACTCAAGGCCGATGAGTTCGTGGCGGAGAATGTTCGATACCGTTCTCATTATAGATTTATGCCTGCTGCTGTCTCTTGTTCTGCTCGGTTGCAATGCGTGCGATAGTTCTGCGAACTTCCCGGATCTTTCCGGGGTTTTCCGGCGCTCCGCCGGCGCTTACTTTTCCGTAGTTCTGGATTAATTCGAGTTCAAGTTTTTCCTTGTTCTCTTTTAATTCCTCATCGGAAAACTGGGCTATTTCTTTTGCTCTGAAGATTGCCATGTTTAGTTCTCCTGGACAGGTACGTCGGGTTCACCTGCAAGTTCTGCATCAAACTCGTCGAATACATCCTGCTCTGCCGGGGCCGGGTGGGCATCAGCACGGATTTCAAAGTGGTCCGGAAGGACTGCTCCCGGCGGGACAATCTTAACCTGAACACCGATGATACCGAGCTTCTTCACTGCGGTTGCATAACCGGTAACTACAACGGATTCAGCCGGTTCGCCGGAGTGCTTAATGTAGCCTTCGACAAACTTCTGAACACGTGCACGTGCTCCGGTTAATTTTCCTGCAATGATAACCTCACAGCCGAGTGCTCCTGCATCCATAACACGGCGGATGACAGAAGTTCCTGCCTTTCTGAAGTACCATCCGCGTTCGAGTGCGTTTGCAAGTCTCTCTGCCATAATCTGAGCGTTTAAGCTCGGGTTCGGAACCTGCTGAACCTCGACCTGCGGTGCCTCGATGCCGAATTCGCCGGTTAAGTCAGTAGTAATCTGACGGACAAGTTTACCGCCTTTACCGATGACAAGACCCGGTTTTTCTGCAAAGATAGTGACCTGGGTGCCGACCGGAGTTCTGACGATGTCCATACCTCCGTATCCTGCACGCTTGAGTTCCTTGTTAAGGTATTTTTGCACACGGACCTTGCGGACACCGTCTGCTACAAATTTCTTCTCAATGGTCATCTTTACTGCACCTCACGGAGGATGATTTCTACGTTCACAGAATCTCTGTGTTTCGGAGTTGCTCTGCCCATTGCACGCGGGAAGATTGCTTTCATGCAGCGTCCCTTGTTTGCAGCTGCGTGGACAATGACCATCTTTTCAGGGGCAAGTCCTGCGTATTCCGCATTCTTCTGTGCGGATTTGATTAAGCGGATGTATTCTGCTGCTGCCTTGACCGGGTATCTTCCGGCTGCAGTACCGAAGGTTTTTCCGTTTAAGCTCTTCTGGTGGGCTACGTTTCTTGCAAAGCGGTGGAACGGTACTGCGCGTTTAAGTGCGACTACCTGTTCTAAGTATGCTACTGCATCATCTGCCATCATGTTGCGGACGAGATGAGCAATTTCGACTGCATGCTTAGGAGAGCATGAAAGCTCGTTTGCCTTTGCACGGGCGATATTGTCGCCGGTAAGCTGGTTGCTGTATCCTGTTCTTGCCATGATAATCACTTCAGCGGGACATACTTACTCGATCTGGTTGCACCAACACCTGCAGAACCGTGGGTAACCTTCTTACGGGTTAACGCGAATTCTCCAAAGTAGTGGAAAACACCCTCGACCGGGAGTTCGACATCTAAGAATTCCTTTCCGGTGTAGATTGCAACAGTCTTGCCAACCATTTCCGGAAGGATAATCATTGAACGAATGTGAGTTCTTACGTGGTCGCCTGCTGCGATCTTCTCACGAACGTCTTCTTCATCACGGGTAAATCCGCGGAGAACTTTTCTGCGTGCACCGGTAGGCATAATCGGCAGTAACTCCTCCATGGACATTGCCTTTAAAGCTTCAAGGTTGTATCCGTGGTAGGTATACTCTTCCCGCCGCTTCGGCATTCTCTTTGTAGTTTTCTTTGCCATGTTATTTACCTCCGGCAACCGGTTCTGCGGGCTGCAATGTGTCCGACCTTCTTACCCGGAGAAGTTCCGCGGGCACAGGTCTTTGGCTTACCCGGATGCTGGTGTCCTCCACCACCGAACGGGTGGTCGATAACGTTCATTGCGACACCGCGGACTCTCGGCCAGCGGGTTGCAGAGGACTTCATCTTATGATACTGCTTTCCTGCCTTAAGAATCGGCTTGTCAACGCGGCCTCCGCCTGCGACAAGTCCGATGGTTGCAAGACAGTCCTCATTGAACCATTTCGGTTTTCCTGACGGCATCTTGACGCCGACCTTTCCGTCAGCTTTTCCGATAACAACTGCTTCTGCACCGGATGCACGGACAAATTTGCCTCCGTCTCCCGGACGTGCTTCAATGTTGCAGACAGAAACTCCGGTCGGAATTGCCTTGAGCGGAACGGTGTTGCCGTTTGCGAATTTTGCTTCCGGACCCCATGCAATTTCCTGGTTGACTCCAACGCCTTCAGTAATGAGTGCGTAGAGTTTCTTGTCATCGGTCTTGACTTCGCCTTCAGTAATCTTGACAACTGCAATCGGAGTGTGGCGTGCCGGATCGTGTTCAATATCAATAACGACTGCCTTGACAGTCTGGGTTGCAGAGCCGAAGTGCTTGAGTTCTGCTTTATACTGGTGTGATGGTGCACGGTAGGTTGAACCGCCTTTTCCGCGTGCCTGAGTACTAATTCTGTGTCCCATGTTATCTCACCTTACACGATTCCTAACTGAGAGAGAATCTCTTCAGCTGCGTTGCTCTCAACGAAGGTAATTACTGCCTTCTTGGTTCCTTTGTTGGTCATCATAGTGTTGATGGCTGCAATCTTCTTGTTGAAAGTGCTCTCAATTGCGGCTTTGATTTCGCTCTTGGTTGCTTCCTTTTCAACGATGAAGGAAAGCTGGTTCACGTTCTCTAAGAGAACCATTGCCTTTTCACTGACAATCGGGTGTGCTAAAGTCATATCTTATGCCTCCCCGAGTTTCTTGACAGCTGCTTCAGTCCAGACGGTAAGTCTGCCTGCATCGCATCCTGGAGCGAGCAGATTTGCATTGAGTGCATCGACTTTCACACAGTCAACACCTGCAATGTTGGCACCTGCGAGGAATTCCTCTGCAGTGACAATAAGTACAGATTTTGCCTGCTTGTATTTGCGTCCTCTGGTCTTTCCACGGCCTGCACGAATCTTTCTGGATTCTTTTGCACGCTCGAGATCTGCTGCGAGTCCGAGTGCTGCAAGGATCTTCTTGACTTCTGCAGTCTTTGCAACAGTCTCGAATTTATCTTCAACAACGATTGCTGCGTCGCCTTCGAATTTGTGACCGCGGAGGGTTACAAGTTCGGTGTTGACAGTTGCTGCAATTGCGCTGCGAATTGCCTTTGCTTTTTCCTTCTTGTTGATTTTCTCAACGAGAATCTTTTCTGCTTTCGGTGCGTGCGCCGGGTGTCCGCCTTTGGTCTGCGGTACTTTTGCTCCGCGGCTGCCGTTCTTGATACGCGGGATCTTGGATTCTCCGCGCTTGGAACCCCAGCCTTCTGCGGAAGTTCTCATGCCTGCATACGGGTCTGCGCCGTACTGCTGGTAGAGAGTGCTCTGGTATGCGAGTACTGCTTTCTTAATGAGGTCCGGGCGGTACTCTTCGTCGAAGACAGCCGGGAGCTCAATTTCGCGTAAGATGGAGCCGTCAATTGCTTTTACATTTGCTTTCATGCTCATTTACCCCTGTTTGCTCTGGATGCTGACGAATTCGACTACCGGTGTCTGTACAGACTTCTGCTGTCCCATACGGGTTGCAGACCGGATTCTGACTAAACGGGTGGCTGGTCCCGGGATGCTGCCTTTGATTAAGACATAGGTGCCGCGAACAAGACCGTAGTGGAGGAAACCTCCTGCCGGGTTGATTTCGTCCGGGTTTGCACCAATCTTAATGATGCGCTTGTTAAACTCGGTTCTCTGGTGGAAACCGGTCTGACCCGGCATCGGAACCTGCCATCTGACGTGGTGAGGATGCCATGGACCAAGGGTACCGATATGTCTGGTTTTCTTGGTTCTGGAGTGCTTTCTCTTTCTCAGGGTGATACCGAAGCGTTTTACTGCGCCCTGGAAGCCCTTTCCTTTGGTGATACCGGTAATGTCTGCGAACTGACCCTCTGCGAGGATGGTGTTCATGTCGATTTCGGTTCCAAGGATAGAGAGTGCGTACTTGAAGCGGTCTTCAATGCTTCCTCCAGCTACGCGGATTTCCATAAGGTCCGGGACCTTCTGGGAAACACCGGTGAGTGCCGAGGGCTTAGTGTACATTAAAACCATAACTTCAACGACGTCGTTAATTGCAGCGTTGATTTTCTCGGTTGCTTTTGCAGCGTTGTTGACTTTTGCTTTGGTAATTCTTCCGCAAAGTGCTTCGGTGTTTTCTGCCCAGACTTCAGTAAGCGGGTGCTTGCCGTAGGTGTCTTTGACATAGACACGGATTGCTGCAACCGACATGGGCGGGATTTCGATTACGGTTACCGGAACCATAATTTCTTTGCCTTCAGTCGGGCTCTTTTTGTGGTCATCAATCATGATGACGTGGGTCATACCTGCCTTGTAGCCGGCGAAGCCCTGAAGCATTGGCTGTCCGTCGTATTCAGGCCAGGACTGGTACTTTGGTACGTATCCCTTCGCCCGTTTTCTCGGATAGAATGCAAGTGAACCTGCTCTAGGTCTCACTGTTCTCATGTTTTTTCAATTCCTTTGATATGCTAACTGTCTTAACGGGTTACGTTAATTGTTAGCTGCTTTCTGCTGGTTGTCATCAAGTGACAGCCGCTCTTTCACCACCGGCTTTGCATAAAATGCAATCGACCCGTGGGACGTAAACCTTGTCAGTTCTGCGAATGCTTTTAGCCCGCAGATGGAAAGACGGGTGTGTAATTGATAATCCTTTCTGGATATCCCGATTAGAACCGGCAACGTCTTGCCTTGTGGTTCTTTCCCGATTACGCGGAATTTTTCCGCGCGCTGTGTCTCATACAGCTTTTGTTTCCAAGTCTCACTTAAAGAGAACCTGACATTAACGCGTTCTGATTACTCAGACGGGCACATCATAAGACGTTCGCCCTGCGCGTTTTATCAGACCTATGTAGGTCTTCATCTGCCGCGGAGATTTCCGCTCAGATGTTCACAATTACAAATCCGACGCTCGAATGAAGCGGGATTTGTACCAACTGGATATCCACATGTACAGCAGAATTATGCTGATCAGCCTAATTAAAGGCGCTATATTATAGGTTATATGAGAATATAAATATGATGGTCATCGAAAACGTCCGGTGTATGAAATCCGGACATATTTTTACCCGGGCAACCCAATATTTTTTCACCGGATGAAAAAACTCGCCCTCGAAAATACTCCCTTAAACCTTGAACTTACTCTGACCTGTGGACAGGCTTTCCGCTGGAGGCAGGAAAAAGCAGGCTTCTGGTCGGCACCTGTCTCTGGTAATCTCTGGCGCGTAAAAGAAAAAAACGGCATTCTGTTTTATGAGGGATTATCCGAAGAAGAGCTGATTCACTACTTTGCACTCGACCTTGACCTGGATGACATTTTAGCAGACATCGACCGCGACCCTCTGATGCATCAGGCGGTTGAAACCTGCCGCGGGCTTCGCATTCTGCGTCAGCCAAAATGGGAATGCCTCGTCTCCTACATCTGTTCTTCCTGTGCAAACATCCCCTGCATCCAAAACCGCATCGAAAATCTCTCGGAAAAATTCGGCAGCCCGAATGCAAAAGGCCGCTTTGCATTCCCTGAGCCGGAAACCCTTGCAAAAGCCGGCCTTTCCGAAATACGCTCATGCAAAACCGGTTACCGGGATGCTTATATCTCTGATGCGGCACGGTTCTGTGCAGGAACGGATTTTCTTAACAGGACGGCCTGCCTGCCGTATGAAAAAGCAAAAGACGCCCTCATGCAGATTCAGGGTGTGGGACCGAAAGTTGCAGACTGCGTACTTCTCTTCTCCTTTGAAAAATATGAGGCATTTCCGGTGGATGTCTGGATTGAACGGATACTGCGTACAAAATATCTCTGCTGCGAACAGAAACTTTCCTATGCAAAAGCAGGCGGGTTTGCACGGAAGCATTTCGGAAAATATGCAGGATATGCACAGGAGTATCTGTTCGGCATGCGGGAAATGCTGGTAAAAAAGGGCGAGTAATAGTTATTTTTTCAGCCGCTCGCAGAAATCAGCCATTACCTCTGAAATCCTAATCCCCTGCGGACAGATTGCCTCGCACTCGCCGCATCCGATACAGTCGAACGGCTTTTTACCCTCGCCGAGAGCATCGATGGAAAAATACGTAATCCGTTCATTGCCGGTAAACAGATGGTCATTGTAAATTGAGATAATCTTCTGAATATTCAGACCCTTTCTGCACTGGTCCGTGCAGTACCGGCATTTTGTACACGCAACCCCCTGATGAATGCCGGCCGCAATTTCAAAGAGAAATTCCTTGTCTTCTTCGCTCACCGGCTTTTCCGATGCGAAATATCCTGTATTTTCCTCCATCTGAGCGGGGCTTGAAGCCCCCGATAAAATTACCGCAACGCCCGGAACAGACTGCAGAAACCGAAACGCCGTTTCAACAGCTGACTCGCCTGCACGAAGCATTCTCTGCAGAATGCGGGCGTCCGGCGGAAGATTTACGAGCCTTCCGCCCCGAAGCGGCTCCATAACCCAGATAGGAATATTGTGCCCGTTTAAGTACGCAACCTTGGCTTTTGCATCCTGGAAATTCCAGTCAAACCAGTTTAACTGAATCTGACAGAACTCCATGATATGCCCGTAAACCGCCATAAAACGCTCAAGCATCGGAAAACTGCCATGAATCGAAAAACCGATGTGACGAATACGCCCCTCTTCTTTCATCCGCGAGAGGAATGGAATCATTTCCGGTGCTGCAGAAAGATACCATTCGATATCAAGGTCGCATACATTATGCAGGAGATAAAAATCGAAATACTCCATACCGGTCGCAGAAAGCTGTTCTTCAAACGTACCGCTGATATTTTCAAACGAGGATTTCGTAAGACCCGGGAATTTATCCGCATAAAAATACGAATCCCGCGGATATTTCCGCAGAAGTTTACCGGTAACCTTTTCCGACATTCCCAGATGATACGGCCGTGCAGTATCAAAATAATTGATTCCCGCATCAAACGCCTGCTGAATCATCACCGCGGTTTTCTCCTCGTCAATATCGGAAAGCGAGCCCCCTTCGCGTAAAGGAAGCCGCATCATGCCAAAACCCATTTTTGAAAGTTTCAGCCCCTTAAATTCCGAATAAAGCATCAGAAACTCACATCTTCTCCTTTCGCAAACTCCTTCAGGAAGGAATTGCTCGGATATTCATGCGTTCCGGCTAAAAGAAGCGTTCCTTTTCCGATAGAACACTCAACCATCACCGGATATCCGTTCTGCGAAACCGCAACAGGTGTTCCCTCAAATTTCGTAAACCAGCCGTCGCAGGCGAATTTTTCCGTGTCATACCCGTCAAAAATAGAAGTCCACTTTGAATTTCCAAGCGTAAGTTTGTGCTCCTGAAACTCAAAATGATATTCCACATCTACCGGAAGCCAGTCATACCGGGCGGGTCCCAAATCAGCCGCACCGAAAACGAGCAGTTTGCCCCCGTCTTCAAGATAATCCTCAATTCTTCCCGCACAGGCGCGAAGAGCGGGAAGCATTTTCGAATATCCGGTGTTTCCAAATCCGGTCGGAATCAGCATACCCGAATATTTTCCGCGGAAAAAGGGCGCGGCCATAATCAGAGGCGTTACCGCATCACAAGCGCCGGTCACATCTTCAACCAGCGTGTGAAACATCATTTTTCTATCCCATAATACACAAAGACTCATCCTTTAATCACTCCTAAGGGTATAAGACGCGCTGCAATTTTTGAAATACCTGCATCGCGGACCGTTCCGACAACATCGGAACTCGATTTGTACACATCCGGCGCTTCTTCTGCAATTGCAGCCGGATTCGGCGCCCGGACTAAAATACCGCGCCTGGCAAGAGCTTCGGCAACTTCTTCACCGGTAAGACTCTTTTTCGCAGAAGACCGGCTTTTTACCCGGCCTGATCCGTGACAGGTACTGCCGAATGTTTTTTCCATTGCGGCATCCGTTCCTGCAAGAAGATAGGACGGAGTGCCCATACTTCCCGGAATAATAACCGGCTGCCCGAACGCACGGTATTCCTTAACGATTTCGGACCGACCCGGACCGAATGCCCGTGTCGCCCCCTTTCTGTGCACGCAAACCTCTTTTTTCACTCCGTTTACGGAATGCTCCTCGAACTTTGCCACATTGTGCGCAACATCATACACAAGAGGCATCTCCTCATAATCGATTCCATACCGTTTTACAAAGATTTCCCGCACAATATGCGTGATAATCTGCCGGTTTGCCCATGCATAATTGGCTGATGCCGCCATAGCGTCAAAATACGCCTCCCCTTCCGGCGAATTCAAAGGCGCACAAGCCAATTGCCGGTCAGGAAGTGCGATATTGTACTTTTTCACCGCATCTTCAAGAACTGCCAGATGGTCGGTACACACCTGATGACCAAGACCCCGCGAACCGCAGTGAATCATCACGCAAATCTGCCCTTTGGAAACTCCGTACGCACCCGCAAGACGCAAATCCTCGATTTCATCAACGACCTGCAGCTCAAGAAAATGATTGCCTGAACCAAGGGTTCCGCACTGCGGAATACCGCGTTTGCGTGCTTTACTGCTCACATGCTCATCGGATGCGCCAAACATACATCCCTCTTCCTCGCAGCGTGCGATATCAGTTTCATTTCCGTAACCAAGTTCAACCGCCTTTTTCACCCCGTCGGTGAGAATTTCCGATAAATCCTTCTGAGAGAGGCGAATCGGGCTTTTTGCACCCACACCGGTCGGAACCGCAGTAAAGAGTTCCTCGATGAGTTCCGGCTTGTCCGAAATGTCGGATTCATGCAGCGGTGTTGTAATCAGACGCACACCGCAGTTGATGTCAAATCCGACGCCTCCCGGAGAAATTACCCCTGTTTCACGGTCAAACGCCCCGACACCGCCGATTGGAAAGCCGTATCCCCAGTGAATATCAGGCATGCCAAGCGAATATTTCAGAATTCCCGGAAGCGTTGCAACATTTGCAAGCTGCGTTAACGCCCCGTCCTCAATACCCTCCGCAAGCGTTTTACTCAGGAAAAATCTTCCCGGAACACGCATATCAGGAACGAAATCCGCCGGGATTTCCCATTCCGTTTCAGATAAAGACTGTATTTTTTCGTTCATATGTCAAAGATAATGATTAATTCCGCACCGACAGAAGACTCGGTCAGGGAAATACCATAGTAGGAGATTCCTTTTACACCGATACCGCCAAAGTGTTTTGCACGGTCAAACAAAACCCCGCGTACTTTCCCGCAGACCGCTTTTTCCGACACGGAAAGTGAAAATTCCATCGGAACAAGATACTCGGTTTCGGTTAAAAACAGCAGTTCCGAAAGGAAATTGACTAAAAGTTCCTCCCTGTCGCGGCCTTGCGCCTCTATTTCAAATTCCGCAGAAGATATCTCCTGAGGATAATCGCCATAGAGCGTTTTTGAAAGAGCAAAACCGGATTCGGAAAATAAACCGGAAAAATCCGGTGCCGTAATTTTCATACGGATATCGGCAGTGTGTTCCAGTTCCTCAAAACTCATGCTCGTCTTCGAAGGGGAACCGCGGAACCATATCCATAGTGACTTCTTCAATCCACTGAATCTGGTAACGCGAGATAAATAAAATGTGTTTTCCGACACGAATAGCAATGTCAGATGATTTTGCCGGTTTTACACGCGTCGGCATCAAAACCGGACCGCTGCAGGTAGTACTTATTCTGAAATCCCCGCCGCGCTCGTCCATATAGTCTATTACGTCCTGCGCAACAGGAATTGTCGGAAACGCCTCGGGTCCTGTCATTGTACTGCAGAAATTACCCGCTCTACAATTGCTGCATACTGGCTTTTAAGTTCATATGTAGCAAGATCGGCATCCTTTGTCTTTTTCTGGGAGAGTATGCCGAACTTGGACGAAATAATGCCGACCATGGATGCTACCGAATGATACGTAACATCAAAGGTTTTGGAAAGCGCTTCGTACAACTGACCGATGGTTACAGTTCTGATTTTTACAATCAGCGTGAGCAGGGCTTTTCTAATCCCGGATTTGTCACGTGAGAGATAGTTTTTCAGACGCGCCTCTATCTCTTTCGTTAAATCAGATGGGGATATCATAAATGTATGTCTGTTTTCCAACAATATATAGGTGACGCATCATGCGTGTAATTCATATATAAGTATGAAAAATACATTATACAGTAACAGTATGCTGCGCTATAAAATATATGAATATTCCATAGCAAAAAAACTGGAAAACTTCCCGAGAGAGATTTGTTTTATGCTGGACGAAGACGATGTCGCATCCTCGCCGGAAAAACTCTGGGACGTGGTCTCCTGGGCAGGAGAGTTTGAAAAAATCGGCCGGCTCATTTTCCATATCAGTTCCCAGTCGGCAAAGATTCCAATGCCCTGTCTTCCGCCCGAATCCCTTAAGGATAAAACCGGGGTCACCATCATTTCAGAGGCGGGTGAAAAAACCATCGGTTCCGGCGCGCAGAAGATTCTGATTGTGGTCGGCAAGGGAGGAACTGAAGAAATCTGTGATGCAATTGTAAAAATCGCAAAAGAAGGAATCGAGCCGGAAAAAATCGATGAATCCGTAATCGAGTCGCATCTGTCATATCAGGTAAATCCGGATTTCATCATCAAGACCGGTAAAAGCCATCTGACGGATTTTCTCATCTGGCAGTCAGTGTATTCGGAACTGCTCTTTACCGATATCAACTGGGACAATTTCCGCAGAGTCGATTTCCTTCGCGCCCTGCGTGATTTTGAAGCACGCACCCGGCGCTACGGGAAATAATTTATGGGTATCTTTTCAAACAGGTAGGTAACAAAAATGGCGGCAAAAAAAAGTACCGGGATTAAAGCCGGACAAAAAGATGCAGATGCAAAAAAAGAGGGCGCTAAGTCGTTTTTAAAGGAGATACTCATAATCGTCGGCGTAGTTGCCTTTATCGGTATCACGCTTTTTGCCGTTTCGGGAACATGGCCTGCATTAATCGCAGTTGAATCCGGCAGCATGGAACCTAATATCATGACCTATGCGCTTGTTTTCGTCACCGATGAAAACAGGTTCGGCGGATGGCAGACGCAGGAAGAAGCAATCGCCGCGAATTCTCCGCAGATTTTCAACGGATACGGTGATGTGATTGTCTACAAACCAAACGGCATTGACGGGGTTACGCCGATTATTCACCGGGCAATCAAGAAAATAACCGCTGATGAGGCCGCGGCGATGGGATTTGCCGGCGATGCTGCGCATGCGGGTGTTATCACCAAAGGCGATAATGTGATTACCAACAAAGATTACGACCAGAACGGTATTTTTGCCGCATACGGCCGCATGCAGCCGGTAAAAGAGGAATGGATTGTCGGAAAAGCGATTTTTGCGATTCCGTTAATCGGATGGGTTCCGTTAAACATTATTCCCTGTATTCTTATCGTAATCGGCATTATCGTCGTAATTGAAATTGTATCACGGGTAAGAGGAAAGAAATGAACGTATCTGAGATTCTTTCCGACACGCTCGGCGGGGCGCGGATGAGCGAAGAAGAGGCCGCATTTCTTCTTTCATCCCGCGGAAGGGACGTCTGGAAAATCGCGGAAGCGGCCGATATTTTACGGGAAGAACGTGCAGGAACGGATGTTACGTATGTCAGAAACATGAACATCCATCTGACGAACATCTGCAAAAACCGCTGCGGTCTGTGTGCATTCGGCCGCCATCCGGACGAGGATGGTGCGTATTTCTTATCAGATGCGGAATTCCGCGCCCGCTGCCGCGAAGCCCTTGACAAGAATGTGACCGAGGTCTGCTATCTTGCAGGAATTCATCCGGATTTCAATTTAGACTCCTACATCAGTATAATCAAAGCATTTCATGAAGAAATTCCGGGTATTCATGTGCACGGCTGCAGCCCGGATGAGATATTATATGCGGCAGAACGCTCCGGTGTTTCAACGGCTGAAGCCCTGCGCTCCTTAAAAGAGGCAGGACTGAACTCCGTTCAGGGAACGGCTGCGGAAATTTTAGTTGACCGCGTGCGTCGGATTATCTGCAGCAAAAAACTGAAGACCGAAGACTGGTGCAGAATTATACGCGAGGCGGGAGCCGCCGGTTTTAAAGCGACTTCAACTATTATGTACGGCTCGGTGGAAACCGTACCGGAACGCGCCCGCCATTTGTCGATTCTGCGCAAAATACAGGACGACTGTAACGTATTTTCCGAACTTGTCCCCCTGGCATTCCTGCACAAAAATACGCCTCTTGGAAATTCCGGGCGCGTAACGCATGATGCATTCGGCCGCGAGGATTTACTCTTAATCGCCGTATCGCGGCTCTTTTTGGACAATGTCATAAATATTCAGGTGCCCTGGTCGAAAATCGGTCAGAAAATGACGCAGGCATGTCTCATGGCGGGCGGAAACGATGTCGGGGGTACGATGTTTATTGACTCGCTTTCACGCGAGGCGGGTGCGGGAGAAGACGCGGATTATTTCAGCCCTGAAGAAATGGGCATGATGTGCGAAGATATCGGACGCCGGCTTGTTCAGCGCGACACGCTGTACAACAGGGTCTGATTACACCAGTTTTTTCATCAGTTCAGCTGTATTTTCCACACACACAGCCCCTGCTGCAGTCAGATTGTTTTTGATTGCCGAAGCAAACCCTCCGGTGAAATCCTCAATATCGCCGACAAAATACACTTTTTTACCCATACCCTCAAGGATTTCAAGATTTGCAAGATTGCCGTCTCCGACCTGCATAGGTGTTACCACCACCATATCCGCCTCTTTTGCAAGAGCTTCTGCATGATTTGCCGCCTCTTTTGAGACTTTTGCAAACGGTTCCTCGACCACGGTATCAAGACCGAGAATACGGGCGGATTCATAATCCGAATCATTTACGGCAAGAACACCCGCCGTTACCGAAATCCCCCGCATGCACAGGCTGTAAAAGACATCCGTTCCCGAACCTCCGCCTGAAATGACATGCACCTTTCGTGAATCCGGCTTTGAAAAACAGCCGTATTCGGGGATAAGATACGGTTTTCCCGTTACAGGATGAGAGGACACCATCATTTTTATCGAAAAAACCTCTCTGATGAGTTCCCGCGTCAAAACCTCCTGCGGCGTGCCCGCTGCAACAATTTTTCCATGGTTCATCAGAACAATCGTGTCGCAGAAATAGGAGGCGATGTTTAAGTCATGCAGAACACCGATTACCGTTATTTCCGGCGTCAGAGACCGAATCATCGACAAAATGTCAATCTGGTGATTGATGTCAAGATGCGACGTGGGCTCATCCAGCAGAAGAATCTCCGGATTCTGCGCAAGTGTTCGTGCAATTAAGACACGCTGACGCTCGCCTCCGGAAATCTCCGTGATAAACCGGTCTTTTAAGTGACTTACACTGCAGATTTCCATTGCACGGTCAACGGCTGCGATATCTTCCTTGGAAAGCGAAGACATTCTGCCGACATAAGGGTGCCTCCCCATCATCACCACATCCCGCACGGTAAAGGCAAACGCAACGCCTGTTTCCTGGCTTACGCAGCCGAGAATCTTTGCATACGCGCGGGAATCATACGATTCGGCTCTCTTCCCCTTTACCAGAATTTCCCCCTCCGCCGGTTTTAAAATCCGCGACATGGTGCGCAGAAGCGTGGTTTTTCCGCAGCCGTTCGGACCTAAAATACCGACAAAACCGCCCTGCTTTACCCCAAGACTGAGTTTTTCGATAATGACACGGTCACCGTAGGCGACCGAGATGTCACGCGCTTCAAGTACGTTCATACCTTTGTCCTCCGGCGCAGCAGGTAAATAAAGAACGGAGCACCTAAAAATGCCGTGATAATGCCGACCGGAATCTCCGCAGGAAGCGTGCGTGCAAGCGTATCAGCCCAGATGAGAAGAAGAGCACCGGATAACATGGATGCGGGCAGAAGAATCCGGTGGTCCGGGCCGGTAAAAGACCGCATGATATGCGGGATAATCAGACCGACAAAGCCGATACAGCCGGAAATACTGACCGCAACTGCGGTGATGAATGCAGATACCAGAAGAAGAAGTTTTTTCAGGCGTTCGGTGTTTACTCCAAGATGGATTGCATCCTCTTCTCCGAGCGTTAAGATATTGAGGTCGCGGGAGAAGAAAAAGAGCACTGCACAGCCGATTAACACTAACAGACCGGTCCCGACCTGACTCCAGGACATATTCCAGAGCCCGCCCATCGTCCAGAACATTATCTTCTGCAGACTTCCGCCCGACAGGTACATGATGAACGAAAGCAGCGCGGAAAGGAATAAAGAAATGGCTATTCCGGATAAAAGTACTGTTTCAACCGACATCCTGCCGTTGCGTTTTGATATGATATAGACAAGGATAGTGGAAAGAAGCGAGCCTGCAAAGGCAAAGACCGGCAGAAACATGCCGCCTAAAAAAGCGATTGCGCATGCAGCGCCAAGAGAACCGCCCGCCGAGGTTCCGAGAATGTACGGGTCGGCCATCGGGTTGCGGAAAAGCCCCTGCATGGCACAGCCCGCAGCAGCAAGACCGAGACCCACAAGACATGCACCAAGAACTCTCGGCAGTCTGATGTCAAGGAAAATCTTGTGCACGGTATCGCCGTCCAGACTGAGCAGGTCAAATCCGGTAACACCTATGCATACGGAAACTGCTATGCTTGCAAGCAGGGCGGCAAAGAGTATCGGGATGATTAAGGCAGGGTGCTTTATCATTTGTATAAACAATATTTGTTTTAAGATAAAATAAAATGTTCTAATATATATGCTGCTTGCGCCGGGTGCTTATCTTTACAAGCAGCCGCACAATGGTCCCGATAAGGATTGCGGCCGCTAGAGAACCCTCCCGTATGCCCACTATACTCTGCATGGAGCAAAGCGATGTTATCGCGGCTGCGGCAACAAGGGTACAGTCGAAACCAACTTTTACTTTGCCAAATTCTTTTTTCGAAACTTCTGCAATTGCCCGGACCAGCGCATCCCCGGACATCATCAGAAGGTCTGCTTTTAAGAGGAAGAAAAGACCAAGTGCGATAATGCCGCAGGATGCAAGCATCATGCAAAACTGCAGCGGATAAAAGTCTGATACCGCGCCGGAAAGAAGCCAGAGTGAGAAATCAATTGCCGCACTGAAGACAAATAACAGCGGAATCTGAAGAAGCTGGTATATTTTGAACGCTTTTCTCAGAATCGCAATCTGCAGGATAAGAAAAATGATGTTCATGATTAACGTCATTGTTCCAACCGAGATGCCGAGCCACTGGTTTAAGACGTAGGGAAGACAGGATATCGGTGAAATGCCGAGTCCTGCCTGAATGGAGAGTGCGATACCGAATCCCATGGTAAAGACCCCGATAAAACAAAGTATCCAGCGGCTGAGAATATGCATAAAAAAAGGTTATCTGCGGGATTTTTCGCAGGCTTTGCAGGCTTTGCAGACCTCGATGCACGGCGTAAATTCCGTGCCTTTGCCGCAGAACGGCGGAATATCAGCAGCATCGCGTTTGTAATAGATGTGCGGCACTAAAGAGATGTGGGCGTATTTGCCGACGGGTATGCCTACTTTTTCTGCTATGTATTCCTGGAGTTTGACAAGAGCGTACATATTCGAGCCGGATGCAGACAGCATGTCGTTACTTCTGAATACGACCTTCATGTCGAGTTTTCCCGCACGCACCACACACTGTACAAGCTGAAGGCAGGGGCAGTCTTTTAATCCGTCGTCAACCGGGGGACACCAGGTTACGGCAACCGCGCGGCGTGATTCGGGGTTTGCTTTTAACTTTTCAATGATGTAGTTTATCTGGTCCTGGTGGATTTCTGCGCCGTCCAAAACAAGTCCGCATCCCCAGTCAAAGAGTCTGCCGTGGTAGTCGTATTCAAAGACGGCGTCTGAGCCACAGATTAAGTTGCGGGCGTATTCAGCAAGAAACGCTTCTTTGAAGCGGGAATTCGGCGATACCATCGGGGATTCGAGCGGGGTGTCGACGGAGAGGCAGATTTCGTCGGTTTCTATGGTTTCTTCGCCGTTTTCCGTGGTCACGAGGTATCCTTTTTCGAGGATGTATTTGATGATGAGTTCGTGGGCACGTGAGAGTGCGGGAGCCCGGATTAATTTCATAGTATAGTATTTGTTGTATCGACAAATATAATCTCTTTTACTTCATACATCTATTATCATGGCTGAGACTATTGAGGTTCTTCTCTCACAGGAGACTGTGGAAAAGCGGATTTGCGAAATTGCGGCGGAAATTGACCGTGATTTCGCGGGGAAAAGCGTTACCCTTTTGTGTACTCTTAAGGGCGCGGTTTTCTTTACGTGCGAACTTGCAAAGCATCTGACGATTCCGACGTATATCGATTTCATTCAGACGGTAAGTTATTCTGGTACGACTACAACCGGTACGGTGTTTATGAAACTGGATGTCGAGCCGGAGAAAATCAAGGGGCAGAATGTTATTATCATTGAGGATGTTATTGATACGGGTATTACGCTTACGCATGTGAAAAAGCTGATTGCCGAGCGCGAACCTGCGGTGCTTAAGGTCTGTACGCTTCTTGACAAGCATGAGTGCCGGCGTGTTCCGTTTGAGGGCGATTATATCGGTTTTGCAATCGGTAAGCAGTTTGTGGTCGGTTATGGTCTTGATGTCGACCAGCGGTACCGTAATCTGCCGTATGTCGGTATCCTGCATCAGGATTAATATTCTTTTTTTTTACGCTTTTGCGGCCGGTTTTTTGTACGTAATAAACAACGCGATGACCGGAGCAAGAATTATCGGGATAATTAAGAGAAACAGCGCGCCAAACAGGTCTCCGGTTGCGTCTGCAATCAGACCGATGCCTGATGCTGCAAGACCGCCGAGTCCGAGGGTGAATCCAAGGGTAAGTCCTGAGGCAAGACCGGTTTTTCCCGGCATAAGTTCCTGTGTCATGGTAACCGAGGTTACGTAGCAGCAGCTTGCAAAGAATGCATACAGCATCAGACCGGTGTACATCAGAATGAGACTGCCTGAAAATATAAGAAGGTATGATGGAATGGATGCGGCAAGACCGGCAACCAGCATAAGTTTGCGGCCGATTTTGTCTCCCGCCCATCCTCCGATTAATTGTCCTGCAACGCCTGAAATCAGCATGACGGTTACGACGACCGAGGCCAATACGGTGGTCATGCCTTCCTGGGTATGAACGAGGAGGGTGGGAAGGTAGGTGATTATGCCGATGTAGCCGATTGCCCGCAACGCGCAGACGATGACCACCAGGGCGGCCGCGGTTTTGTTTCCTTCAACCGCGGACGGGCGCGTATTCTGCGTGCGGTGTCTTATTCCCGCGGTATCGGATTTTTTCGTCATCTTCCATATCCATCCGGCGCCGACGAGTCCTATTACCACAAGCCATGATACGGCAGGAAGGCCGGCGAATGCGATTAACGCGCCGACCAATAGGGGACTTAATGCATAGCTGATACTTCCTGCAGTGGTAAATACCGAGTTGTAGAGGCCGATTTTTGCAGGCGGGCTGTTTTTGTAGACCAGGTCCATGCCGGAGGTGTGGAAAAAGGCGTGCCCTAATGCGGCGCCCGCAACAAGGCAGATGAGGATGAGGTAGTTGCCGGCTATTGCGGAAAAGGATATGCCTACCGCGCCTAAAAGGATGCAGAGTGCGATGCTTGCGTGTTTTCCGGTTTTGTCGCTCCAGATGCCGACCAACGGCTGAATTATCGAGGAGACCACGTTGAATACCGTGACGGCAAGACCGGCAAGGAAATAGGACAGATGCATCGATTCGATTAAAAGCGGGAGGATTACCGGCAGAATCGGGGAGTACAGGTCGATGATGAAGTGGCCTGCAATTGCAGAGGTGAGGGGACTTGATTTAATAAGCGACATTTTGAGGGAACCAGACGCGAAAGAAAAGTGCTGCGCGAGGGATCCGAACCCCCGACCTCAAGATTATGAGTCTTGCGCCCTAACCAGCTAGGCCAGCGCAGCCTGAATACATCTGCCTTACGCAAATGTGCATAATAAAGAGGATGTATGAAAATATATATGTTGCGGCATGAGACTCCCGTGCCGGCATGTGTTTATCGGCGATAAACGAAATCACACTCGACAAAGTATATATACTTGGCATGCGTATAGTATAGTAGAGAAACGCAGGCCCGAACACCCTGAGTTTCCCCGGGTATGCAGCTGTGGCGCGGAGCTACTCTGTTAAAGATGCATACCCGGTTTTGCTTCCTTCGGAAAAACTGTTTTGTGAAATTACTAAAAAAAGAAAGAGATTATTTTCCGGCGTTCTTTTTCGCTAAAGCCGCCATATACGCATTAACCGCAACCGTTACCGCTACAGTCTTCTGCTTGCCCTGCTTTAACGGATCGCCGAGCTGATTCATACGGGTTTCGCTCTCGCGCATGTACTGCGAAAGAGAACCGGTGATATCCGGGTCGGAAAGGAAATGCGTGTGGACGTTTCCTGCAATGAAATCCGGATTGTTCATCACCGCATAATGCAGCGGCAGCGTTGTTTTGACGCCGATAATGACGTATTCGTTAATCGCACGGCGCATGCGGGCGATTGCTTCATCACGCGTCATTGCGCATGCGCAGAGTTTTGCAATCATCGAATCATAATGCGGCGGAATGGAATAGCCCGCATGGATGCATGAATCAATTCTGATGCCCGGACCTCCCGGCGAGCGGTAGCGCGTAATCTTGCCTGTATTGGACTGGAAATCGTTTGACGGGTCTTCTGCATTGATACGGCACTCAATTGCATGTCCGCGGCAGGTGATTTCCTCCTGCTTATACGGCAGGGGCTCGCCTGCTGCGACCTGAATCTGCATTCTGACCATGTCCAGACCGGTAATCAGCTCGGTTACCGTGTGTTCGACCTGCAGACGGGTGTTCATTTCCATGAAATAGTAATTGCCGTTGTCGTAAAGGAACTCAACCGTGCCTGCGTTTTCGTATCCGCAGGTTTTTGCGACCGTAATTGCAGACTGTGTCATGCGTTCGCGCAGTTCGGGCGTCATAATCGGACACGGGGCTTCTTCGATAAGTTTCTGGTGACGACGCTGAATGGAACAGTCTCTTTCGTAAAGATGGACTGCGTCGCCTTTGCGGTCCGCAAAGACCTGCACCTCGATATGGCGCGGCTGGGCAAGATATTTTTCAATGAAAACCGTCGGGTCCCCGAATGCAGAGGCCGCGGTACGCTGGGATTTGGCGATTGCCTCATCGAGTTCGGCTTCGTTGTTTACAACAGTCATACCGATTCCGCCTCCGCCGGCCGATGCTTTTACAATTACCGGATAGCCGATGGATTCGGCAAATGCTTTTGCTTCTTCATGGTCGGTGGACTGTGTCCAGGGTAAAACCGGGACTCCTGCGTCGTGCATTGCCTGTTTGGATTCGAGTTTGGAGCCCATCATGCGCATGGTCTTTCCGGACGGGCCGATAAAGGTAAGGCCTGCTTTTTTCACTGCATCGGAAAATTCGGCGCGTTCTGCAAGGAATCCGTATCCCGGGTGAATTGCGTCTGCTCCTGCCATTTCAGCTACTTCGATGATTCTGTCCATGTTGAGGTAGCTTTTGGTCGGGTGGGCGGGGCCGATGTTGAATGCTTCGTCGGCGTATTTGACATGCAGGGCGTTTTCGTCTGCATCGGAGTAGACTGCGACGGTCTGTATGCCCATTTCACGGCAGGCGCGCATGACGCGGATGGCGATTTCTCCGCGGTTGGCGATTAATACTTTGTCAAAGTATTCGCTTTTGCTCATTTCACCACCACTAAAACGTCGCCGCTTTGTACTACGGCGCCGTTTTCTACGAATACATCAATAACGGTTCCGTCAACCGGGCTTATTACGGGGTTTTCCATTTTCATTGCTTCAAGAACCAGTAGGGTGTCGCCTGCGGAGACTTTCTGGCCGGGGTGGACTTTGATGTCAAGGACCATGCCCTGGATGCTGCTTTTTACGCCGCCCGGTACATCTCCGCGGTGTCTTGCGCTTTCTCCTTCTTCATCGCCGGCAAAGGTTTCGCCTTCTACGGAGATGATTCTGACGTTGTATATTTCGCCGTCGACTTCAACTTCCATGGAACGGGGGATGTCTAAATCTGTCGGGGCGGGTGTTTCTTTTGCTTTTTCGGGGATAATTTCGGGTTTTGCTTCGCCTTTGAGGAATGCGGGGGCGATTGCGGGGTAGAGGATGTAGGTGAGGACGTCTTCTTCTTTCTTTACAAGTCCCTGTGCCTGTGCATCGGCTTTCATTTTGTCGTAAATCGGCTCAAGTGTGTCTGCCGGTCTGCAGGTTACGCGGGGTTCGTCGCCGATGATGAGTTTGATTATTGCATCGGTGAGGGGTGCGGGGCTTTTTCCGTAGAGGCCTTTGACGTAGTCGCGGACTTCGTTGGTTATGGTTTTGTAGCGGCCGCCCATTAGGACGTTTAAGACGGACTGGGTGCCTACTATCTGGGAGGTGGGGGTGACAAGGGGCGGGTAGCCTAAATCTTTTCTGACTTTGGGGATTTCAAGGAGGACTTCGTCGAGTCGTTCGAGGGCGTTTTGTTCTTTGAGTTGGGAGACGAGGTTTGAGATCATGCCGCCGGGGAGCTGGTAGGTGAGGACGTCGGCATCGATTCTGAGGGAGATGGGGTTTATCAGGGTGTCGTATTTGTTGCGGACGGTAAGGGCTGCCTGTTTTACGTTGCGGAGGGTGTTTAGGGAGAGTCCTGTGTCGCGCGGTGTTCCTACTAAGGATGCGACTATGCTTTCGGTTGCGGGCTGGGAGGTTCCGCCGGCAAAGGGTGACATTGCGGTGTCGAGGATGTCTACTCCTGCTTCGATTGCTGCCTGGTAGCTCATCGGAGCGATTCCGGAGGTGGAGTGGGTGTGGAGGCCGACGGGGATGTCGATTTTTGCTTTGATGCCGGTGATGAGTTTTTTGGCGGCGTCGGGCATTATAAGGCCGGCCATGTCTTTGATGCAGATGGAGTTTGAGCCGAGGCTGTAGAGTTCTTCTGCCTGTTTTACGTAGGCGTCTATGGTGTGGACGGGGCTGGTTGTATATGATATTGTGCCCTGTACGTGTTTTCCGCAGTCCTGGACGGCTTTGATTGAGCGCTGCATGTTTCTGATGTCGTTTAGGGCGTCAAAGATTCTGAATACGTCTACGCCGTTTTCGGCTGCGGTGGTGACGAAGCGGTCGACTACGTCGTCGGGGTAGTGGCGGTAGCCGACGAGGTTTTGTCCGCGCAGGAGCATCTGGATGGGGGTCTTTTTGAAGATGGTTTTTAAATCGCGCAGTCTCTGCCAGGGGTCGTCGTTTAGGTATCTGATGCATGAATCAAATGTTGCGCCGCCCCAGGCTTCTACGGACCAGAATCCGCATTTTTCCATTTCTGCCGCTAATCCTGCCATGTCTTCCGTGCGCATTCTCGTTGCTGCGAGGGACTGGTGTGCGTCACGGAGGGTTGTATCGGTGATATTGAGTTTTGTCATGTTCCAACTCCTTGTTCAGAGTTCTATAATCAGTTAATATTTAGATTGTGAGGTTAAAAAAGTAGTCTTATGTGTACGGGTACTCTGCCGAAATATTATTCAACTTTCATAGCATAAACATCTCTATTTATTTATTCAGGAGTCTGCAAATTCATGACTAATACGATATTTGACCTGCTTCGGATTCTGGATGAGGCGGGAATGGGTAATCCGGTCGGCGGAAATGTGATTAGTGAGCGGCTTGGTGTGTCGCGCACGACGGTGTGGAAGTATGTGAATCTTTTGCGCGAGATGGGGTATGTTATTGATGCGTCGCCGAAGACGGGGTATGTGTTGAAAAAAAGGTCGTGGCTGCTTCTTCCGTATGAGATTAAGCGGTTTCTTGAGACGAGGGAGATAGGGTTTGATATGCATCATTTTTCGCAGGTGATGTCGACGAATACGCTTGCGCGTCAGTTGATGAGTGAGGTGGGGTGTGAGGTTCAGTCGGGTACGGTTCTTGTTGCGGAGCATCAGACGGGGGGGTCGGGGCGGATGCATCGTATGTGGGAGAGTCCGGAGGGGGGTATATGGTCGACGATTGTGTTAAAGCCGAAGGTGTGTGTGGATCAGGCGTTTTTAATTATGGTGGCTGCGGCTCTCGGGCTTGCGAGGGCGATTCGTAATGATTTCGGGCTTTCTGCGTTGATTCACTGGCCGAATGATGTGTATATCGGTGATAAGAAGGTTGCGGGTACGTCGCTGGAGATTTCTACGCTTGGGGATATGATCCGGTATTGTCTGTTGAGTGTGGGGGTTGATGTGAATATTGCTGTGGAGCGGGTGATGCCGGGGATGTCTGATGTGGTGACGTCGATTTCGGATGAACTGGGGTATGAGGTTGAGCGGGCGCAGTTTTTTGCGCATTTCTTAAAGGAGTTTGAGCGGCGGTATAATATGATTTTAATGGATGAGGCGGATGCGCTGCTGCATGAGTGGAGGAGTCTTTCTCATACGCTGCATCGTCGGGTGCGGATTCGGACGCTTCGTGCAAGTTTTGATGGGGAGGCTATCGGTATTGATGATGATGGGGCGCTTTTGGTGAGGACGGATGAGGGGGAGGTTGAGCGGGTGATTACGGGTGATTGTTCGTTAATCTGAGGGGGTCACGGTTTTTTCTTTTTTTTTCGGGGGGTTGTCTGTTTTTTGCGGTGAATTGGGTGGGTGAGGTTTTTTGGGGTGGTGGGGATATGTTCTTTCCTATTTTCTGCAGTATGATGATTGGTAATAATTCTCCCGTCTTATTTTTGAAAAAAAAAGGTTGACTTGGTTCTCAGTGCGGTTCATCTATCTCACCCATAGAAAGAGGGTGTATAGTTTTGCTGATTTGTTAATGTATGCGCAACGCCGGTTTTTTGTTTATTGTTCTGTGTCTATGTCTATTACGAGGGGGAGGTGGTCTGAGCCGTGTGGGTTTGTTTTGTTTATCCATTCGGAGGTGCGGCCGATTTCGAGCCATTTGAGGCGGTCGGGTGCGAGGAAGATGTAGTCTGTGTGGAGGGGTCTGGTGAGGTCGCGGTTGAGGTAGCAGGTGGGTATGGTTTCTTTTCCGGGTTCCTGGTTTGTGTAGTGGTGGTAGGCTGAGGTGAGGGCTTTGGTTTGGAGGTGGGTTAGTATGTCTATGGGGGTTTTTACGGAGGGGATTGTGTCGGGGGTGGGGGTTGTGTCAGGGGCGGGGGCTGGTGTCAGGTCGCAGGTGATTATGGTGTTTGGGGTGATGTTTTGTTCGTTTAGGGTGAGGTAGTCAATGAGGTTGTCGTTTTTCGGGTCTGTCAGGCAGGCTGCGATGAGGTCGAGTTGTCCGTTGATGTTTATGGTAAGGATGTTTTCGTGTCCGGCGGCGGGGAGGGTTAAGGGGGTGAGGGTGATGGCTTTTTTGGAGAATACGGCTAGGCCGTTGTTCTGGTATTGTCCGGTCCATTGGTAGTTGTTTTTTCCGGCGAAGTCGCGGTAGGTTTTGTCTTTTGAGGTGAGGGGGTTTTCGCATTCGGTGATGATGAGGAGGTCGGGGTTGTAGCGTCTGATGAGGGTGAGGTAGTTATCGGCGAAGTGTCCGTTGCAGTTCCAGGTGATGATGCGCATGGTATGTGGTTTGGTGCGGGGAGGGATATAGGTTTTGATGCGGGTTATTCAATAACCTTCCAGTATCCGTTTTTATCTGAGCCGATTCTTTCAATATAGCCGTTTTCTTTAAGATACCGGATATTTTTGTATACTGTGCTTTTACTGATTTTGATTTTGGCTGTAAGGGTGTGCTGGGTAGTATTCGGGTTGTTTCTGAGTTCTTTCAGTATTTTTTCCCGGGTTTTATTGAGTTTTTCCTTTCTGTGTTCTTTTGTTAATGGTGATGAGGGGGTATCTTCACTGTTGATTCTGTTAAACGGTAATGTAACTACAATAGAGTTTTCTCTGAACTCGTATGCATCTCTTCCATATATGGATACTATTTTTGGTACTCCGCGACCGGACCGTTCGCTGATGTGCAGCTGAAGGAATATGTCTGATAATTTCTGATTTACCGGAACGGATTCGCCGTTGTAAAATCCGTCTCGTGTTTGTTTTGGTGCAAGTGTTCCGCGGGACAGGATTTCGATGCGGTCGCAGTAAATTGTTATCATTGGTGCGTTTCCGTCAAGCCATTTGTTGTGTACAAAGGCATTGATTATTGCTTCGGAAAATGCACTGGTATCAAAAAGTGATATGTCTTTGCGTTCAACTACGCGGTTGCGTTCGTCTGTCTGAATCAGGTTAATGACGTCTCCGTATTCAATGATTTTTTCAAGTGAATTCAGGAGGCAGGTGTTGCCAAATTCTTTTATGGAAAACAGGGGGGATGCTTTTGTTTTTCCCCGGAATATGGATACGCGAATCGGTATGCGGTTGTCATCTGATAATAGTTGTGCCAGGATGTTGTATCTGTTGTTTTTTGTCAGAAGTCCGAGATTTTGTTTGAATGTTTCTTCGCGAAGTGAGATTCCGCGACCGGAATAATAGGTGAATAGTTTTCCAAATGAGAGGTCCTGGTATTCGGATTCGGTTGATGTTATTGTCGGGGTTCCGTTGCGCAGGATATCAAAGAGTGCAGATTCGCGTTCCGGGTATTTTGCGACGTTGACTTTGCTTGATCCTATTCTGATGTATCGTACTCCGTCAAATTCTGTCGGAACTTTCGCAGCGGCCGGTATTTCCAGTACTACTATTCGTTTTTTTTGTACTGTTGTCTCATGAAAGGTAAATTCAATATGCGGTGTAGTCAGACGGGCAAGATAGTGCTGGCAGGGTTCGCCATTGTAATCTTTCTGATAGTTTATGGTTGTTCCTACCGGTTCATGTGTTTTATTTTCAATTCCCCATATCAGATAGGCTTTTTCACGCTGCAGCATTGCGGCAGCGTTTGATAAGGCTGAGATATATTGACCCAGGTCATGAGGATCCCATTTATTTACTTTGAAGTCAAACCATTCTTCTTCATATGGTTTTGAAATGAGGGTTTCAACGAGTCGGGAATAGGTGTCCATTTTACTATAGTATTTTGTGATTTAAATGATATGTAATTTGTGCCGAAAGTTTCATAAAAATACAACTTTCTGATGAGGGGAAATTACGGAAATTTATTACTCAAATTTAAAATTAAAACTAAAATATTGATTTTTTACTTCTTACTTTACTTCTTACTTTACTTCTTACTTTACTTCTTACTTTACTT
>DALTWF010000024.1 GCA_029987235.1 Methanocorpusculum sp. | reverse complement strand
AAACCAGCAGAAGAAGCAAAGCCGGAAACGGAAACAATAAATGAACCTGCAATAGTTGAACCGCACAAACCAGCAGAAGAAGTAAAACCGGAAACGGAAACAATAAAAAAACCTGCAATAGTTGAACCGCACAAACCAGCAGAGGAAATAAAACCCGAAACACCGGTACGCAGGAAAAATATTGTTGTGCCCGTTGCACCGAAAACCTCTCTTTCCGATGCAGAACTGGAAAAACTTCTCAGTGCAGACAGGGAAAACCGCAAAGCAGGACTTCGTAAACTGACAGAAGCAGAAAACGCACAGAAAGCAAGTGATTTGCTGCGCTGCAGGGAAATCGATGAAAGACGCGCTGTAAAAAAAGAGGCGGAGCGGCTGAAAAAAGAGGCGGAAGAAAAAATAAGGGCAGAAAAAGAAGCAAAGGAACAAGAAGAATATCAGCGTCTCCTTGCCGAGAAAAACGAGCGTGAAGAAGAAGCCCGCCGCGAATGGGAAGCATTTGAGAAAAAACAAAAAGAAGAAGATGCCCGCATCAAAGCAGAACGCGAAGCTGAAATTGAAGAAGCAGCACGCCTGGCACGTATTGAAGAAAAACGCGCAAAGCTTGCAAAACAGGTAGAAGATGAATACCCTGTTCTGTTAGCAGAAAAAGAGGCACGTGAACAGGAAGCAAAACGCGCATGGGAAGAATACGAAGAACAGCAGCGCATTGAAGCAGAAAAACGCGCTGCAGAGCTTGAAGAAAAGCGCAAAGCAGAAAAACGCGACGAGCGCTTAAAGCAGGAAGCAGAAAAACGCAAAGAGCAGTTTGCAGCACTGCAAGCACGCGAGGAAAAGTGGAAGGCAGAAGAAGAAGCGGCAAAAATTGCGCAGCTTGATGCAATCCGCCGCGAAGAAGGAAAAGCAAAACTTGCCGCGCAGAAAGCCGAGTGGGAAAAGCGCGAGGCAAAACGCATCAGAGATGATGCGGATGCGCGCAGACGCGATGAGGGAAAGCGTATTCTTGCAGAAACTGAAGCAAAACAGAAGGCAGAAACTGAAGCAAAGGCAAAGCGCATTGATACAGAAAGAAAGAAATTCCATGAAGAAAAGCAGCTCCGGCTTGAAATCATTGAAACAAAAGAAGCACTCCTGAAAGAAAAGACCGAGGTAATCCGCCAGAAAGAAGAAAACCTTACCTTAAAAGAGGCGGAATTAAACAGACGCGAAAAATGTATCGCCGATCAGGAAGAAACGCTGAAATTAAAAGACGAATATCACAAGATGCGCGAAGAAGCACTTGATGAGGAAAAAGACCTTCTGAAACATATGGAAGATATTCTTACCCGTAAAGAAGAACGTCTGAAACTCAAAGAAGAACTTCTTGCAGTCAAAGAAGAAGACCTTGCAAAAAGAAAGCGCGAAATTTCAGACAACTGATTTTTTTTCTTTTCTTTTTTTTTATTCCACATCTCTATATACCTTCAGTGACAGATTTATATTCACATGTTGCCTCTTTCAGAAAACATTGCAAACGTTCCGCCCTCGGCGACAATGGCAATGAATAATAAGTCCAAAGAGATGATTGCAAAAGGAATTGACGTAATAAGTCTTGCCGTAGGCGAACCGGATTTTGCAACTCCGGCGCACATTACCGAAGCTGCAGCAGCAGCCCTCAAACGCGGCGAGACACATTATGCACCATCACGCGGAATTCCGGAACTCACCAAAGCAATCGCGGAAAAACTGAACCGCGAAAACGGACTTGGCTATCAGCAGAACCAGATTTTAGTCACTTCCGGCGCAAAAGATGCAATCCGTATTACCATGAATGCAGTGTTAAACCCGGGTGATGAAGTCATTATTCTTGACCCTGCCTGGGTTTCCTACGATCCTGCAGTCAGAATCGCCCGCGGAGTCCCGGTACATCACAAACTCAATGCAGATTTCCAGGTTGATGAAAGCCTCTTTGATGCAGTAACCAAAAAGACAAAGATGATTATTGTCAATTCCCCGTCGAATCCGACCGGTTCCGTTCTTGCCCGCTCCTCGCTCAGAATAATCGCAGATGCCTGTATTGACCATGATTTATACTGCATGTCTGATGAGATTTATGAAAAACTCATCTACGGAAAAGAACACCTCTCAATAGGCTCTCTGCCAGACATGCTTGAGCGTACAATCACCATCAATGGATTCTCCAAGGCTTATGCTATGACAGGGTGGAGACTCGGCTATGCTGCAGTGCCTCTTTCTGTAATTCCATACATGGACAAGGTAATGCAGCACTCCGTAGGAAATGTAACTACATTCTCCCAGTGGGGCGGAGTTGCCGCATTAACCGGAGACCAGAAGTGTGTTTCAGATATGGCATGCGAGTTTGAAAAACGCAAGAAATATGTCATCGGCCGTCTTGCATCGCTTGGTCTTGCAACAGCACCGGCAGAAGGCGCATTTTATGCGTTTATCAATGTCGGCGGAGACGATAATAAAACCGCAGCAAAGTGGCTTAAAGAGGCTCACGTTGCAGCAACCCCTGGCTTTGCATTCGGCGCGCCGGGCTGGATTCGTATTTCCTATGCGGCATCTATGGAGCGTCTTGCCGAAGCGCTTGACAGAATCGAGAAGGTCCTTTAATCAATATACTCACATAAGGTGTAACGGGCGTATTCTTATGCTCGGAATACCCGGAAAATTTCAGAAAAAATGCAGCGTTCACTCCTTGACATAATCTGTTGCCCTGCGTGCAGGGGAAGATTTATACTCTCAGAAATTAAGGTAAATGATACAGAAATAGTGGAAGGTCTGCTGACATGTTCAGAATGTAAGACAGTCTACCCCATATCTGATGGTATTGCAAACCTTCTTCCTAAATCCTGAGACATACTGAAAAAAAAATACACGGCGCATACTAAAAAGGTACAAAAATGGCTATAGTAGAAATCCAGTTAAACAGACTTGGTATCAATTCGCTTGAAATCTCGACCGATTCGGTTGAGGTAAGCGCTGGTACCACGCTTCATGTAAGAATAACAAATTACGGCGCTCCGACTCATGCAACTCTTAAGACAGAAGGAGCTGCTTATACTCCGTTTACCTATGAGAATCTGTATGTGGATTCTGAATCGGAAATACGCGTTCCGGTACTTTCCTCTGCACCGGAAGGCTCATTTGAAATACAGGTTATCTGCGGATACGGCATGCGCAGAACTGCATTTACCGTCAATGTAATCAAAAACGAAGGTATTGAAGGAGAGGGGGGAGAAGGCAGTGATAATACCCAGGACCCTGAGAAAGTTGTTGTTCCGGTAGAAACACCGAAAAAGATTACGGGCGGAATTATTGTAGTAAATTTTATCGCCCCGATTCTCGGCCTGGTGCTTTTAATCCTCTGGATATGCCTGCCGAACTCGGTTGACAATCTCGTAATGGCCGTTATTTTGTATGTGATTATGCTTATAGGCATAGTAATTACGTGGCGTACTGTCCACTAACTTTTTTTTTCTTACTGTATTTATTGTAATTTGTGCATTACCAAACCCGTATCTCGTCTCAAATCCATAGCAAACCTGCTGCCGCACCCTGTAAAAAGATTCCCATAAATCATATGTAAATTCATATCAATTTCGGTGTGTATCTGTGTCTGCCTGAGACCCCATACTTATTTTTATAAGATTGTGAGACCCATATGTTATTAGAATTGATGCCCAAACAAATCAAAGACCCTGTACATGGCTATATAGAAGTGCCCGGCGAACTGGTGTCCCTCCTGGATTCAGAAGTTGTGCAGCGGCTGCACTACATCAAGCAGCTCGGCTTTGCCTACCTTGTCTATCCCGGAGCAAACCATACCAGATTTGAACACTCCCTTGGCGCGATGCACCTTGCAGGGCAGGTTGCCAAAACCCTTGACCTGAGTAAAGATGAAACACTTCTTGTGCAGACCGCAGGCCTCCTGCATGACATAGGGCACGGACCGTTTTCCCATGCAAGCGAAAGACTTGCCAATATGTTTTGCGCATTTTCCCATGATGAAATATGCAGACTGCTTGAAAGCGATGACGAAGTCTCGAAAATCCTTGAAGAAAACGGCACGAACGCAAAAGAAACAGCTGACATTGTTGCCGGACGCCATCCGCTTGCCTCGATTATTCACGGCGATTTAGACGTTGACCGGATGGATTATCTTCTTCGTGATGCCCACTATACAGGAGTTCCTTACGGCACACTTGACGCAGAACGGCTTATTCATTCGCTCGTGAACACAAGCGAAGGTCTGGCAGTAAAAGAAAACGGTATTGCAGCAGCGGAATCGCTTCTAATCGCCCGGACGTTAATGGGTCCATCGGTTTACTACCATCACGTAAGCCGGATTGCAGAGGAAATGTTTCTTCTTGCCGGAAAATCCGTTCTGAACGCAGAGACTGCTTCAGAATTTATCCGGATGAATGACATTGAAGCAACCTCGTATCTGATGCATGCTGGTTCGCTTTCGCATGATTTGATGTCGCGGATTCATACACGGCGCATTTACAAGCGTGCGGTGTATGCAAGCCGCGAAATGGTCGATATGGTGCATTTTTCCGGTCTCGGTGCCTTTGAAAAAGAGCGCCTGCACAAGGCAATCTGTGATGAATCAGGCGCGGCGCCGGATGAAGTTATTTTAGACATTCCTCCGGTAAGAAAAGAGATGCGCATGCAGATTCAGATTGCAAACGGTCATTTTCTTGTTTCATTTGAAGATGTGGCGCCGCTTCTTTCCATCATGAACAATGTGCGGGCAGGCCAGTGGCGGCTCGGCGTCTACTGCCCGGCGGAACTGAAAGAACGCGTAGGAAAAGCCGCACGCGAAATTCTGTATGTGAAAAAACCAAGCAGACAAAATACATTAAGCGATTTAACAGCAGGTGAGTTATGAAACTCGTAGTAGGAATTACAGGCGGTTCGGGCACGATTTATGCAAAACGACTGCTCGAAACCGTTCCCAAAGATGTCAAGGTGTTTTTAGTCATCTCCGACCTGGGCAGAAAAGTTGCGGAAATTGAAGGAATCGACCTGAGCACCTATGAAACAATCGCAAATGACGACCTTGAAGCAGGAATTGCAAGCGGTTCGTTCCGTTTTGATGCAATGGTTATAGTTCCCTGCTCGATGAAAAGTCTCGCACAGATTGCACACGGACTTTCCGATACCTTAATCGCACGAGCGGCCGACGTATGCTTAAAAGAACGCCGTCCGCTGATTTTAGTGCCCCGTGAAACCCCGTATTCACGGGTGCATCTCGTAAATATGCTTGCAGCACACGATGCGGGAGCAGTAATAATGCCCGCATCTCCGCCGTTTTACACACATCCTGCAACCGTAAACGACCTTGTTGACACAATTGTCGCACGAATTTTAGACCACTGCAAAATTGAACATACCATTCACGCACGCTGGAGAGAACCATGAGAGATTTTATTGAAAAAATGAAAAATGCCGGTCTTGTTGAGACCATTTCAGGACGTGTTTCACCGGATTTGGAAGCAGCCCGCATAGCTTATAACGCAAAAAAGATGCTGCTGTTTGAAAATCTAGACGGACACCGTTGTGTTATGAATACGGTTTTCGACCGCAAATCACTTGCAGTCGCCTTAAATATCCCGGAAAAAGAAATCGTACCGCTTCTATCCAAAGCGACGTTTTCCGGAAAAGTACGCGAAGCAGGAGACCTTTCCTTTGCAAAAGCAGACCTGACAAAACTTCCGATTCTGAAACACTTCCCAAAAGACGGGGGAAAATACATCACGACCGGCGTAGTTTTTTCCGCATTTGACAGTATCGAAAACGCTTCAATCCACCGCCTGATGGTAAAAGACGCGACACATCTTGTCGGAAGAATTGTCGAAGGACGCCATACGGACAAATTAATGAAAGCCGCATTTGCAAAAGGAGAGAAACTGCCAATAGCAATTGCAATCGGATGCCATCCGGCGGTTACTTTTGCCGCTTGTACCCGCGTTCCGGAAGGCTGCGAACTGAACTATGCTGCAGAAATTCTGGGAAAAGACCTTGAAGTATTCAGGTGTCCGAACAAAATCCGTGTTCCGGATGCAGAAATTGTTCTTTACGGTTGGATTACTCAGGAAACCGCAAAAGAAGGACCGTTTGTGGATATTTCAGGCACCTACGATCCGGTACGCCCCCAGCCGGTTATTGAACTTGAAGGCATGTTTACCAAACCGGACTACATTTATCATGCACTGATTCCGGCAGGTGCAGAACACAAAATGCTTATGGGCGCCCCGTACGAACCAAGAATTTTCCAGGCGGTCGCAGCAGGCGTCAATGTAAAAGACGTGTATCTGACAAAAGGCGGGGCAGGATATTTCCATGCGGTCATAAAAATCAAAAAAATGACCGAAGGAGACGCCAAAAATGCCATAATGGCAGCATTCGGCGCCCATACCTCACTGAAACATGTGATAATCGTTGATGAGGATATTGACATTTATAACCCCGAAGACGTTGAATTTGCAATCGCCACGCGCGTTCGTGCAGACAAAGACATTTTAGTCATTTCCGGCGTGCGCGGGTCTTCGCTTGACCCCTGCCGCATCGGCGACGGGCTGAATGTAAAAGCAGGTGTTGATGCCACATATCCACTGGATGAAGCGGAGAATTATATACGCGCAGAAATCAATTAAATAAACAGGAGTAAAAAAACAGGAGTGACTATGGAATTAGACAGATACGATAAAGCCCTTCTCGACGGAGAATACGGAGAAACAAAACAGAAGATGATGGAAATCCTCGTATCGCTTGCAAAAATCAATAATGCAGAGCGGTTCATTGAGGTAAAATCAGTCCAGGTTGCAGGAGCATCCTATAAAACCATCGGCGATGAAGGACTTGAATGGATTTCAAGCCTGCAGGGCAAAGTTGCCGTGCCATCTTTCTTAAATCCTATCGGCATGCCGCGTGAAAACTGGGAAGAGTTAGGCATCCCTGCTGAATTTGCGAAAAAACAGCTTGAAATAAACGTCGCATATGCAAAACTCGGTGTAAAAACCACCTGTACCTGTACGCCTTACTACTACAGCATTGTCGAGCGCGGCGACCACCTTGCATGGTCTGAATCGTCTGCAGTATGCTATGCAAACTCGGTCCTCGGAGCCCGCACCAACCGCGAAGGCGGACCTTCCGCCCTTGCCTCGGCACTGACCGGAAAAACCCCTGAATACGGTCTGCACATTGTGAAAAACCGTGTCCCGGACCTTGAATTCCATATCGACAAACCTGAAGAAACCAAATCCTGGACGCAGGCGGAGTACGCAGCCCTTGGTGTAATCTCAGGCGCAATTGCAGGAAATCGTATTCCCCTGTTTATGGAAATCAGACCAACCAGTCTGCAGCTGAAGGCAATGGGTTCAGCAATGGCCGCATCCGGCGCTGTTGCCTTGTTCCACGTCAACGAAATCACTCCTGAAGCACGTTTCCCGTTCTTCAAAAAACATATCGCTGAAGACGAACGCGAAAAAATCACCATTGAAACAGCCGAAATCGCCGAACTTTTCGGTGATGTCGAGCCGGATGCAGTAGTAATCGGATGTCCGCATCTTTCAAAAGAGGAACTTGACGAAGTTGCCGGTCTTCTGAAAGGAAAGAAGGCAAAGATTCCGCTTTATATTTTTGCAGCGGAGGAACTCAAATACACCTGCGCCGACCAGATAAAAATGATTGCCAAGTCCGGTGCAAAAGTTGTCTTTGACACCTGTATGATTGTATCTCCTCTGGTCGATAAATACGGCTGCGTTATGACCAATTCCGGAAAAGCGTTCACCTATCTTCCGGGAATGTGCAAAGCAGTCCCGCGTCTTGGAACGCTTAAGGACTGCATTCGTGTTGCCTGCGGTGAGTAAATGAGTTTCTTAAAACTCATTACCAAATTCGAGCGCCGGGACCTGCTTATCGCCTGGCTTGCTCTTTCCTGCGCATTTACGCTGGTGTTTTCACGGCTTCGGATTGGTGCGGATATTGGAAATATTTCCGTACAACTGATTCTGATTAATCTTGCCGTCGCGCTGATTGTCGTTGCGGTCTCGTTTATCTTCCATGAAATGGCGCACAAATACACAGCAATCCACTTCGGCTACTGGGCAGAGTTCAGAAAGAGCACACCTATGCTTTTAGTTTCTCTTGCAATCGCAGTTATCACCGGTTTTGTTTTTGCAGCCCCGGGAGCAACGCTGATTAACACCGCAGGCCGCGAGATGACGAAGAAAGAAAACGGAATTATTTCAGTTGCCGGCCCGGTTTCCAACCTGATTTTATCCATTCCGTTCATAATATTGATGATTGCCGGAATTATTACCGGAGGAGCAACAGCAGCAGTTGCATCTACAGGTTTTATCTGGTCACTTACTCCGCAGGGATTCTGTTTCTACCTAGGCTACACCGGATTAATGGTTAATGCGATGCTTGCGCTCTTCAACATGATTCCGGCAGGCCCGCTTGACGGAAAGAAGATTCTGAAATGGAATCCAATCGCATTTGCAGTTGTATTAATTCTTGCCATCTTAATTGTGGCCCTTTCGATTAATCCGCAGTCTCTTTTCGGATTATTCGCATAATTTTTTTTACTTTTTTTTACAGAAACAGTAACGGAATCAGTTGAAAAAAGATTAGGCGATTTTTGAAAGCTCGCCTGTTTCAAGGTTGTAGAATAGACCGTGGACTTTGATACATCCTTTTGCCTCCGCTGCGGCAACAAGCGGATAGCCCCTCAGATGCTCAAGCTGAAGACGGATGTTTTCAAATTCAATTTCCCGCATGCGGCGTGCTTTTGCCTCAGGTGTTGAGCATGCCCCGAGTTTTGCATCAACACGGGTTTTTGCCTCGCGTGCACCGTTAACCCAGAGCGGAATGAAAGCATCGTTTCCGCCTTCTGCATCAAGTGCGTTTAAAGCACCGCAGTTTGAGTGACCGCAGATGACAATGTCAGATACCTTAAGGTGTTTGATTGCATATTCAATAATCGTGGAAAAACAGCAGTCATGCGCCGGAACAATGTTTCCGATATTGCGGTGGACAAAAATCTGACCGGCTTTTGCATTGGTGATGCGCTCGGGATCAACGCGGGAATCGGAACAGCCAATCCAGAGAGTTGTCGGGTGCTGGGATTTGGAAAGTGCTTCGTAGTGCCCGGGTGTTTTTGCGAAGTCTTCTTTTATGAAGGCTTTGTTTCCTTCGAGTAATTCATCAATCATGGTAAACACTCCTGACAGATAATTTATCTGAAGAGAATATAAATCTGTTGAAAAAAGCCGGCTGCTTATTCACACCTGACTGCCGAGGAAAGAAAGGAGATTGTCCATCCGCTTTGCTGTATCGTTATATCCAATATGATACAGCTCCTCAAGTTTCTCCCGCGAATGCGTCACCGCACCGATAGAAAGCGGTTTTTCCGGTGCAATTACAAACGTACGGCCCGCCGCCTCCTGCGCTGCAGCATACTCAAGACACGCATTATACCGCAAATGCCGCGACGCACACTGCGAGAGGAAATCCGGATATTTGTGATACCGCATCTTAAACAGCCACAGAAGACGGTTCGGCTTCTTGCGGTAGTCACGCGGCCGTGTAAGTACTGCTACGTTCTTTAGATTGCCGTCTTCCTCTGATTTTTTCAGCGGAATTGAATCCGCAACACACCCGTCCAGATAATGCTTTCCGTCAATTTCCACAATCTTCGCAAGCCATGGCATGGAACTGGAGGCATTAATCTTCGGCATACCAGGCGCCATATCTTCAATTTTCACCGGGAAATACTCAGGCATGCCCGTTTCAAGACAGGTCGCAACCACAAAAAATTTCCCCGGATACTTCGCAAACGTATCGTAATCGAATAAATCCAGTTCATTATGCAGACGGTCAAAGAGCATCTTTGTCCCAAACAGATTGCCGGAAACAAGAAGCGAGCGCACACTGCAGTAATGCCAGTCCTTAATATAATTCGTACTGATGCGAAACGCCCGGTTGTACTGCTTCGAAATATAACTCGTTGCATGACAGGCCCCGGACGACACCGCGTAAATCGAGGAGAAATCAATGCCGTTGTCCAGAAAACAATCGATAACTCCCGTTGTGTATCCTCCCCTCATTCCCCCGCCCTCGAGAATGAGACCCGCCTGATACAGTTTACTCGTTTTCAAGCACCTTGTAATCCGTCTTGTTCATCTTGGTCAGAGGCATTTTTTCCAGGATACGCACTTCTTTGGGACAACTCCACCGGTTTACATGCTCCCGTGCAAACTCCATAATTTCCTTCTTTGCCTCTTCCTGATTTATCGAGGGGTCCTTTAACGTGACAAAGAGTTTCACGCGCCGGTCATCATTTTTCCACGGCATTGCAACCGCACAGACCTCTTCAATAAGCGGGCACAGCTCCATTACCGTCTCAATCATCGTCGGGTAGACATTGAAACCGTTCACTTTAATCATTCTCTTGCACCGCGACTTAAAGATGACATGCCTGTCTTCATCAACCGAAACAACATCACCAGTATGCAGCCAGACAAGCCCGTCTGCATGTTTGCGCAGCACATCTGCCGTTGCCTTTTCGTTCTTATAGTAACCGGTCATAAGAGACGGAGACCGGATACAGAGTTCTCCCTCCTCACCGTCTGCGACCAGTTTTGTAGAACCCGGTACTGTTACACAGATATCGACATTTTCCATCGGCTGACCGACACAGCCCTCAATCAGTTCCTTATAGGTGTCTTCGCCTAAAATACAGCAGCCGCAGGACTCGGTAAGACCGTAGCCCGGTCTGAACTTGGTCGTGGGCAGAATCTCGTTGTACCGCTCTGCAAGGTCGCGGGAAACACGGTCTCCGCCTGCCGCAATATATCTGATAAAGGATAAGTTATGGTCTTTGATTAACGGATACAGCCGTTCAAATATGGACGGAACACCTGCCACAACTGCGACTTCTTCTTCGAGAATGAGTTTTGCACACTCCTTTTCATTAAAAGTCGGGCGCAGAATCATGCGCATGCCGCCTGCAAGCGGCTCGTGAATTACAAGTGAGAATCCGAATGCATGAAAAACCGGCAGGATGGACAAAAAGGTCATGCCTATGTGCGGGATTCCTTCAAAGCAGTGGTTCATCATATTGGTGGTTGCGGCATTTATTGCCGCATTGGACAAAAGCACGCCCTTTGAGTCCCCGGTCGTTCCTCCGGTATACATTACGGCTGCAATGTCTTCCGTTTTCACGGTGTCTTCCGGCAGTTTTCCGCCGCGTCTGAGATATTTCTGTCCTGCTTCAAAGATGTCGGCCCATTCCTTTGCATACTCCGCTTTGTCCTCGTTGCGGATAGAGAAGTTGTAATAGGTCTTCATCGCAATTCCTTTCGGCGTCTTGGGGAAATATTCCGGAGTTCTGCAGCGGATAACCTTTGCACCAAGCCCTGCTGCTTTTCCTTCGTTTCCTTCAAAGGCAAGGATAAATTTGCTTCCGGTAAGGGTGACGCAGTATTCCAGTTCCTTTTTATTTGAAAGAGGGTGAACAAGATTGCAGATTGCGCCAAGCCGGCTTACTGCATAGACCGCAAATATACACTGAGGGATGTTAGGGAGATATATGGTAACAAAGTCGCCGCGTTTTACGCCTTCAAGCATCAGACCTGCAGCAAATGCGTCAACCGTCTGCATGAGTTCCCCGTAATTGATATGGGTTCCGAAATATTCTATTGCCTCGGCACGGGCTGTTCCGTGTTCTGCACCATATGCAAGCATACTGTAAAGAGATCGCGTAACTTCGGGGGTGAATTCGAAGTGGGTTACTCTCGGATCTTTATACACCGTCATTTTCTACTTACAGATTACACTGTTGATTTAAAATAACTTGTGGTCAATGAAACCCATTGGGTTTCAAAAACGTACAAAAACCAGATGATTATTATGAGTTTTCGCAACCCATTAAAACCCGCGCAGAAAAATTACGGTGTGTCCGGAAGAACACAAAGCATAACAAGGTCTTCGGAACCGGTGTTTATCAGCGAATGGGATGCTCCCGGAGGGCAGTAATGAACACAACCTGCAAGCAGATTGTCCTCACCGGCCCCGGTAACGGCTTTTCCTTCGCCAGAGATAACATAGATAATTTCATAATTTGTTTCATGGGTATGTTTTCCAACGGAAGACTTAGGCGTAAGTCTGACTTTCATTACTCTTCCCGGCATGTCAGTAAACGGACGGATAATAAAATGTCCATCTCCGCCTTTAAAATGCTCATTGTCAATTTCAGGAATTGCGGTAAAATCAATATTCATAGTTTATTATTGGTGCCGCAGGAGAAAAATATTGGGGTTAATGTGCAATACCAGCATTTAAGTTATTCAAAGAAGAATACTATCTTATGAAAAAAGTACTGATTTTCCTCACGTTACTTCTTCTTGCAGGTGTAATCTTTTGCGCAGGCTGTACATCGTCAGTTGAAACCACCATACCATCCAACGGCCCTGTCGTTGAAAATACGGCTGCTGCAGCCTCTGCTTCACATGAAAGTGCTGCCGGAGACGCCCAGAGTTTCAATGATTTATTCGGGGATTCAGATTTTGCAAAATCGAAGGGTACCACGTCTGGAGGCGCGGATGTTGAAACCTCTGCTGCAGGCGCTTACTCACACAAAAGTTCTGCAGGAGATGCTCAGAGTTTCAATGATTTATTCGGCAATTTCGATATTGCAAAACCAAAGACAAACACGTATGAACTCACTGAAGAAGAATACGCTAACCTTTCTGAAGAAGAGAAGGCAAAAATCACAATTATTCAATAACCATTCTTTTTTATTTCTGCCTGTCAATCATTGCATTAAGTACGCCTTCAATGAAGAAACAGGCGCCTTCCGTTCCGCAAAGCGACCTGCCTGCAAAAGAAACCCGGCTTCTGTCGGGAACAGTTATGCCGAAAAATGCCGCATCAGGCGCTGCATTTGCTTCAAACGTGGAGCCGATGACAAGTTCCGGTTCGCATTCGCAAATCGCGGATGTAATTGTTTCCAGGTCGGTGACAGAAGAACGCGGCATTTCCACAACATCCGCACCAAAATAGCGCTGCATTATGGATTTTGCAAACGAAACGTATGAGTCGGGACCTGCGGCAAAAACCCGCGGCGGGTTGTATTTGCGCAGGAATTTGTCTGCATAGTAAAACATCTGCTCATCGGCGGCTTTCCACTCGGATAGAACCGTATCTGCAGAGGAGTCTGGAAACGCATCGCAAAGCGCGGAAAGGGTCTTGCGAAGCTCTAAAAAGAGCAGAGAACCAAGTTGTTTTCCGATTCCTGAGGAAAAACCGGGATTTGTCGAAACCGTGAGCGCCGCAGCGCCTTTTTGCAGATTGTTCCAGGTATCGCGTGCAAGAGTTAATGCAACCGGAATACCGGATTCAGCTAAAATCCGCCGGGATTCGTAGTAATTTCCCTTTGAAAACGGGTCGAATCCCGAAATGCCGTCAATATTTACCCCGGGGCGCCCGGTTTCTTTTATACAAAGCGCATCATACGCTTTTTTCATGCCTGCCTCAAGATTGCCGCAAAATCCGGGCGCATCTACAAATACTGCACCATTGGGAACGGCAGAAGCAAGGTCTTCACCCGTCAGAGCAGGAACACAGGTGTTTACAACCGCAATCCCCCCGTTTTGCGGGACCTGGGCTGCGACTTTATGCAGCCGCTCAACGCTGCCCATTACAATATCCGATTCGGAAAGGAAACTCGAATACAGCGGCACTTTCAGAATTGATTTCGGATAGAAATAGCAGCCGGAAGATCCGTGAATAATGACCGAAAGCCCCTTAAATCCGCATAATACGGAACATGCCCCAGTCATTGCGCAAGGCCAGACTGGATTGCACCCGGGATTATCCATACAAAACCTCCCGTTTCCAGAGATTCAGCATTTTTACCGTCCCTGCACAGCCGACCGGCAGATAAAACGGCAGTTTGACCAAAATTCCCGAATCTGACTCGGCGATACCGAGAATCTGCATCGCCTCGCGGGCAACAGCAAACGTACCCGCAAACGGCTCTGCTCCGAGAAAAATCCGTTTTCCGGCAAGCGGGACAAAAGGCAGAAGGGCGGCCTTCTGATAGTCGCGTTCCGCATCAAGGGCGGTAGCGATTGTTTCTGCATCAAGTCCGCAGGCCGCCCCGACCTCTTTCAGAAATTTCATACAGCCGCCGAGACCCCGCGGAAAATCCCGCACCAGAGGGCGGCCGAATTTCTTTGAAATGAATTCGGCTGCCGGAATTACCCGCTCATCACGGGCGATAAAACACTCAGCCGCCCCTATGGTTTTTAATGCAGATACCGGCTCATTACGGCAGAATCTGACAATAACAGAAAGTTTCAGGAGGGACAGCAGCCGTACAATCTCGGCATAATTTTCCTCCGCCTCAGTCTCCAGATTTTTTTCGCCAATCAGACACACTGTACCCGTCTTTACAGGCGCCGGTGCTGCAATCTCTGCAATTCCCTTTAACACAGCATTTTCGCCGCCCATAGACGAGCCCCCGAGAAAACCCGATGTCGGAATGTAGATGATTTTTTCCGATGCAAAATGATTTGCGCAGACCGTTGCACAATCATCACCAATTGTCTCCGGCACACAGGAAGTAACCATTACAATCAGGTCAGGATTTTTTGCTGCTGCCGTGTCCAATGCAGCACAAAGCGCCCGCTCACCTCCGAAAATCACCTCCCTGTCTGAAATATTGGAGACAACAATCTGCGGCACGGCACAAATCCCTGAATCATTCATCATCGCATGCAGCATGGAAAACGTCTGATGCGCACAACCCGACGGCGCATGAATCACGGTGACCGCGTTGGGAATAAACGACGATACCGAAAGCGCCCCTCCGAGAGTACAGCCGGAAACAGACGAGGATATCGAAAGTGCCCCGTCGAATTTGGATTCAGAGGTATTTTCTTGCAAGGTCTTCAAGTTCTTCAAGGTCCAGGGGTTTGGGAATAACAAACTCCGTATTGTTCAGGATTGCATCAGCACACGAGCGGTACACCGCAGCCTGCTCAGAATCAGGCGCATGTTCGATTACTGTCATACGGTTGACTTCTGCCGCCCTTACCTCATTGCTCCGAGGAATGCAGCAGATGAGGTGTGAGCCGATGCGGGCGGCAAACTCGTTTACGAGTTCATACTCGCGGTCAAGGTTTTTCGCATTGCAGATAACGCCTCCGAGTTTGCATTTTGCAGCGCTGCGGGCAGAAAGCCGCGCGATTGCCTTACAGATATTGTTTGCGGCATACAGACTCATCAGTTCACCGCTTGTGACCAGATATACCTCTTCTGCATACCCGTCGCGCATCGGCATCGCAAACCCGCCGCATACAACGTCGCCCAAAACATCATAGATTATTATATCCCCGTAAAGCGAGTTCAGTTTCTCTAAGGTCTGGAAAGTTGCGATAATGCCGCGGCCTGCGCAGCCGATTCCGGGCTCGGGACCTCCTGCTTCAACGCAGCGGACGCCGCCGAATCCTTCGTAAATAACATCAGATGTTGTAAGGTCTTTTCCTGCATACATCTGCTCAAGGATGGTCGGAATCCAGCGGCCGTGCATGAGCATTCTGGTACTGTCGTGTTTAGGGTCGCAGCCGATCTGCATCACTGACAGTCCTTTCTGAGAGAATGCGGCGGACAAATTGGCTGAGGTGGTGGATTTGCCTATTCCTCCTTTTCCATACAGTGCAATTTGTCTCATGTTGCTATACTATTTGTCGGGAGAATAGATATAACTTAAGTAATGTTGTGAAAAAAAGTGTCTGGTACAGGGGGCTTATCCCTGTTTAAGGAACTTGCCTTTGTCTGCGCCGCAGGTCGGGCATACCCAGGATGCCGGTACTGCGTCAAATTCGGTTCCGGCAGGAATGGTAAATCCTGCGCCTTTTTCAGAGTCGTACACATATCCGCAGATTGAACAGATGTATTTGGTCATTTTTATCATTTCCTTACCTTTTAAAAGGCTATGGTAATATTGGTTGTCCTGTATATTAAACAGAGTGATTGAGGCAAAAATTTTCTGTCATTGCCAAGCATTTTATGGTTTTACGTCTTACTTATGAGTATGCAGATATTTTGCGGCATCGATATAATAGAAATCTCCCGTTTTGATGCTGAGCATCTCGGAAATCAGAAGTTCCTTGACCTGTGTTTTACAAAAGAAGAGCAGGTATTCTGTTTTTCGCATAAAAATCCGGCGCCGCATTTTGCCGCACGGTTTGCTGCAAAGGAGGCGGTGGTAAAAGCTTTGTCAGGGTTTGGCAAATCTCTTGTTTACTGCGCAATTGAGATAAAAAAGGATAAAAACAACCGACCGTATGTGGTGTTTTTATCAGATGATCCGGAACTTTCGCGGATTAAAACGGATGTAAGTCTCAGTCATGCAGAATCGCATGCTGCTGCAAGTGCTGTTGTATATGTTCCCTGAAAAAAATTAATATTTCTTCGATGTATCAACGAATTTGTCCACGCGGCTGACTTTTTTAAAGACCTTGAACTTGATTTTTTCCCAGCGGGTATAGTTAAACGAGCCACCGGATGCATTAGGGTGTCCGCCTCCGCCGAATTCTTTTGCTATCAGGTGGCTGATTTCGGGGACGCTTCTTAAACTGAATTTGCCGTTGTCAAAAACCAGGAGTTCGATGTCGGAGCCGAACTTTTTGCGGCTTTCTGCTGCTGCTTCGCTCGGGTATCCGTATGCGGGCATTACAGCGATTTTGTGTTTGCCGTCGTTAATAACCTGTGCCCGTTTCTGGCTTTTTTTGATGCATTTGTTCTTGGCGCGTTCGATTTTCTGAAAGATTGCGTCAATTTGTCCGTCGACAATGATTCCGTTTACAAATTTGTCGCGGACGAGTTTGAGGTTTTCAGCACCGGAGGTCACAATACCGAGGATTGCCGAGCGCGGATCTTCGTGTTTCCATAAATCGTAATCGCAGACCACGCGTGCCATTTCAACGGCTTCTGCATTGTCCGGGGTGAATTCGTGTGCCAGGACTCCTGTTGCGCAGCGGGATGTGTCAACTGTCAGTTTTTCCACAAACGGTTCTATCAGTGCCTTTTCAGTGTCCAGCCATTTGTGGTGGTCATACCATTGTATTTTCCAGCCGGCTGCGTTTGCCTTTTTTATCTGGGTTTCGATTCCTTTCTGGTATCCGAAGTCGGATAAAATAAGTGTATCGCCTTTGCCGCTGCAGGAGGCAATCTGGGAGAGAAGCCAGGAGAATTTGCCGACGGAGCCGAAGAAGGTCATAATTTCGTCTCCGAATTTTATCCGGCATATTGCGTCACAGCCGGCAGCATCGAGGTCGTTGTGGGTAAGGTGGACTATTTGTGTTGTCCGTGCAACGATTTTTTCCTGCAGAGTGGGTTTGGGGGTATTTTTTTCAGACACTGTATCTTGTTACAGTATTGGTTGTGAAATGAGATATGTATTTGGTTAGGGTGGTTTGGGGGTGTATTCAGAATAGTATAAATAGTACGTTAACCAATATAGATATCGCAAAGTGGAAATTTTGCATGCCCTTATAGCTCAGTAGGGAGAGCGACAGACTGAAGATCTGTATGTCGCCGGTTCAATTCCGGCTGAGGGCACTGTTTTTTGTGTTTTTTCAGGTCAGTGAGATTTTTTTCGTTCTGAAAAATGTCAATGACTATTTTTTCAAAATATTTCTAAAAAAAGAAGGCGGTTTACTCCACAATCTGCGAATCGGCAAACCGGTCCTCTGCAGCAAGCAGATACTCCTCACTCTGCGACAGCGCATGTTTTGCACAGATATCAATACACTGCCCGCAGAAAATACAGTTGCAGACATAAATTCTGATACGCTTCTGCGGCTTTTCGCCGTCTGCAGCCGGGTGCACCACCGGCTCAATCGCATGTGCCGGACAAACCTTCTGACAAAGCCCGCAGCCGTTACAGACTGCACGGTCGTAAACAAGCATCCCGCGCTGACCTTTCGGGGACTCAACCGGCGCAATAATTTCCGCCTTCCCCTCCGAAACATCCTCAAGGAACCCTGAAATCGTCTTCGGCAGATACTTTGCCGGGAACTTATTCGTCACCGGCTTTTTAAACGCCTGGACAATAACCTCCAAAAACATCGGAAGCATTTAGATTACCCCCATTAAGGACGCATCCAGCAGGAACAGCAGAAGCGCCGCAAGCGCAAGACCGCCGAAGATGAACCAGTACAGCTTTACGACCTGTGTAATTCTGAACCGCGCCATTGCTGTTCTGATAAGCGTAACCGAAACAACCATAACAACAATCACCTTTACGATAAAGAACAGAATGTCGACAAGTATTGCAAGCGCTCCGGATAAACCGAACAGCGGCGACAGATTCCACGGAAGAAGAAGCGCTACCCCGAACGAAAGAATAGCAACCGTCTTCACCGCCTGCGCAAGCGAAAACATCCCGAGATTACGACCGGAATACTCCACTAAAATACCGCCGGCAAGCTCCGTTTCCGCCTCAGGCGCATCAAACGGAACTTTTGAAAGTTCCCCGGGCGTAATCCATGCAAAAAGGATTAAGAGAAGCACAATTCCTGCAATACCCGCAGGACCAACCACATTCCAGATACCGGTCTGCAGTAACGAGACCATACTGAAAGGCTCGGCAACACCCGCAACCGAAAGACGCCAGGCAATTAATATTACCACCGCCGCCAAAGGCAGCTCGTAGGCAATCATCGAGACCATTTCACGCTGTGCACCGACCGTTGCATAAGGCGAACCTGACGCAAAACCTCCGATAACAAGACATAACGATGGAATCAGAAGCAGATACAGCACTAAAATCATGTCGCCCGCACCACCTAAAACCGGCGCAAGAGAGCCAAACGGCAGATAGAGCAGAATAGCGATTGCTGATGCAAGAGCAAGCACCGGCATCAGATTAAAGAGCCATGCTACCGCTGCTTTCGGCACAACATTTTGTTTTCCGAAGAGTTTGCAGATATCCACAAACGGCTGGGTAAGGCGCGGACCGACTCTTGCCTGCATGTGTGCGCAGATTTTGCGGTCAAGACCCGCAAGCCACAGACCGAATACCAGTGCACAGAGACCTAATGCGACCGTTCCGCCGACTGCACCAAGAATTTCGTTCATTCAAGCATCCTCCTTGTCTTAAGATAGGACATTTTTGACAGTTCCTCCTTGGTGTAGATACTCGTTTTTCCGTCATTTACGACAGCAACACGGTCCGTACAGGAAAGACACGGGTCGATAGAGGCAACCACAATCGGCACATCCGCAAGCTGGATTCCTTTCAGAATAACCGGCCACACATGGAGATTACTGTAAGATGATGCTTTAACCTTCCATGCAATCGGTGATTCCTGATTGTCAAGCGCAACAAAATGCAGCGCTTCCCCGCGGGGGGCTTCGTGACGGCCTACTGCTTCGCCGGACGCCTTTTTGCAGAGATTAAGGATTTTTGCGACCTTTTCCTCATAAAGGACAGGGCCGGAAGGCATATTTTCAAGACAGGTTTCAACGATTTCAATCGACTGAGCAATCTCAAAGATACGGGTCACTATTCTGTCATACGTGTCACCGTCGGCTTCTTTTCCGTAAACCTGCGGCAGAACCGGCGAGATTTTCAAATCGCCGTATGCGCAGTACGGGTAATCCGCACGCACATCGGCAGGAAGCCCTGAGGCGCGGGCTGTAGGTCCGACCGTTGAATACGCAGCTGCGGTCTCCCGGGTTAATACGCCGCATCCTTTGCAGCGCGCCTTGATTACCGCGTCTTCGAGGAAGAGCTTCTGCAGTTTGCCGAACAAATCCTTATAGGTGTCAAGGCATTTGCGGATTTTCGGAATCATATCATCCGTAATATCGCGGCGCACGCCTCCAATCTGGATAATATCATAGTTTACCCGGTTTCCGGTAATGAGTTCAATGCAGTCGAGTGCATCCTCGCGCACGCGCCAGGCAAGATAGAACAGGGAATCAAAGCCGAGTTCATGCGCCGCAACGCCTGCCCATAAGAGATGCGACTGAATCCGCTCAAATTCGGCGATAATCGTCCGCACATAGTCGGCACGTTCCGGCGCATTGATTTCTGCAATCTGCTCAACCGCACGTGCAAAGCAGAGAGAGTGTGTAACGCCGCAGATACCGCAGATTCTGTCGGTTAAGTGCACAATCTGGACCGGATTGCGCTGAAGCCCCATCCACTCAATGCCGCGATGGGTGCATCCGGGTGTGAAATCGGCTCCGATTACTTCTTCGCCTGAGACGGTGAGCTCGATATGCACCGGCTCCTTTAAAGCCGGATGAATCGGACCGACCGGTACTTTATAGGGTGCAAATCCTGCCATTTACGCACCCTCCTCTGTTTTTTCAGCCGGTTCGGGTTCAGGTTCGGGAAGCGGTGCAGGCGGTCTGTTTTCCGGACGGCCGCATGCCCACAGGTTTTTCACCATGGAATCCGGAATCCTCTTTTCGTCTTTTCTCAGCGGATACACGTCTTTTGGAAAATCCGCCGGCAGGAAGAAGTTGTGTGCCGCAGGCTCAAGTCCCTCGATAGTGATTCCGAGATACTCGGTCTTTTCCCGCTCGGTAAACGCTGTTCCTTCCATAAGGTCCGTAATCGTCGGCAGAACCGGATTTGCCTTGGGTAAATCAAGCGAAAAGTTTACCATCGTCTCGCACCCTTCAACTCCGCCGTAAATGGAGAAATTGTAATGGACTCTGAGATTTTCGTTTTTTGCACCAAGGTCATAGCCGGAAATACAGGACAGATGCGGATAGGAGATTTTCATAAGCGATTCCGCCGCTTTGTGCACCGCAGAAGGCGCAATTGTTATCCAGACATTTCTGTTTTCCTTTTTCTTCACGCCTTCGGCGCGAATCTGAATCCGGAAATCCAGAAATTCTTTGCCGAGTTCATTTTGCATGAACGCAGCAATCTGTTCCGGTGTCAAACACTCACTCATTTTTTACCTCCTTATTTGTATCTTCTCCGCTCTGCAGACGTTCCAGTTTTGCAATCGCAGTCACAACACCGTTTATAATTGCCTCGGGACGCGGGGCGCATCCCGGGACATAGACATCGACCGGAATAATCTGGTCAACAGGTCCTGCAAGGTTGTAAGACGTGCTGAAAACACCGCCCGACTGCGCACACGTGCCTATTGCCATAACCACCTTCGGTGAAGGCATCTGCGCATAGACACGTCTGAGGCGGTCGGCCATTTGAGCCGTTACCGGACCTGTTACCAGCAAAACATCCGCATGCCGCGGGGAACCGACCAGTTTCACCCCGAAACGCTCCGGGTCGTATCTGGGCGTAATCGTTGCCACGATTTCAATATCGCAGCCGTTGCACGAACCTGCATTAAAGTGGAAGACCCAAAGCGACTTGTTCAGTGCGTTCATAGTAAAATCACCACCACGAAAGTAATAACCAGTCCCAAAAGGAACCAGCCGATATAGTCATTTAAGATACCTGTATGCAGAGGCACCAGTTTGTCATAGTATCCTTTCAGCGCATGGGTAAATCCGTAATACAGATTTCCTCCGCGCACGTGCCCCTCTGCTGCTTTCGGCTCGTCGTTGCCCGAAAGATACGGCTTGGTCTGCTCGGACTCTTTGTCATAGTCTTTGCGGCCGCACCGGAGAATAAGCCAGGACAAAAGCAGGCCGACTGCGATTACAATAAGCCAGATCAGCGGATTCCAGAATCCGAATCCGGTATCAAGTACAAAACTCATGCGCCACCTCCGAATACCGCAGATATATACGAACCCGTGTTAATAAGGGCGTCTGCTGCAGGGCTGATTACTGTTTCAAGGAAGAAGTCGGGGAATAATCCCAGTCCGACGACAAATACCGTAAGAATTACCATTGCTGCAATCATTACTTTCGGTGCCTCCTTTACTTCGGCGTACTCCTCCTGTTTCGGTCCTAAAAAGAGCGAATGGAAGACTTTCATAAACGATGCAAGCGTTAAGATGCTTACCACCATTGCAATAATGGACAGAACCGGGCTGAACGCAAAGACCGACTCGTAAATCATCAGTTTGCTTGCAAATCCGTTAAACGGCGGGATACCGGCGATTGCAAACGCTCCGATGAGGAAGAATATCATGGTCCATTTCATGTTGTGCCCAAGTCCTCCCATCTTGTTTAAGCTCCAGACACCGGTTCTGAGAATAACAGCACCGACTGCAAGGAATAAGAGACCTTTGTACATCGCATGGTTGAAAATGTGGAAGATACCTCCTTCCATTGCTGTTTTACCAAAGGCATCAAGAGCTGCTGCGTCGCCCAAAACGGCAACGCACACACCGACACCTAAAAGCATGTAGCCGGTCTGCGATACCGCATGGTAGGCAAGAAGGCGTTTTACATCCTTCTGGGGCAGAGCCATGGTAACACCGATTACCATCGATAAAAGACCGAGAATAATAATGACCCAGCCGACGGTTAATGTGTTAAACACGCCGTTATAGACGGTAAAGCAGATTCTGAAGATTCCATACAGACCCGCCTGGCTTGCCACAATCATTAATGCGGTGACACCCGAGGGCGCAACAGAATATGCGTCCGGTGTTGCGAAATGGAACGGAACAGAGCCCGCCTTCATTGCAAGTGCGGTGATGAATAAGACCAGTGCGGTTATGGTCAGGGTATTTGGGGCAATCTGCGAGGCAATTACAGCCATATTGAGTGAACCGTACTGCGAGTACAAAAGACCGATGCCCAAAAGGACCATAAGTCCGCCGAGAGTGTTTACAATCGCGTATTTTATGGCTCCTTCGACCGCAATGCCGCCTTTTCTGTGGTAAGCAACCATTGCGGCCGCGGAAAGCGAGTTGATTTCCAGGAAGACGAAGAAGTTGAACAAATCGCCGGTGGAAACCATGCCGAAGATACCTGTGGTAAGAAGCAGGAACAGGGCAAAGAACTCTGGTTTTCCTGAGCGGGTCTTTTGGGATGCGATAAGATAAAGTGCGGCTGAAACACTCACAATTGCTGCTGAAAGCAGCATAAATGCGCCAAAGGCATCTATGGTGAAGAGAATTCTGATTGGTATTCCTGCCGAATCAGATACGGCCGATGCGCCTGCCGGAAGACCAAATGCGTAAACTATCGGACCGGATATGAATACCTTTACCGCGGTTGCTACAGCGACCGCGGCCGAGGCAAATACCGCAAGAATTACCCAGGGTTTCATCAGTTTCGGCAGGAATCTGCCGAAAAGAGGTGTCAGAAACGCACCAAGGAGAGGCACTGCGATAAGCAGTGCCGGAAGGTTGTCCAAAAGCGCGTTCATTTCTTCAGCCTCCGCATTTTATCAGACTGCACTGTACCGTATTTCTTGTAAATGACCATGATAAAGGACAGAAGCAGTGCGGTTGTTGCAACACCGATAACGATGTTGGTAAGCGTTAAGGCCTGAACGGTAGGTAAAACCATTGCTTCACTTGGCGCATTTACCCAGATAGGCGCAATTCCGCCTTCTCTGTAGCCGAGTGAGACAAGGAAAAGGTTTACCGCACCTTCCACAATGCCTAATCCCATGACCATTTTTATCATGTTCTTCTTTAAAAGAAGAATTGCAAGACCGATACCGACTAAAAGGGCAACGGCAATAAGCGGAATTGCCATCATTTCTGTACCCTCCGCTGTTTTTTGCCTTTGCCTTTTTTGACCGGGGTCTGCGGGGCAGGGGTATCGTCTTCTGCCTGTGTTGTTTCACGAAGACCTTTGAACATGTAAAGGATGATTACCGACATCGCACCAAAGACCTCAATGCCTATTGCAAAGTTCAGAACCGGAATGGTTCCTCCGGTCCAGAGGTCTGCTGCCGTGCTTCCTGCGGCAACGAAGTTGCCGAAAAGACCGCCTGTACCTGCAAGCCAGTTTACCAGAAGTCCTCCTGCGCAGGCAATTCCTGCAAGTGCGGTGCAGATGAAAAGAATCAGGCCCGCAGATTCGAAGAGTTTGATGTTTTTAAGCGAGGGGAGCTTTTCTTCTCCGTCATGTACGGAAAATGCTGCCACAAGCAGGGCTACAGCCGTTGCTGCAACCGCCCCGCCCTGAAATCCTCCGCCGGGTGATAGGTGTCCGTGCATTACGACATAAAAGCCGAATATGATGATGAAAGGAACAAGGAGTTTTGCTGCCGTTTTTGCAATTAATCCCGACGACATTACTTTATCCTCCTGAAAAGCATGATTATGCCTAATACTGCAATAAACAGAACCGTTGCTTCGCCTAAGGTATCAAAACCACGGTAATCAAAGACAACCGCGGTAACCGCGTTGGCTGAGCCGGTTTCCTCTTCTGTATTTGCGATATAGTAGTCGTCTGTTGCAGATTCACGCGGCTCGCCGAACGTAAGGCCGAAGACCGGTAGAAGCACAATCAGGAAAACCGCAATGACAAGGATGATTGCAAGCGGTTTTGCGATGGATATGGAGTCTTTTGCCATTATTCATCACTCTCCATGCGCTTCGTTCCTTTTATTGCAATGACAAGAATTGCGGTTGAAAGTCCTGCACCGATTGCAGCTTCTGCTATTGCCACGTCGGGGGCCTGGAGAATAAAGAATTCCAGAGCCAGAAGGAAACTGAATGCTGCAAATGAAATGGCGCAGGCGATAAGGTCTTTGAGCCAGAATACGGCTGCTGCACAGGCAATCGCTGCTGCGAGGAATGCAATGTGGAGTACAATTAAGAGTATATCAATCATGGCGATTCCTCCGAAAGTGCGTCAATTTCAGCACCTAACGGTTTTAATCCTGATTTGTGTGCCGCCCGTGCGATTACGTGGGTTGAGGTGGTTGCTGCAATGAATACAAGCAGTACGGCAAAGACGATGTGGAAGATAAATCCGGTGTATCCGCTGTTTTGGGCGATATTTCCTGCAACATAGACGATTGCGCCTGCTGCTGCAAAGATGAGTCCGAATCCGGAAACAAGTCCTGCTGCATGCATCCGGGTATAGAAGTCCGGGAAGCGGAAGAGTCCGATTACGCCTAATATGCTGAACAGGGCTGATACTATTAGGAGAATCAGGACGGCGGTTTCAAGTCCGGTCATTTTAAATCACCTGCGATGTGTTTTGCAATATACATTGTTCCGACAAAGGAGATTATCGCATAAAGGACTGCGACGTCGATGAATATCGGCTGGGCGAAGGCGATTGAAAGCAGTATCATGATGATAACGACTAATATATTAATCACATCAAGGGCAAGCATTCTGTCGGGCGCGGTTTTTGCTGTAAGCATGCGTATGACGCAGCAGATTATGAGGGCTACAAAGAGAACTGCTCCTCCGATGAGGATTTCGTTCATTATTCCTGCAATCATTCGGTCACCTTCTTCAGCCATTTTGCAAGGCTGATTTTTGCAAAGATTTTGTCTTCTGAGACGGTTTTTTCCGGTTTTTCGCCTGCATCAAGCATGTGGATGTAAAGGGAGCGGTCGGTTTCGTCGCTTTCGACTACGGCTGTTCCGGGCTGGTAGGTAATCGTTGCGGAAAGAAGAAGGGTTCCTGCGTCGTTTTTCATGGGGGTTTTGACTTTTACGATTGCCGGGCGGATGTTTCTTCCGGAAATAACGCTCCATGCGGTTTTGCAGTTTGCAATGACAAATTCAACGGCAAACAGGGGGAGGTAAACGAGGGCAAAGAGCCAGCGTCTCGGGTTGAAGAAGCGGGCTGCTGTGTCGGGTATAAATTTACGGCACAAAAATCCGGTCAGAAGTGCGAGCAGTAGTCCGATGATAAGTTCTGGAAGCGACCAGAGAAGAATAGTACTTGTTTCAATCGCTGAGCCTGCGGACAGGGCGAGGTAGGCGATAAATGCAGCTAATGCTGCCATACATCCTGCAGCAAATCGGCTCATATGTCGTCTCCCATTGTCCAGTAGTGTATTTTGGTTTTCGGGCGGTACATTTATTGTTCCTTTCTCTTCTTAGAGAGATAGGATAAATATACGAGTTACATGTTTATAAAGAGATAGGTAAAGCGGGGGGGTTGGGATGCGGTGGTTTTTTTGGGTGTGCCGGCTTAACTATCTCCCTCACGAAAGCCGCCACGAAAAACACGAAAGTCAACGAAAGACACGAAAAAGTATGCGTGGTGTAAAGTCAGTGACTTAATTTTGCGGTTGAAATAGGTCGAGGGGGTTATTTTTGCGGTTCAAAAAAGTGGGTGACTTTTTTTTGTGTTTTGTTTCGCAGGCGGCCGGGTGATTTCTAGGCGAGGGGTGCCGGGGAGGGTGACGCGAAGCGGCACAAAAATCACTCTGCCGACCGCCCGCGACATAGACCGGTAATAAACAAGAGCATCAACCATAAGTATTCACCCGCAGCGCAAGCCAGAGGGGAAGAGGATTACTCATATCTCGGACTTATAAAATAAATCCCCCCTATGCCTGATTGGAGTATAACTCTCAGGAGAGAACAGTATTGCCTGACCGGAGCACATCTGAGTGTCCGGCTTGCAAAATAAAATATGATGACGGAGTATAAAAACCCCCTACCGCGCGGTCCGAAAGACTCAGCCGCTCGGAACCGGACGCAGAATAGAAACCATTTGAAAATCAGAAGAAAATGAAGGCTCTGTTTTGTTTCAAAAACGGGAAAAAAAAACTACAGATTTTCACCACCCGGATTTTCGCTTCTGCATTGCGCATTTTGCATTACAATATCTTGCAGTAAAAAACATAATGCAATATATACAACATACTATTAGATACACAAGGGAAAACTATGACAGAACTCAATGAATGGGTAGTAAATACCTGCGAAGACTTGCACTTTCAATACATATACAATGAAGAAGGTGTCTGTATTGAATTTGAAAAATTTTCATCGCTGATAGCAGAAACCATAAACAGCCGCGGTCTTTCCGATTATTCCTTAATCTTTATCGACATCCCGCAGGACAGAATCCTTGAAGCAAGTACACTGGTGAACTACTTAAACGAAGATCTGGAATTCGGCAGGTTCACCTTTTTAGTTGAAATGAATAGAATCAACTACTATATGACCTCCTTTATTCCTGACGGAGTACGTGAAGAGCAGTGTTCTGCAATCATCCGGGAAATGATAGAACTGAGTCTGACATACATTTTAAAGGCACTCAATGCAATATCCATGCTTGCCGAAACGCAGCTTTCCGCCGAAGAAATTTACACATCCTATCTCACAGGAGGAAAGCATGAATAAAGAAGACCTGCAGTTTTATCTCATCTGTGCCGTTTCTCTGATACTGCTGTTTTTAGGAACGGTGGCTGCATCCGGAGTAATGCTGCTTCTCAATCCGGAAAATCTTATCACTGTTTTTATTCCGGTGATTGTTTTCTTTATCGGAATCGGTTCAGTCCTGTTTATATTTTTCAAGTATAGGAAACTTAACTGAAAAGTACCCCTGACCACACCAAAACCCTGATTTTTTTCTCCGAAAAAAAGGGTAAGGGGGGGGGGTAGAGTATGCGCATATGCGCATATGCGCATAAAATTTTATATACTAGAAAAAACGGAGCCGTTTCCTTGCGATTGGGCAGTCGAAACAGATGTTTTTCGACTTTCATTTTTTCGTTTTGTCAAACGGTTTACACTTCGTTAAATCCGTTTTCTCAAACGGTCTTGTGTTTATTATTTGTAATTAAAAGTATAAATAAAAAACGAACAGGAAGGGTCAAAAAAAGAAGAACTAGTATATAAATGTAGTATCCGGATATCCGGATATCCGGATACTCCCACCCCCCCATACACTTTTTTTCAAAAGAGGGGGGGGTAAGACCCTTCCTGATACATTTCCTTATCCCTTCTCAAAACCAATACTTATTCAGGGAGAATATGAAAAGACCGGAAAAAAACACCATCCAGATGACCTTTCGCATACCGGCAGAAGATCTTGAAGCACTTAACCTGACAGCAGACAGCCGCAAAACAAAAACCACCGACATAGCACGCGCAGCACTCAGAGAAGAAATCAATAAAATACCCTGCCCCATCTGCGGCGAATCAGTCCCGCAAAAATCAAGATACTGCCTCAGATGCGGAACCGCACTCACCGAAGACGCAGCAGAAAGTCAGAGGATAAGGGCAGTACGCGATGCTGAGATAATTATGGCTGCTATGAAGAGAAGTACATTTTAGATGAAATCGCGTTGCTGCAGGCAACGCACTTTTGCCCCCATACGCGACCAAAGCAAAAAGAGCACAGGTGAAAGCCGCACACACAGCAAAATGCCGAAAGGAAAACGGGGCACGACAACACATGAAATAAAAAACTTTCAACCACCCCGGGCATCGCCAGCAAAGGCTTGCTCAAACCTTCGGTCGCCAGGAAAAACCTGGCTCCAGTCTTCGGCTAAAGCCTCAGACGGCATCGCCCTCAGGATGGCGCCCGCTCTCCCGGGGGAGATGTCAAGAAGATAGGGGGCTGCCCCTGGCGGCCACCCCTGGCGGCTCTCTGGGGCCCCTGCCCCCGTAGGTTTACGAAAAATATGAGTGGCTTAATTCGGGAAGGTAAATTAGTCACTGACTTTTTTCGGGAAGGAAAATTATTG
>DALTWF010000023.1 GCA_029987235.1 Methanocorpusculum sp. | reverse complement strand
TCCCCCCCCCCCTCCTTTATATTTATCATAGCGGAGCGGTTTTTGTTTTATTTTAGAGGGGTTTGGAAAATTTCTCAAGTAAAATTGTGTCCAATGCTTTGAGGGGGTGATTGGACAGGCTTTTTTATTTTTTTAAATAATAAAAAGAAAAGATTTATATTGTCAGAAGTATAACTTACTAATGACTACTCAACCGTTTTTTGACAAAAACAGTGTCAAATCTGACACTCACTTATCACACTCTTCCATTCGCAACAAAGGGGTAGGGGACTACCTGATACCTTTATTATAAACTATCCCTGATGAAGATGTTTATATAAAATATCCCGCCGTTTTTCCACTGGCAAACTACCTGTCCTTATTTACATTCAGTATATTTCCAAATCATAACCATCTCATTACTCTCCTTATTATCTCTCCTGATAATCACCCACTTCTCTTGAATACCTCCACTCGCAAAAGGTCTATGTATAGTGTTAAATCCTATGAACACTAATATAACATACTGGAACTCATCATGGAAGAACAGCAGCAAACTGAAGAGGTACAATCAAAAAACCTCTTCAGCAAATATCTCAACGGGAACAGGATTTTCAAAAACCGTGAAGTCCTGCGCCACAGTTACAGCCCGCGGGAACTGCCCCACAGAGATGATCAGATAGACTCGATTGCAGAAATATTAGCCCCTGCCCTGCAGGGAGCAACCCCGTCCAATATCCTCATCTACGGAAAAACCGGAACCGGAAAAACCGCCTGCGTCAAATTTGTCGGCGGAGAACTGGAAAAAGAAAGCTCGGAATTTTCCCGCTGCAGACTTATTCACTTAAACTGTGAAACAATCGACACCCAGTACCGCGTACTAGCCCAGATAGCAAATCAGGTTACTGATAATGACAACCGCGCATCCGACCGGGTAAAAGCAGCCATTCCATTCACCGGATGGCATACCGATCAGGTGTACGAAGAACTGAAAAAAGTTCTCGAACATGCAGGCGGTCTGCAGATTATTGTCCTTGACGAAATTGACAAACTCGTGAAGAAGTCCGGAGACGACACACTCTACAGCCTGACCAGAATCAACAGCGACCTGAAAAATGCACGAGTCTGCATAATCGGAATCTCAAACGACCTCACCTTCAAAGACTTCCTTGATGCCCGTGTTCTTTCCTCCCTCTCGGAAGAAGAACTTATTTTCCCGCCATATAACGCAGACCAGCTCCGCGACATCCTTCACCAGCGTGCAGAGGTTGCATTCTGCGAAAACACCGTATCTGATGAAGTCATCCGCCTCTGTGCAGCAAAAGCAGCACAGGAACACGGTGACGCAAGACGCGCACTCGACCTACTCCGCGTATCAGGAGAACTTGCAGAACGCGAAGGAGCAGACAAAGTTCTTGAAACCCATGTCAATGCAGCTCAGGACAGCATTGAAACAAACCTCATGAGCGAAGGAGTAAAGACCCTCACTCTTCAGAGCAAAGCAGTTCTCTGCGCCATGCTCCTTGCCGAAGCCTCCGGTCAGAGATACTTCAACAGCGGCATGGTCTGCAATATGTACCGCGAAGTTGCACGCGGCATTGACCTTGAATCCCTTTCCAACAGAAGAATTACCGACCTCATCAACGAACTGAGCATGCTTGGCATCATCACCACCCGTGTTGTTTCCCATGGAAGACATGGAAGAACAACAGAAATTCTCTTTAACAATGCAACAGGCGATATCCGCCGGGTAATTATGAGTGAAGAGCGTTTCCGCGAATGCCCCATCTTAAAACCGCTGCTCTAAGGAATCGCAAAACAGAAACACCAGGGAAAACATCCAGCAGAAACACTCAGGTCAAGAGACAAACAAAAAACGAAAAACAAAAAGAAAAAAATCAGCAGGTAAACAAAATGGATGAAATAGACACATGCATTCTGCAGGAACTGCAGAAAAACTGCCGCACCCCCTCAAAAGACATTGCGGTAATGCTTGAAATCACCGAAAAAGAAGTAGAAACCCGTATTCAGTATCTTGCAGCATCGGGCATTCTGAAAAAATGCACAGCGGTAGTTGATTACACTACCGCAGGACGCGACGAAGTAACGGTAATTCTTTCCCTCAAAGTCACCCCGGAAAAAGGACTCGGCTACGATGGTATTGCAGAAAAAATCTCCCGCTACCCTCAGGTTGAATCAATCGTGCTTCTTACCGGAACCTACGATTTTCAGGTAACCATCCGCGGTCAGTCAATGGCGGAAGTTTCCCGTTTTGTTGCAGAACAGATTGCTTCAATCGACGGCGTGCGTGAAACCATGACACAGATTATTATGCGCACGTACAAGGAACAGGGCGTTGAGATGGCAAGACCGCAGAACAGAGACCGTCAGTTAATCACATTCTAAGGCGCGATATGAGAAAATTTGTATCAAATATAGCTGCTGAAATTCCGCCGTCGGGAATCAGGAAGTTCTTTGACCTGGTTCTTACAATGGACAGTGACAAGGTAATCAGTCTTGGAGTGGGTGAACCGGATTTCGATACCCCCTGGATTGCCTCAAAGGCTGCAATCACCTCCATCGAAAAAGGCATGACCATGTACACGGCAAACAGAGGACTGCCTGAGCTTTGCAAACTCCTCTGCGACGACCTTGACCGCCGGTATCACACCAAATACGACCCGGCATCAGAAATCATTGTGACCACCGGAGTATCGGAAGGATTTGATGTTGCCGTGCGGGCAGTGATTAATCCGGGCGATGAAGTCCTGGTTGTTGACCCCTGTTTCGTCTCCTACGGACCCGAAGTACGCCTGGCGGGCGGAAAACCCGTACCTCTTCCGTGTCCTGCAGAAGACCAGTTCAAGGTAACCGCAGACACACTGATGGAAAAAATCACGCCGAAGACAAAGACGCTGATTATCAACTTCCCGAACAACCCGACCGGAGGTGTAATGGATAAAGACGACCTCAAGGCGATTTCGGATGTGATTGTCGACCATGACCTGCTCCTGATTTCTGATGAAGTGTATTCGGAACTGACCTACGAAGGTCACCATGTCTCTCCGGCCTCTCTTCCTGAACTCCGGGACAGAACGATTACTCTTAATGGATTTTCCAAGGCCTATGCAATGACGGGCTGGAGACTCGGCTACCTCTGTGCGCCGAAAGAAATCTGCGATGCGGCACTCAAGATTCACCAGTATGTGATGATGTCAGCACCTACCGCAGCACAGTTTGCCGGCATTCAGGCAATGAAGACCTGTGAAGAGGCTAAAAACGAAATGATTGCGGAATACCGCATCAGAAGAAATCTCTTCGTCAAAGGTCTCAATGACATCGGACTTACATGCCACATGCCCAAAGGGGCATTTTATGCGTTTCCCTCCATTGAAAGCACAGGGCTTTCCGATGAGGAGTTTGCCGAGCGGCTGTTAAAAGAACAGCAGGTTGCCGTTGTTCCGGGCAGTGCCTTTGGCGAATCAGGAAAAGGTCATGTAAGAACCTGTTACGCTGTTGACCGGCGCAAACTGACTGAATCCATACACCGCATGGGTGAATTTGTCGCGTCCCTGAAGTAAAAAAAGAACAATATATATACCCCTTTATTTCGAGTGGAAACCAAATCCTATGGAAAAAAGAGAGATTGTCAAACGCTTTGCTGATGCAGGTTTTCTGGTCCATCCGGACGTAGTTTCCTACGTTTTTGAAAATCAGAGTTCGGGCGTTGTCGAAGGAATCATTTCAGGGATTCCTTCGGGTACGGTAGTGGTAACGCCCAACCTCGTATCAGGCATGACGGTTCTTCGAAACGACAAACTCTCTGTCGGTCTTTCTGATATTCCTTCGATAATAAGCGGCCGCGAGGGAAACTCCATACCGCTTGGAAACCCTGAGGATTCAGTGAAACTTTTCAGAAGCAGATATGATCAGCTTTCAGGAATTCTGCGCGGCCGGGTAAATCCGATTCCGATTGAGGCTCTTTTGAAGAATGCAAACCGGTTTGCCGAAACCGAAATAGGCATTTGCGGTGCTGTGGTTGATTTCAGATCAAGCAAAAACGGTCACCGCATTGTTGAAATCGAGGACAGTTCTGGTGCAATCAGCGTAATGTTCCGCAAAGACGATGAGTTTTTCCATGAAGCGGAACGGATTGTCTATGACGAAGTTATCGGGGTAAAAGGTTCCATCCGCCCGAATCCTGGAGGACGCGGGGGGATGGTTTTTGTCAGGCAGTTTTTCCGCCCGGATATTCCCAAACAGCATGTTCCGTCGCAGTCCAAAGAGCCGGGCAAAGTCTGTATGATTTCGGATGTGCATGTGGGTTCAAACACATTTCTGCCTGATGCATGGGAGCGGTTTTCCTGCTGGCTTGAAGAGCATCCGGAAATCGGTTATCTCTTAATCGACGGTGATGTGGTCGATGGTATCGGAATTTATCCGGATCAGAACAAGGAGCTTGAAATCAAGACGATTTATGAGCAGTATGACCGTGTGGGCGAGATGCTTTCGAATCTGCCGAAGCATATGCAGATTGTTCTATCCCCGGGCAACCATGATGCGGTTCGCGGAGCAGAACCGCAGCCTGCCCTGCCTGAGGAGTTCCGCACTAAATTCCCGGACAATGTCACGTTCGTGGAAAATCCTGCCTCAGTCAGCATTCAGGGCGTCACCATTCAGATGTATCACGGACGGAGCATTGATGATTTAATCAAGGCGATTCCCGGTTCTTCCTACAGCAGATCCGGCGATATTATGAAAGCGATGCTTCAGCGTCGTCATATGGCGCCGATTTATGGACAGCGGACGCCTCTTCTTTCCACGGAATCAGATCGTCTGGTTATCAGTGAGGTTCCGGACATCTTCCAGACTGGTCATGTGCATATCTCCGATGTGGTAAACTATAACGGTGTTCTCGGGGTAAATGCGGGAACCTGGCAGTCGCAGACCTCTTTCCAGAGAGAGATGGATATTAATCCGACGCCTGCGGAGGCTGTGGTTGTGGATTTGTCCACGCTTCAGTATGACCACTGGTGTTTCCTGGATAAAAAGGTGCAGCGGGTTGTAATCGAGGGCGGGGAACACAAACTGGTATAATTATTTTCCGCCGATTATTTTTTATTATTGGATTTCCTATTATAACATGTGAGACAGCATGGACTAATCGGAAATTGAAGACCTTAACAGTTATATTAGAATTCTTGAATCTCTTGCGGCAGGAAGAAATCCATTTACCGGTGAGAAGCTGGCAGATGACACTTTATTGAATAATGTTGAGCTGGTACGCTGTTTTTTTACCGCTGCAAAAGTTATGCGTGAGTATTCTCTCTCACCTTTTTCCACACTCGGTGCCAAATCTTATCGCTGGCGTAATTCTATTCCGTTTTCAATGTCTGAAGAAGAAAAACAGAAACTTCTCATGCCTTTCCCATTGAAAATATCTGCTTTCCGGAGCAAAGTAAGAGAAGCGGTTGGAGTTGAAATGGACGTTCCTCAGGCGGGGGCGATAACACAGTGGCTCGTCCGGCAGGGGTATCTGAAAATTGATACGGAAATAATTAATGGTGCAAGTTCAAAAATACCGACAGAAGAGGGTGAAGAACTTGGAATTACATTCAGGGAGATTAAAACCCCGGATGGAAAAAGGTATATGCAGTGTTTCTATTCGAAAGATGCACAGGAGTTAATTCTGGACAATATGGATAATATTCTTGGATATTCCGAGGAAAAATAGGTTTGAGGATTGGTAATAAGTAATAATCCGGGCTTTACAGATTTTCCTCTCTTACCCTCTTTGCCGCCTCGCACATGTTCGCCAGTTTTGCAAACGCCACCTCCGGCGTATGCATTCTCAGTCCGCAGTCCGGATCAACCAGCATATTTTCCGCACCGAACGCCTCAACACAGGCAAGAATATTTTTTCTGATATCATCAACCGGCTCCACCGCCTGATTCGAACTCTGTACACAGCCGCAGCCGATTTTTTTACCTTTCAAATCATGCTTTGAAAGCGATGCAAGATTTTCCGGACTAACCGCATACTCAAAATCAAGAATGTCCACCGGCAACGTTACCCACTTGTCTGCAATATCATGTAAAATACCGCAGGTATGCACACAGGAAGGCGCTTTTATGCCGTCGAAGATAATTTTCAGCGCCTCTTTTGCGGTATCAATTGCAATTGCCCCCGTCGATAAAATCGGCTCATCCACCTGGATAACCGAAACTCCTGCTGCATCCAGATGCTTTGCCTCCGCATGAAGTGCCGCTGCCAAATCCATAATGACCTCTTCTTTATTGCGGTACTGCGGCGTTTCAATCTGAAGCGCATAGGAAAGCGTGCAGGGACCGGAAAGAATTCCCTTTACATACTTGTTCTGTGTAAGCGCATATTTCGTATCCTTTATCCTAATTGGTTTGTCTGCCGGCTGGATTTTACCAGTGACCGTCTTGTCCGTGATACCCGGAAGTTTTGAGACAAACGCATTTATCATATCCGCTCTGACCTGGCCGTCGGAAATAATATCAACACCGGCTCTGATCTGCTCGGCTACGGCAAACCTCACGGCTTTTTTATACGGGTCAAAAAGACCTCTCGTTTTTATGCAGGGGAACGAACCGACAACGGTTGTCGGAAGAAGGTGGGGAAGATTCATACTATGTAGTGGGTGGGAAAAAGAGATAAGGATTTTTATCAGCATCCGGACCAAACACTAATGTATTCATAAAGCAAATACTATAGCGAATTTTATGCGCATCCCAATAAAAGACGTTACCCCGGAAATCGGTCACGCATGTGTAGCCGGCTGGGTTCATGAAGAGCGCGACCTCGGAGGTCTTACCTTCCTGCTTATCAGAGACAGAACAGGCATTCTTCAGGTCACCATCCCGAAGAAAAAGGTCAGCCCCGAAGTACTTGCAGCCGTCAAGGAAACAAGCCGCGAATCCGTAATCGAGTGCGAAGGCGAAGTCAAACCGACCGAAAAAGCACCCGGAGGACGCGAACTCGTTCCATCCACATTCAAAATCATTGCAAAAGCAGACACCCCTCTGCCGCTTGACGTCTCCGAAAAAGTACCGGCAGAACTCGATACCAGACTTGACAACAGATACCTTGATTTAAGAAAGCCTGCAGTCGGAGCCATTTTCAGAATCAGAAGCACCGTTCTCCACGCAATCTCCGACTACCTCTGGGACCACGGATTCATCCAGGCCCAGACCCCGAAGATTGTCGCAGCAGCAACCGAAGGCGGAACCGAATTATTCCCGCTTGCCTACTTCGATAAAGAGGCATTCTTAAACCAGTCCCCGCAGTTGTTCAAACAGATGCTCATGTCCTCCGGATTTGAGAAAGTCTTTGAAATCGGCCCGATTTTCAGAGCAGAGGAACACAACACTGTAAGACACTTAAACGAGGCAACCTCAATCGATATCGAAATGTCCTTTGCCGACCAGGAGGACGCCATGAAAGTACTTGAAAATGTTGTTGCCCACGCATACAGCGTTGTCAAGGAAAAATGTGCAGACGAACTTGCGGTCCTCGGCATCACTGACTTCAAAGTCCCGACCGTTCCGTTCCCGAGAATCACCTACTCCGAAGCAATTAAAATCTCAACCGAAGGCGGAGAGCCGCTTTCTTTCGGTGAAGACCTATCCTCTGCAGCAGAAAGAATCATCGGTGAGAAGATGGGCACGATGTATTTCATCACTGAATGGCCGTCAACAACCAGACCGTTCTACACCATGCCGTTCCTTGACAGACCGGAAGTCTGCAGAGCATTTGATATGATGCATCCGAGAATGGAACTTTCCTCCGGGGCACAGAGATGCCATATTCCGGAGCTTCTTGTCAAGCAGATTAAGGAAAAGGGATTAAACCCGGATGCATTCGAGTTCTACTTAAACCCGTTCAAGTATGGTATGCCGCCGCACGCAGGATGGGGTCTTGGTGCAGAGCGTTTAATCATGACCATGCTCGACCTGCAGAATATCCGCGAGGGTGTTTTATTCCCGCGTGACAGACACAGGGTAAGCCCGTAATAATAATCCTTTTTTTTATGATTTTTACGAATATTCTTCAAAAATGGAATAATACCAGTCTTGTTCTGCGTATACTCGGCGGCTTGATTATTGGTGTCATACTGGCTCTTCTTGTACCGCAGTTTGATCTTATCAGTCTGCTTGGTGTACTGTTTATCGGTGCATTGAAAGGAATTGCTCCGATTCTGGTCTTTGTTCTTGTTATCTCTGCTCTTGCAAATGGTAAAGGTCACGGTAAATCTATCGCACGTGTAGTAGCTATGTATGTGATTGGAACACTTGCAGCAGCGGTTACAGCAGTGACGATTTTCTTCTTTTTCCCGGTAGGTCTTTCTCTTAACGGAGTGGAGGCTGCATCAGGGTATGAAGTTGCAGGGGATGTTGGTGCCGTATTCCTCGGCATCATCAAAGATATTGTCATTAACCCGCTTGCAGCGATTACCAATACAAATTTCCTTGGTATTCTGTTCTGGGCAGTTGTTTTCGGTCTTGCTCTCCGCAAATCCAGCGACAAAACAAAATACGTGATTAGTGAAATTGCAGATGCTGTATCAGTCGTAGTAAAATGGATTATTTCTTTTGCACCGTTTGGTGTTCTTGGTATTGTTTTTAATGCTGTGTCTACCAACGGTCTTGAAATTTTCGTCAATTACGGTCAGCTTCTTGCCCTTCTCGTTGGCACTATGGCGATTGTGGCCCTGGTTATCAATCCGCTTATTGTGTTTGTGATGATTCGTCAGAATCCGTATCCGCTGGTGTTGAAATGTTTAAAGGAATCATTTATTCCGGCATTTTTCACCAGAAGTTCGGGGGCAAACATTCCGGTCAACATGAACTTATGCAAATCGCTGAAACTGAATCCGAATATCTATTCAACAACGATTCCGCTTGGTGCAACTATTAACATGGCGGGTGCTGCAATTACGGTTACGATTATGACTCTTGCCTGTGTGTATACGCTTGGTATTCAAACACCTTTCTACATGCAGATTCTGCTTTGTTTCGTTGCCGCTCTTTGTGCATGCGGAGCATCAGGAGTTGCAGGCGGGTCGCTTCTGTTAATCCCCCTGGCATGTTCGCTCTTTGGGGTTCCGGTTGAAATTTCAATGCAGGTTGTGGGTATCGGTTTCATCATCGGTGTTGTGCAGGATTCCTGCGAGACCGGTCTGAACTCTTCAACGGATGCGATATTTACAGCGGCTTCCGAGTATCATGACTGGAAGAAGGAAGGCAAAGAAATTTCCTGGAAATGATGGACAATCCATCGCTTTTTTTGCTTGATTAAGTAAATATAAAAAAATAAAAAAATTAGTGTTCTTCTCTTCTCATCGTAATGCACTTTTTCGGACACTCGTTGGAACAGATTCCACATCCTTTGCAGTAGGTCAGGTCGATTTCCTGCGTATCCGCATCAATTACTGCATCCGGGCAGTACATCGCACAGATTCCGCAGTGGTTGCAGATTTCACGGTTTACCACCGGTCTGAACGTTCTCCAGGTACCGGTCTGACCCATTGCAGCCTCTTTTGGGACGCTGATGGTGATTTTGGGCATCATGCTTTAACCTCCTGATATGTAGCCTCGGCAGCCTCAACGTTTCTTACATCCGTAAAGGTCTCCTCGATTGCCCTCTTTCCGGACTCATGCGTGAAAATACCGAGTTTTGCAAGAGCACCGATAACCGGCGTGTTTAAAATCGGGCTGCCCGCGATGAATAAATTCGTCTTGAGCGAGATGCCCGTTAAATCCGCACAGTATGCCTTAAACTGCGGTGGGAACTTCAGGTCTTCATGCGTATTGACAAATATTTTTCCGCCGTCCTTTAAACCATCCAGGACATTTACCGTCTCCATTACCGTCGGATCAAGAACCACAATCATATCCGGCCTGGTAATCTGCGAATAGATTCTGACCGGTGACTCATCAATTCTTACGAATGATACAATCGGAGCTCCGCGGCGTTCTGCACCGTAGAACGGACATGCGGTCGCAAACTTTCCGTCTTTAACCGCAGCGGACGCCATCATGCGTGCTGCGGTAACACCGCCCTGACCTCCTCTTGAATGAATTCTGATTTCGTACATTTACTGCTCCTCCTGCGGGATTCCAAACCAGAACTCGGTTCCGATTTTTCTGGACCTGACAAACTCAGCCATATCCTCAAACGTGACCTCCTGACCACCAAGACCTGCAATAATTCTTGCCATCTTTACCTCAGGATAGCGTGCCTGGATTTCTCCGGCAACAACGCCGCCGAAGCCGAACGAATAATCCCTGTCGATTACGACCAGCTCTTTTCCGGCAATCTTCATGTCAAGCGGGAACGGTCTGAGCCAGCGGATTCTCATAACACCGCATTTGACACCTTCCTTGCGGAGTAAATCGGCTGCGACTTCTGCTTCTTTACCCATGGTACCCATGGCAACAATGACAACATCCGCGTCATCGCAGAGATATTCCTCGACCGGAGCGTATTTTCTGCCGAACCGCTTTGCAAATTCGGCTTCGGTCTCCTCAATGACCTTGCGGGCTGCCCGCTGGGCTTTTTCCATGTCGAATCTGAACGTGTAGTGCACATTGGACGGACTCATAGCCCCATAGCCGTGCGGGTCGTTTACATCGATTGCATGCGGCAGAGACATAGGCGGGATGAAATCTCCCGGCTCGGTCATCTCGTAAGGCTGCATAATGTGGGAGAGCAAGAATCCATCCATGTTAATCATGACGGGCAGGAGGACTCTGTTGTCTTCTGCAATACGGAATGCCATTAATGTCGCATCATATGCTTCCTGAACGGTGGATACGTAAATCTGCAGCCATCCGGTATCTCTCTGGGAAAGTGCGTCAGAATGTTCTGCCCAGGTGTTCCATCCCGGAGCGATTGTTCTGTTAACCTGACCCATGACAATCGGAAGACGTGCGCCTGCTGCCCAGTGAAGCATCTCATGCATGTAGAGCAGACCGTGGGAACTTGTTGCGGTAAAGACACGGACACCGGTAATTGATGCACCGATACATGCAGTCATTGCAGAGTGTTCGGACTCGACCGGGATGTAGCGGGCGTCCATTTCGCCTGCTTCGACATATTCTGCGATGCTTTCGATGATTTCGGTCTGCGGGGTAATCGGATAGGCAGCAACTACGGTTGGCTGTGCTTTTTTGACCGCTGCTGCTACTGCTTTGTTTCCGGTTCCCATGACAAGTTTTTCACTCATGCGATTTCCTCCGATACTTTGACTTCTGCTTCCATCTTGCGCAGGTTTTTGTCAACGTTTGCCTGAATTTCTGCTGCAAGTTTGTCATCGACTTTCTTGAATCTGCCCTGCATCTTCAGGTAGTCAATAACCGGTACCGGTCTTTTCATTGCGGCCTTTGAGGGTGCGCTTATGGTGAGTTTGTCGTATTCCTTCTCCCATAAAATCCAAAGCCCTGATTTGACGGCGAGTTTTGCAACTTCGACGGTCTTTTCTGACGGGGTCTTCCATCCCGGCGGGCATGGTGCAAGGATGTGGATGAATTTCGGTCCGGGAATTGAGAGGGCTTTCTTTACTTTGTTGTAAATATCGGCAGGGTATGCAGCACAGGCTGTTGCCTGATAGGGCAGGTTGTGGGCTTCGATGATTCTATCGAGGTCCTTTTTGACGACTTTCTTTCCGTTCGGGGTGGTTGTTGTAATTGCTCCAAGCGGAGTTGCGCCTGACCGCTGCATTCCGGTGTTGCCGTATGCTTCGTTGTCGTAGCAGATGTACAGGAAGTCTTCTCCGCGTTCGAGTGCGCCGGATAAGGCCTGAATACCGATATCTGCTGTTCCTCCGTCACCCGCGTAGACGATAACGTTGGTCTTCTTTCCTTTTGCACGTAATGCTTCAGACATTCCCGATGCGCATGCGGCAGAGGCTGCGAATGCTATGTTGTACACCGGAATGGTATGGAGCATGTATGGATATACTCCCTGGATGACACTGTTGCAGCAGGCGGGGATTACGAGAATCGTGTCCTTTCCTGCAGCTTTTAAGATATAGCGGAGTGATAAAAGTGAACCGCATCCTGCACAGGTGGACGGGCACTTTAAAATCATCTCCTCTTTTGGAATTTCCGTCATGATGAAATCATTAGTAATGTGTTGTATAAGGTATTCAATGTTTAGGATAGGGGGAGAATACTGGCGACTGAAAATATCTGCCGGTTTGGGCAGAAATTTTCAGTGATGAGAATAAATAAGTCGGAAAAAAAGTATTTTGAAAAAGGTGATGAGTAAGCCCTGTCAGCTTACATCATGCCCGGCATTCCGCCCGGCATGCCACCCATTCCGCCCATTGCGGCTGCCTCTTCCGGAGACGGACCTGCGGACTTTGCGGATGCGATGACATCATCAATTCTTAAAATCATAACAGCTGCTTCAGCTGCGGATGCAATTGCCTGAGTCTTTACTCTCAGCGGCTCGACAACGCCTGCCTTCCACATGTCAACCGGCTCGCCCTTGAAGACATCAAGACCGAAGGTCTTCTTGCCCTTCTCGTGTGCTGCACGGAGGTCGACAAGTTTGTCAATCGGGTCGAGACCTGCATTTTCTGCAAGGGTTCTCGGAATGACTTCGAGTGCGGATGCGAATGCATCGATTGCGAGCTGGATTCTGCCGCCCTGAGTTGCTGCGTACTCCTTGAGTCTGAGTGCGAGTTCAACTTCCGGGGCTCCTCCGCCTGCAACTACCTTCTTGTCTTCAACAACACATCCGACAACACGGAGTGCGTCTTCGAGTGCTCTGCCAAGCTCGTCAACAACGTGCTCGGTTCCGCCCTTGATGATGATGGAGACTGCCTTCGGGTTCTTGCACTTCTCAACAAAGATCATCTCTTCGCCGGATCCGACTTTGCGCTCTTCAACTAAGCCTGCTTCACCAAGTTCGTCTTTGCCGATTGCATCGATTGAGGAAATAATCGCTCCACCGGTTGCACGTGCAAGTTTCTCCATATCGGATTTCTTTACACGGCGTGCTGCAAAGATACCTGCCTTGGAGAGGTAGTGCTGTGCGATGTCATCAATACCCTTCTGACAGAATAAGACGTTTGCACCGGACTTGACAATCTTGTCAACGATGCCTTTAATCATCTTTTCCTCTTCGTCAAGGAATAACTGAAGCTGGTCCGGAGAGGTGATGGAGATTTCTGCATCGACTTCGGTCTTCTTGTACTCGACTGCTGCGTTGAGTAAGAGAATCTTTGCGTTCTTGACGGTCTTGGGCATACCCGGGTGGACACGTTCTTTGTCGATGAGCATACCCTCAATGATTTCTGAATCCTCAATAGCTCCGCCGACACGCTTCTCGACTTTGACGTTTTCGGTGTCAACAGTTCCGTCCTTGTCTGCAACTAAGGTAATTGCACGGACGATTAAGTCACAGAGTTTGTCTTTGGATGCCTCTGCGTTCTTTCCGGTCATTGCAGTGCCTGCAATCTTGGAGAGAATGTCTTTGTCGGTTGATTTGACGTCTTTGACAATGGTCTGGAGGAATTCCTGTGCTTTTTCTGCTGCCTGTCTGTATCCGAGGGTGATAACAGTCGGGTGAACATCCTGCTCAAGGAGTTCTTCTGCCTTCTTTAAGAGTTCGCCTGCAATAACAACTGCAGAAGTGGTTCCGTCTCCGACCTCGTCATCCTGGGTCTTTGCGACTTCAACCATCATCTTTGCTGCCGGGTGTTCAATGTCCATCTCTTTTAAGATGGTAACACCGTCGTTGGTAATAACAACGTCACCAATGGTGTCGACAAGCATTTTGTCCATGCCTTTCGGACCGAGAGTGGTTCTGACTGCACCAGCTACTGCTTTTGCTGCTGCAATGTTCATACTCTGTGCGTCCCGTCCGCGAGTGCGGGATCCGCCCTCTTTCAGGATTAATATTGGCTGTCCGCCTAATTGTGCTGACATAGTATAATCACCTATACCCGTAGTTCGGGTAATGTATGAATTATGTTGTTTAGTAGTTCTATATAAGGTTGCTTATTTGAATTCTCAAATGCCGCATTTGGCGCGGGATTTTTTTCCCTGCAGGGGCAAAACTGCAATACGCGCCGAAAAAAGGAAGGTTTTGTCTTCAGACTCTGATGAGTGTGTCGCCCAGCTGGGGTTCGTAAATTTTGTTATCAGACACCATTTCAACGATGTATTCCGTCTTCGGGTCGTCCATAAACACCTGGTAGTTTCCGTTGCCGAAATCTTTCCATGTAAGAGGTACGTTCATCGTCTGGGTTTCGCCGTTCATGTCGGATTTGCGTATCTCGGTTCCGGTTCCGTCTGCGTTGATGATGTATTCGACATATACTATTTCTTTGTCTTCATCTTTCTGCACCCATTTACCGGCGAAGGTGTCTGAGCCGTACATGGTTCTTGAGTCAAACCATGCAATCAGTTTTCCGTCTTTGAGGGTAAAGAGCCGGTATGCGTCATATACGTAGGTGTTTTCCCCGGTCTTTTTCCAGTTGCCGATTAAGTGTCCTGTGTCTCCGTCGCTCCAGTAGTCTGTTTCGATGCAGGTTCCGTCAGGATTGAAGGTTATGACGCAGTTTTTGACATATGCGCCGGTCTGGGGTGCGTGTTCTTTTTCAAGTGTCCATGTTCCGATGAGTTTGTCCTGTGTCTGAACGTCTGGTGTCGGAAAAATCGTTGGAGTCTGAGTCGGTGTCACCGGATTGTCGGGCGTTGATACGCATCCTGCGGCGCACAGTACCAGCAGAATGATGCTAATGAACGGGATAAGATAGACTGGTTTCATCTATTACCAATATTTGTGCTGATGAGTTATAGAGTTTTAGGAAAAAAAAGGAGTTATTTTCTGATGAGTACTGCGCCGGTCTCTTTGTTAGTCAGAGTATTGGCTGCTGCATCATAGGTGAATACGCTGTCAGGATCGTTCATCCAGGTAACGGTGTAGACATTTTCGTTTTTCGTCCAGTGGAAGGTTTCGGAAGTGGAACTCGAACCGGATACTTCAGATCCCTCATCATTTACATAGGAGTACTCGTTTTCCGAATAGAAATTGCCGGTTCCGTCTGCATTGAAGGTATAGACAACCGCCGGATTTCCGTTTCCTTCAGCCCATTTCCACTGTCCTGCTACGGGGTCTGCAGGAGTTGAAGTACATCCTGCTGCAAAGACAAGGCCGGTAAGGACAAGTCCTGCGATTAAGAAAATGAATGCTTTCTTCATAATAATTACTTCTCTTTCTGAAAGATATTAAATGTACTGTATCAGCACAGAATTTCTCCCGCAGAAATAAGGATTCCCGATTTTACATCGTAAAATGCATAGGTCAGGTGGTCTCCCGGATTTGCCGGAAATGCAGGCGCAGATGCCTGGAATCTGCAGTTGTCCAGGGTTACAGTTCCTTCGGGAAAAGTCACTGTACTGTGTGCTGTCGGATTTTCCCGAAGTCCATATACGAGTTTTATGCGGGATAGAGAAAAGGAATCGCCTGATTTCAGTTCGAAAATGTAATTTTCCGGGTCACTGCAGACGATTTCTGCCTGAATAGGGTCGGTTTTTCCGTCGGAAAACATCGAACCTGCCGAGGATGCAAAAACGGCTGCAAGAATTACGGTCACGATTAACAGGAGCATTACGCCTACGACCGGTGATACGGCGGATTCTTTCATTGTACGCTCACCTTTGCAGTTATACAGGTTACAATTACCTCACTGTCATGGGGAAGAGACGGGCTGTATGCCATACCGTTGTACGGCTGTATCGTGATACTGTACACCGGGTCGTATTTTATGGTTGTTTCAGCACCTTTTCTTATGGTCAGTACAGCTTCTCCGTTTCCGCTTATATATGATTCGTTCACCTCGTTTTCAACAGAAATAATGTTCATCGTAAATGTATCATGGGTCACGGAGTCATGGCCTGTATACCAGTAGATTTTCTGCGGCTCCATATATTTCAGGAGTGTAGTTCTTGATGCAAGATGTTCCGCCTCCGTGTCAGAAACTCCTTCCAGTGCGGGAATTTCAACCGTTCCTTTGGTAACATAGACCGTTTCGTTTCCGTATTTATAGCCCTGGTTTTCCCAGAAGGAAAGAAGGGGTGTATAGGTAACAGGAGTATTGTACACCATATATGTGTCAGTCACAGAAGAACCGTCTACATATCCTTCAATTGTAATTTCGCCAATCGTTTCCCGCCCAAGCTGCAGCGTTCCGGCAGATTTTGACGGAGATAGAAGCGTATCTCCTCCGCCGAGGGGAATTATGTACGAATACACTCCGCTTCTTCCGTTTGTAAACAGATTATCCACATCCGATGCGAATTTGAAAAATTCCTCTTTCACCTCCTTGGAATGCAGAATTTCGGCGTTTTCCTTCAGGTCGGGAACATAGGTTGCAAACATAACCGAAACACAGATGGCAATGACCGCAAGGATCAGCATCATGGCAACAACCGGTGATACGGCATCATCTCTTTTCTGCATTACGGCATCACCCCAGCGTAAACAATCGATTTGCCCGTGGATATGCGGATTTCATCACCGGACTGAAGCAGTGTCTTACTTAGCTGAATCGTATTGCCCAAATCAAAAACCGTACCTGAAATACTGTATGCCGCATCAATTTTCGCAGTTCCGCGGTAAACGGTTACCTTCAGGTCCGATGCTGACACAACATCCCCGCCCCGGTGGGTGAAAATTACCGCATTTGGGTCCGAGAAAAAATCCGCCGTAATATCAATCACATCGTCACGTTCGCCGGGTAAAAAACTCATCGCCCCGACCGCGAAAATGCCGGCTAAAATCACAACCACCGCAAGCATCAGCATTTCGCCGACAACACTTGATACAGCAGAATCTTTTTTCATTTTTACCTCATATCAGAACAACAAAGACGATAATCGTCAGAACAAGCATGATAATCGAATGTTTCAGCCCGGAAAGCATAGTGTTTGCAGAAAGCTGGCCTGCCATAATTCCGGAGAAAAACGAGAGAATTATGCCGATAACAAACATCTGCTGGGTGGTTCCCGCCGTATCAAATGTTACACTGAAGTTTGCGAAACTCGAAATAAAAATAACATTCATCGCATACGCAGCAAAAAGATAAATGCCGACCGACAGATAAATAATCGCCAGATACACGAATGCGACATTAAACCGCTTGTTTTTCATCTTCAGATAATGTTCCAGGTCGGCAATGGCAATCGCAAGAATCTCACGAATGTAATCTGTAACCTCGCTTGCACGGACAAGAAGCGAAATCGCCCGCTTTACCGTGGTAAGACCGATTCTTTCCTCCATTCTGACCAGTGCCCCTGAAAGTGATGAGCCGTAGCGGATTTCTTCGGAGACAATTTTTATCTCAGTTGACAAAACTCCCGCCTTATGTCCGGAAATCGTCTGAATCGCTCCCTGCAGCGTCATACCGATGTCTTTCATATCCGAAATCTCACGAAGCATCTCCGGCAGATTTTTTTCCACGCGGGCAACATAGCGGGCGCGTATTTCATATGCTGCTGCAAGCGGCAGAACTGCGGCAATCAGGGCGATACAGACCGCTGTTTCAAGCGTGTACACCGGAAAGACCATGCGGAGAATTCCGCCGAGATAAAGCCCAAGAACCACTAATACAAGAGCTCCGCCAATCACGCATGCAGGCACATAGGTTGAGATATATGCCTTGACCGGATGGAGCAGAATGTTTTTGATTTTGTTCTGCATTCTGCGGTTTTCAATCTGCCGCCGGAATTTTTTGTCCAGTGCTGCACCCATGTCAGTGACATTTTCAGGGGTGAATTCTGTTTCATGCACCTCTTTTTTTGTAACGGTGATATTATTCGCCGGTAAAAGAACATACAGAACCGAAATCAGCATTACCGCCCCGACCGGAAGACCGACAAAAAGCAGCGGCATAAGATTGCCGATTGCATCCTGTCCGGAAAGATTCTGGGCGATAATCATGATAATTACCGCAATCGGGCCTGCAACAAAGGCTGTTACATACACCTCGGCAATCATTTCCAGAAACTGCAGCAGCGAATCCATCTCGTTTTTTGCGATTTCACGGTAGGATTCTGATTTTGCATTGAAAAACGCCCGCATATCGCCGCCGCTTCTGTGAACCAGCAACAGGTCGTTAAGCAGTTCACGGAAATTTTCCGAGGGCGTGATTTTCATCGTATTTTCCATTGCAGTCGCCATATCCTGCCCGAAAAGTTCCACATCCCGCACAATAAGTCCGCACTCTTTTGAAACCTCTCCATACAGGTCTGATGCTTCATATACACTTCGGAAAATGTCATAAAGTGTTAAAGTCGTGGATAAAGCCTGCATGTAGGTAATTGCATACGGAAGGTCAAGGTTAATGCGGGTTTTCCGGGATGCTGCCTTCATTTTCGGCGTAAAATAGGAAAGCAGGAACGCGGCTAAAGGCAGAATGCCGCAGAAGAAACCGTATAAAACCCACCAGGGAAGCGAATCCACAAACGGCAGATTGAATTTAAAATAATTGAGAAGAAGATACAGCGCTGCAGCAAATAAAACCGCAAATCCGAGACTCTGCAGAAGCGTTTTTGCGAAATATTTCTGCGGAGCATCCGTCATGTGAGCCGCACGCAAATCGTGCGCAAGCGATTCAAACACCGGCGTTTTCCTCCGATATGACGAGATTTACAATTGCTTCCTCCATATCCTGTGTGGAAACCTTCGGCTGTGCGCCAAGTTTTTTGAGAACTGCAGCTCTCGCATTGATTTTTTTCTGTATTTCCTCCTGTGTCCAGCCGTTTTTGTAGGCAATATCGTCAAAGACCGCTGATTTTTCAAATACTTTGTCAAACGTATCGGTTACATGATTCCAGGTAAAAAGCGGCGTCCATTTGATTTCATCTCCCTCAACCGACACCTCATTGAGCGAAGTCGAGCGTCTGAAGCCCTTCCCCTCGGAATAAAGCAGACTCTGTACGATAATCAGGTCCAGCGCGGAAAACATCGCGGTCGGTACATTAATCGGGTCATGCGTGAGACGGTTTACTGCTTCTTTTACGTTTCCGGCGTGCAGGGTGGAAAACGTTGTGTGTCCCGTATTCATCGCCTGAAAGAGCGTCTGTGCCTCAACACCGCGGACTTCACCTACAATGATGTATTCCGGTCGCTGACGAAGGGCGGCTTTCAGAAGGGAAAACATTGTAACGCTGCTTGATTCGTTTACGGATGAGGCGCGGGTTTTCATCGAAAGCCAGTTTGCATGCGGCAGCTGGATTTCGCAGGTGTCTTCGATTGAGACGATTTTCGCCGTTTCCGGGATGAAAAACGAAACTGCGTTCATGGTCGAGGTTTTTCCGCTTGCAGTACCTCCTGCGACAATTACACTCTTGCGGTTTTCGACCGCAAGCCAGATGTGGGCCAGAAGTTCTGCAGAATAGGTGTGACCGCGGACGAGTTCGGCCGGCGTCATCGGGTCAGCCTTGAATTTACGAATCGTAAACGAACTGCCCTTTGATGAGACGATATCAGAATAGGTAATCTGGGCACGGCTTCCGTCGGGAAGGGTTGCATCAACGAGCGGGGTGGTAAGGGATAACTGTTTATCGGCTTTCTGTGCAAGTTTTAAGACGAATTTGTTGAGTTCTTCTTTTTCGAAAATGCAGTTTGTTTCAATGTTTCCGTATTCGCGGTGGTACAAAAAGAGCGGAATATTTGAGCCGTTGCAGGTTATATCTTCAATTCTGTCGTCGTGCATCAGGGGGTCGAGTTTGCCGTAGCCGAGGAAGTTGCGGTAGAGGTAGTAAATCAGCACGCGGATGCGTTCTTCTGAAAGTGTTTTGTCAAAGAGAAGAATTGCGCTTCTGAGTACGGCATCATCCAGGTTCATTTCGCCGCGGCGTTTTACGGTGTCGAAAATCAGGGTTGAGCGCAGGTATTCGAAGGATTCTTCGAGGATTACGTATTCTTTTTCGGTTAAGGAAGGTTCGGTAATATAATAGTGCAGGCGGTTTCTGTCGTCTTTGCAAATCGTAACAAAAGAGTGGGGTGCAGTAAGCCAGTATTTGGTCAGGACTTCTTCGTCTGTTTCAAAATGAGGGAGGGCGAGTTCAACCGGCGGCTCTTCAAAGACGGGGGTTTCTTTTCTGGAAAAGAACGGTAACTTGAGAGGGTGGGACGTTTTCTTTTCCGCGTCGGCTTTCTTCTCTTTTTTGAAGAGGTTTACAAGCCGTACCGTCTTTTTTTCTGCAGGTTGTTCCATTGTCTCTTCACTCATTTTATTTACACTAATGTAGTTTTATTTTTGTTAGAGTAGTTTTTGTTTGTATTATAATTTATTTTTATGCAGTTGCGTTGTTCCTAATGTTTTTGTTTTCTGATGTATTAAATCAATGAGTTAATTTAACATGATTGTCATGGGTCGATTCTGACTTCGGTTTCTGCTACGGTCTTGCCGTTCTGTTCAATCTTCAGGGTAAAGTAGTTGCCGACATTTTTGGCATTGTCAAATCCGTATGCGGAGTACTTTGCATTGTCTTCCTTTTTCGCATCTCCCTGGTCATACTTTTTACTCTGAACCGGAGCTTTGATGGTTATTGATTCGCCTGCATCAAGTTTTTTTACCTGAACCGGAACTTCCCAGTAAAGAGTACGGTATCCGGAGCCGAATCCGGCGGACGGGCTGACAATCACGGCTGCCTTTTCGAAATCAATCACATCTCCGCCGGCATGGTTCAGCGTAAGCCCGTTAGTCTGCGAGTATTCGGCTGAAATCATTGCGGTCGGGATTTGTTCCGAGTTTCCGGTAATTCCTCCGGCAAATACGGCAACAACGCCTGCGATTATAATTGTTACTACAAGCATCAGCATTACTCCGACTACGGGCGATACTGCTGATTCTTTTTTGTTTGCGTGTTTCTGCATCATTTTACAATTACCTCCTTTTCATAGATGACTGCATTCGACGGCAGGTAAATGAGTTTCACTGAAACAATGTCGCCTTTTTCAAGATTTTCTGACCAGGTATCTCCGAGAATTGCGTCCATAGCGTCATTTGCCGTGTGGGTTTTTATGCCGCCTTTTTTACCTTCTCCTGTATAGGCTCCGTTTGCGGTCATTGATGTTCCGGCTGAGAGGGTGTAGTTTCCAAACCACTGGTTTTCTCCATATCCGCCCGAGGTCATCTGGTTTCCGGTAACGCCGCTTCCCATTCCGATCGGGGCGTTGTATTCATAACTGTCGTACTTAGTGTTTTTCATACCGGCTGTTGTTGTGTTTCCGTATTTCACTCCGTCATCACCGGTCCAGGAGGTAACGAGTTTTAGGTCTGCGGTACTGACCGGCTCTGATACGCTTTCAACAGTCATGGCAAATCTGCCGTATGCATAATTGTCGTAGGATTCTGCTGACCAGATTTCTGTACTTGCAACAATGGTCGGAGCAGTTTTTTCTGTTGAGCCAAGACCTCCGGCAAAGGCAGCAACAACTCCTGCGATTATAATTGTCACAACAAGCATCAGCATAACTCCGACTACGGGCGATACTGCGCTTTCTTTTCTTTCTTTCATGTTCATCATAATCATCTCCAACCCGGCCGTCCTTTTGCATTTCATATTATTTTGGCACATTCGTAATACTAAATGCGACTGAGTTATATTTGTATATAAACTTGGTATGATAAAAAGATATCTAAAGTTCTCAAGTCTGGTCTGCGTAAAACAAAACGGCGGAATCCAGCCGGGATTGATTTCAAAAGGACTATGAAAACCTTTCCGGTGATTTTCCGCCATATCTCTCTTTGTTTTGCGCGGGGATAAATGTTACGTATGTTTCATTATGAATCAATTTAACGCGCACAAATAGTTAAAGTTGTAATTTTTAGTGTTACGAATATTCTATACTTGTATGAATATGTGGGTTTTTATTGCTGCGGGGAAAATATCTTCCGGCAGCATTTTCTGTTTTGCGCGCGTGTTAACCGGGTTTTATTTCCCTGCACAGATTTTTGTTAAGGAAGTTAATTTTATTTAATTTACGTTATGGGAAAGAGTTTATGTTATGGTTTACACAAAAGTTAGATTTACACTTTTTCGAAGGTGGACTACATGTATCAAAAACACACGAACAAAAAAGAAGCCGCAGTATCGCCCGTAGTCGGTGTGATGCTGATGCTTGTTGTAACGATTATTATTGCAGGAGTTGTTGCAGTATTTGCCGGAAACATGGGTTCGGATACGAAAGCAGCGCCTGTTCTCACTCTTGACACCAAAATGGTGAACGGCGGAGAATATTACAATTCCTATCTTCAGATGGAAGTTCTCTCTGTAAGTGAACCGATTAAAACATCCGACCTGAAGATTACGACCAAATGGTACGACAGCGAGAACTCAAAATGGGTAAGTACTTCGACCGGTGAACATCCGTCAACGTGGGATTTCAAGGGAAAAAATATGACCGCTTCGCCGTTTGGCTACGGCAATGGAATTGCAAAGCAGAACAGCGGCATACCTACCAATTCAGAACAGCAGTTTGGCAACTATACTCTTATCGGTGGTACTGTAATGTACGCATATCCTGCCGGGCAGAAAGGAGGATTCATCAATAAGGCTGATTCAGTTGAAGATGGTTATACATCCGGCGGATATGTGGGCAAATTTGCATCTGATGATGAATATGACGGAATGCAGTCAGTACTTGGCAAAGGATGGGAAGAGTTAAAAACCGGTTCCACGGTGAACATTGTTATTCTTCACCTGCCAAGCAATCAGATTATTTATGACAAAGATATCACGGTGAGTTAAAATGATTGAAAAACATATGAATTCAGAAACTGCAGTATCGCCTGTAGTTGGTGTAATGCTGATGCTCGTTGTCACAATTATAATTGCTGCAGTTGTAGCTGTTTTTGCAAGCGGTGTTGTAACGACAACAGAAACAGCACCTCAGTTAACGTTTAAAGCAACGTACAGTCAGTCGCAGGGTATGACGATTTCACATACCGGTGGAGATGCAGTCTCACTTACGGACACTAATTTCATGACGACACCTTCGGAATTAATGGGTCCTGATGCAGCGAAGTTTGCATACATTATTGATAAATCCATTATTATTAATTCTGCAGACAATGAGGATTTAGCCGCATCTTCGTCTAAAGCATTCAAGTCGGGAGATATGTTTTATGTAACTGCTGCAAACTGCAAAGATTATTCGACAGAAAAAGATTGGACCGGACCAAGTCCGGGAGTGAATGAGAATGCACAGGTATTCTGGACCGGAGATGGTAAATCGGCATATTTCGGAGCATATGCATTTTGCAATCCGGCAAATCTTGGTACGTATTTCTACCTTGATTTAGTGGACAAGGCAGGAAGCGTTATTGCGCGGACGAAAGTTACTATTACCTCATAAACCTCACACACGATTTCAGGATAAACCCTCAGGGGGGTGCACTTCCCCTGACTATTTTTTCCCGCGCTCACCTCTTCACCCCCCAGCAAAACCCACCCTTTTGTAAACCATGTTAAATTAACTTACCTTACAAAAATCAGCAATTTATATTATCAACCGCGCACTAATAACATATCAACATGAGAAAAACACTTAGAACAATCTGCATCCTTCTTGCGACCCTCCTCCTCTTCAGCACATGCGCCGCAGCATTGGATGATACCAGAACATACACCGATGACTTCGGACGTGAAGTAACCCTGCCCTTAGTCGTTGACAAAGTAATCCCGTCCGGGGCGATTGCATTATCCGTCCTGATATCATTTGACCCTGACTACCTTGCCTCCTGCGCCAAAGGCCTGCCGACCAACGCAGAAAAATACCTGCCCGAACTCGCAGCCAAAAACCTGCCCATGACCGGAGGACTCTTTACCTCAGTCAGCGACATGAACTATGAAGAAGTTTTAAACCTTGTTGACCGCGGTGTCGATGTATATATTGACGTCGGACAGGCAAAGAAAGGCTCAGCCGAAGAACTGGACAAATTCACTGAAAAATCCACTCTTGCATCCGTATTTGTATCCCAGAACTCCCTTGAAGAACTTGCTCCCTCGTACCAGAAACTCGGACAGATTTTAGGCGCGGAAAAACGCGGCAACGAACTTTACCTTTACGTGAAGAACTGGATTGACACCATTCAGACCGGCATGAAAAAAGTTGAGAAAAAAACAGCATGCCAGATTACCTCCATTGACGGAAACGAAATATCCCTCCTCGGCGGATTCAACGAAGACAAATCCCTTGGATATCAGGGTATGGTAATCAATACCCTTGCAGACAATATTGTCACCGCTAAAGGAAACAAAGGAACAGGAGATGTTTACGGAATGGAAGCCGCCATGCAGCTTTTATACGACAAAGACCCGGACTTCATCTTCATCAACGGCGAAAAAGACCATGCAAACTACAAGGCCTTCATGGAAAATGCCGCATTCAAAGACCTCAAAGCTGTCAAAAACGGCAATGTCTATGAAATCCCCAACTACTGCCCCTACCTCTGGACCGCATCCCCCTTCTCCGGACTGGGTGTCTGCGGATTTATCTGGATGGCAAACGTGATGTATCCGGAAACCTTCAACTATGACGTAAAGGAAAAAGTCAAAGAGTTCTACAAGGTTATGCTGAACTACAACATGACTGATGATGAATACAACGAATTAACCCTTTACTCAACACCAAAAGAACAGCCCAAAACACAGACTAAATCCCCGTGTCCCCTCTTCGGTCTTCTTGCAGGATTTGCAGCAGCAGCGGTTGTTGTCTGCAGAAAACTCTGAAAAAAAAAGAAAACTATTTTTTTTTATTTACCCGGCGCTTTAAACGAAACCTTGCGGCCCGTATCAAAAATCCGCGCATTTTCCGCACCGGACGTAACACGGGCTGCAAATGCATTATCCGTTACTACAAACCCGGACAAATCCGTAACGCCGAAATCGAAAAGTTGGGGCGCTAAAGGAGTTGCAGGCCCGACAATCGTAATCTCTTCTGCATTTTCTGCAAGTTCAAGCATATGCTCCATTGTCTTGTCCCCGAAACCGGCGCACGTAAGGAACGCAAAATCCGCCTCCGGCAGCAGATACTCAATAGCAGAATACGGATAGTCCCCCTCATACGGGTCCCATTCAATAATACTCATATCACAGACCGGACCCAGAAGATTTTCAATAAACGGGAAATGCCCGACAATAACGGCCTTTTTCCCCTTAACCTTATTCTGCGAACTGATAAACGGGTCTTTCAGCCGTTCCTCAACCCGCTTTTTCTCCAGAATCTCAATACCATTCTTTTCTGCAACACTGCGGGAGTTGTAATATGAACAAATCGCCGCATGACCGATTGAAGCCTCACGGAAATTCCATGACTTGATGCAGGCGGCAGCCTCCTTTAACGGCGTACCAAGCCTGTTTTTCGTTACCATCGGCGCACGCTGATAATAATCACGGAATCCCGCATAGCCGAATCCGCCTATACTGTTTATGACATAGGTCGATTCAGCACCGACAAAGACCTGTTCAACCGTTATATCCTCAGGAATCTCATCAATTAATGCATCATACAGTTCCCACATAGTTTTTACTCCTTAAATTCCGGAATTAAATCCTCGGTGATACGTTCACCGAAACGCATTCTGTTACGCAAATCCTGAAGGACCGCGTCAATTTTTTCAACACGCAAAAGACTTTTTCGTTCCGCGTTCGAAGTCTCCAACACACCGGCAATTCCTCCGTTGGAAATTACCACCCTGCGTGTTCCGCGGAGGGCTAAAAGGGGGTCATGCGTTGACATTAAAATAATCTTGTCGTGACCTGCAAGAAGTTCGATTGCCTTGCTTCTGTCAATTCCGGCGTTTTCGATTTCGTCGATTAAAATAACCGGCGACTCGCTCATTAATGCGGTGTCTGCAATCATTAATGCTCGTGACTGGCCGCCGGAAAGCTGCGTTACTTTTGTTTCTTTCGTAAATTTCTCCCCGGCAAGGGAATTTGCGCAGTCAAAACAGCGCTGTGCGGCATCTTCCGGGTTTGCAACAAGCCTGCTTCCTGCATGCATTAACAGAAACTCGGAAACCGTAATATCCATCACGAAATTCATGTTCTGCGAAAGCTGTGCAACAAGTTTTGAGCCGGAGGAAAACCGCCAGTCTTCTTCCGGAATCTCGCCGTTTATCAGAATCTGCCGGCCGGTGGGGGTGTCTTTTTGTGCAAGACATTCGATGTCGCCTAAAAGTCTGCTTTTGCCTGAACCGGTCGGGCCGACAATACTTAATATCTCGCCTTTTTGTACGGTAATAGAGATATTTTCCGGCTCGCCGGACTTGTTTTTTCCGCCGAGGATGGTAAGTGATTCAATTTTTTTCAGTCCTTCTCCGCCGGACAGGAATGCGGAAAGGAATTCGGCGAAATGAAATACCGTGCCTTGTGAGTCAAGTCCGAATTCTTCCAGCTGTTCTTCGGAGATGGTTTTCAGTCCTTCGGGGAAGGGGATATTTTTTGGTATTGCAGTTATCCGGTGGTTTGCAAGATAGTCTTTTGCAAGGGGGTATTTTCTGATGAGGTCGCCAAGGGTCAGGGTGGTGATTTCATTAAGCAGGTCTGGTTCTGTCATTCGTCAAACTCCATTGCGCGAAGCATGCCCATTCTGTACGGGTCGCCGATGCGGGTTTCTCCTGTGCAGTAGGAACAGACTGCTGCGGGCATGGTGAAGCGGAGTTTTCTGTCTTTGAGGGAGTTGATTTCCATTGCTTCGCGGAAGTATTTTGCAAGGTGGAATGTTCCCTGGCCGGTTATGCCGTTGATGAAGAGTATTGCTGCTTTTGCATTGACTTCGCGGATGTTGAATGCAAAAACTTCGCGTTCCGCCTGGGAAACTATGTCGCCTTTTGTTACGGCGACAACGTCGGCGTATTTGAGCATCGGGCCGATTTTACGGGGGGTGTTGACGCCGGAGAGGTTGTCTATGACGCAGACTGATAAAATGCCGTTTATATAGGGTGAGCAGCGGTTGCAAAGTCCTGCGCTTTCGGTGATGAGGTATTGGAAGTTGTGTTTGTGCGCCCACTGCACAGCAGCTTCGATATTTGAGACAAAGAAGTGGTCGGGGCAGGTTTTGCCGGCAAAGCCTGTGCGTATTTCAATTTCTGCATCCGTATACCGCAGGTGGTCAAAGGAGGTCAGTGAGTCAAATTTTATGACGCCGATGGTTTCAGGGGGTATTGCCATAGTCTCCAGAGTTTTGAGAATGACTGAGGTTTTACCTGACGAGGGGGGTCCGGCAACCGTGATGAGTTTCATTGGTTAGTATATTATCAGGATAATAACATATAGGTTTTGTAATTTGTCAAAATAGTTAAATATATTATGTTGATTTTTTCTGACTAAATCCTATCATTTGATTATTTGGTGCATGAAATTTATACATATGGATTTCATATCCCTGTGGGACGAACAACATGAAAAAGCAAGGCTTCAGAAACAGAAGTTAGATGCAAAGAGTGAGGATTACTGGAACGACAAAAAGAATGTTGCCCGGTTTACCGAGCATCTTACTGAAGATCGTCATGGTCGTGTTGCTTGGCAGATTTCTGCTATGAACATTGAGCCGGGGTCTTCTGTTCTTGATATCGGTGCGGGTCCGGGTACTCTTGCAATTCCTCTTGCGTTGGCCGGCTGCAGGGTTACTGCTCTTGAGCCGTCTGAGGCAATGCGGGAGGCTATGCAGGTGTATCGTCAGGTGACGGGTGCGCCGGAGATTTCGTCTGTTGCGTCGCGGTGGGAGGATGCAGGGGATGTGGGGAAATTTGATTATGTTATTTCTTCGTATGCGTTCATGTTCGGTAATATCCGTGATGTGATTTCGAGGATGAATAATGCAGCACGCCGCGAGGTGCATATTTTCTGGTTTTTTAAGTCGCCTTCTGCGTCGAGGGGGAATGTGGATTTGTGGCCGAGGCTGTACGGTGAGGAGTATTGTCATGATCCGACGGCGGATGTTTTGTGGAATGTGCTTTGTCAGTTGGGGATTTATGCAAATATTGTTGTTGAGCAGCGGAAGAAGAATCAGGCGTTTGCAGAAATGGAAGATTTGTATGCGGATTTTGAAAAGCGTATGGTGGTTAAGGATGAATGTCAGAGGAAAATTGTGCGGGAGTATGTGGATGAAAAAGTGGTGTCGACAAAAGATGGGTTTGTTGTTCCGGGATATACGTTGTCTGCTCATATCTGGTGGAAGAAAGAGGAGGATATCTGATTTTTTTTCCGGTGACTTTTTTTCGTGTCTGTTTTGAGCCGGTGTTTTGTTTTTTGTTTTGAAAAATGTCAGTGGCTGTTTTCCGGGCAGGATTTCAGCCGGTCAGGTGAAAAAATTGCTGGTTTAAACCGCCAGCGGGTTTATGAAAATAAAATCGTTATCAGGGTTGCGTGGGGGAGTGCAAGAAGGAAAAGCAGTATGAGCCGGGGGATGTCTTTCTTACTCGAATAAGTCTTCATCGGGGATGGTGTCCTTGGTTTTTTTGGGGTGCTCATACTGTTTTTCTTTTCCGGCGAGTGTCCGTTTTATCAGGGCGCAGGTGATTGCGGAGCAAAAGATGAGAAATGTTTTAATCAGGTCGGCTATGACCGCGATTATGATGTTTTCTGCAAATGTTTTGTCCGTTTATATCACCCCGGGTGGTATTGTCAGTCTTCGGGCTGAAGTCTTCAGGACTGGGCCTGGGCTAAGTCCGGTCTGGTCGCAAAGTACGTCTCAAGAGCAGTCTTGGTTGCGTTGTTGGAATAGTTCTGGATAA
>DALTWF010000054.1 GCA_029987235.1 Methanocorpusculum sp. | reverse complement strand
CCCATTACTTTAGTTGCTTTCATGTGTGTTTGCTTCCTTCCTAATTTCTTAGGAAATTTGTTATGCATGCCGAAACATGCAATACGTGTGTATTCGACATGAGTCGAATAAGCATTCTGCAAGGGTATACTCCGTTAGACGGAATACAATGCTATATTAGCCGTCTTTCGCATATAAACTTGGTGGTTGACAGAACCATTTTAACCGCTGTTTGTCGAATTTTACTCCCCGATTACCCCTGCCAGGACCCGGGTGCGCACAAAAATACCCCGAAAATACCCCCTGTTTTCGACGTGCGCCAAAAAATGAGGTTCGACAAACAACGACTGTCTGACGCAAAATGTTTCGTCATAACACGAAAAATACAATACCGGAAAAAATAACAGACCGGGAATTTTCTTATCACCGGATAGGAAGATAGAAAATATTTACACAATTATATAATAGCCTGAATTTTTTCACTTAAATTATCTCACCTGATTATTTTGATTATACCAGCCCGGAAAAGCAGGTAACAAAAAACATGAAACTCATGAAACTGCACCCCGGACAGACCGGTAAAGAAACCCGTCAATCTGAAAAAAAAAGCAAAATAAACCTTGAATTGAAAAACAGACAGCAATATTGCCGCAAAAAATATAACCTGGCATCAACACATCCGCAGAAGCCCGGACCATTCCCATTTCGCAAAAACGAAAATTTTTTTATTTTGCGAAATAGAACTACTATACATAACTACCAAACATACAAAGATACCATGAAACTCATACAACGCAGCTACCTCCAAACCCTCCTCAACATCCAAAACACCCCCGACATAAAAGTCATAACAGGAGTCAGACGCAGCGGCAAATCCAAACTCCTTGAAGCATTCACCCGCGAACTCAAAAAAAACCCGGAAAACAACATCATCCACATCAACCTCATAGAAGAAAAAAACACCCCCCTCCTCGAAGCAAAACCCCTCTATGACTGCATAAAAAAACACTATAAACCGGAAAAACACAACATAGTCTGCATCGACGAAATACAACTCTGCAAAAACTTTGAAAAAGCAATATCCTGGCTTCACGTCACCGAAAAATATGATATTTACATAACCGGTTCAAATGCATTCCTTCTTTCAAGTGACCTTGCAACACTTTTCACAGGCCGCACCTTTGAAATACAAATATATCCATTCTCCTTCGCCGAATACGTAAAATATTACGAATCTGAAGACATCTTCGCCGCATTCGACGAATATCTGAAATGGGGAGGAATGGCAGGATCTTACAACTACAAAAACCCGGAACAGAAACGCAAATACGTATCAGACATATACCAGACACTTATTGTACGCGACATCAAACAAAAATTCTCCATCAAAAATTCCCCCCTCTTAGACAACCTCACCAGCTACCTTATGGATACAACAGGATGCCAGACATCCCTGCGAAAAATAGCAGAAACCCTTAACGCAAACGGTGAAAAAACAAATGATAAAACCATCAGTTCCTATGTTGAATATCTCTGCAATGCATTTCTTTTCTACCGCATCAGAAGATATGACATACAGGGAAAACGATACCTTTCAACACAGGACAAATACTATCTCTGCGACAACTCCTTCCGCTATGCAAGACTCGGAACTAAAAATATGAATTACGGGAGGATGCTCGAAAATATCGTTGCAATCGAACTTCTCCGCCGGGGATATGAAATATACGCAGGTACCCTCTACACCAGAGAGATTGACTTTGTCGCTCTGAAACAGGACGAAAAAATCTACATTCAGGTATCTGATGATATATCCGGTGAAGAAACATTCAAACGGGAATATACACCGCTTCTTGCAATTCACGATGCATACCCGAAACTCATTTTGGCACGCACGCATCATGAAACCTATGACTACGAAGGAATTAAAATTCAGGATATAAGCAGATGGCTTCTTGATATTGCATAACTTGACGGGCAGCCCCATTTCGCAAAAATGAAATTTTTTTCATTTTGCGAAACAGACTGCGAACCAAAAAAATAAAAAAATCCGGGGAAAACCCCGACTTACTCTTCTTTTCCGGAAACCTTTTCCTTACGGGTTGCCATAATCTCCATGACAATCTTACCATAAGCAGGTCTGGTAATGATAACACCGATTAAGATACCCAGAATGTTAACGATTGCAAACCCTTTCAGCGTGGATAAATCCATAATAATCAGCGGGAACATAGCAATAATAACCGTAGCCGCAGACGTAATGATAATTACAAGAGCACGCTTCAGCCGCTTAAGATATAATACTGCAGAAGGAACCCTGCCCTCATGCATAACCTCATCCGTAATAATAACCAGCTGATCCACACCCGTACCTAAAACCGCAATCAAAGCCGCAATAGCCGCCAAATCCAGCTGCTGAATAAATACCGCAATACCCAGCAGAATCACAATTTCAGAGATGTTAGTCAGAACCATCGGCAGAACAATCGAAGGCTCACGGTATCTGATATAAACCATCACCGCAACTGCCGCTAAAGCCGCTAAGGCAGCAATAACACAGATAACCTTGAAATACTCACCTAATGCTGCCGAAGTCGAGCCGCTTCCTGCAATCTGAACCTGAACCGGCAAAGCACCCGCTCTTAAATGGATTTCAAGACTCTCGGCCTTTTCCTTACCCTCATCACCGGTACCGGTTGAAGCCATCAGGGAATAAATCGGCGTTTTAGACAGACTTACCGCCAAATCACTTGAAAGCGGTGCAGAATAAACCATCTCACCATCCAGATACATCTGAAGTTCATGGGCTTTCGGATTTGTTGTAGCACCATACTGAATACAGGCATCCCTGAGCGCTTTTGCTCCATCCTCAGTCAGACTGAACGAAACACCCCAGACACCGGAAGTATCCATCTTCGGATTCTGAACACCGGTTACAGCATCGCCGTATAACACATGCTCCGTCTGACCATCTGTGGTCACAATCCTGACTTCGAAAAGACCCTGAGAACCGACGATTTCCTGAGCGGTCTGAATATCAACACCTGCAAGTTCAACACGGACATACTGGGCGGTTCCGCCGAGATTTGTCATGACATTGACCTTGACATCGCTTGTACCAAGACTGTTGACCTTGGACTCAAGAATACGCTTAACGGTATCTGCAGTAGTACTTCCTACACCTTTCTCATAAGATACATAAGTCGCTCCTGCCGCTTCAACCGCTTTGCGCAACTCGTCTTCGGTATATACACCCTGTACTTCTATCGTCTTATTATCAATCGGTATTACATTGCAGCCAAGTGTTTTGCCCACACTTTCTGCAACAGTATTGATATTTGCCGCATTTGCAACGGAAACAACTTCCGCCTGAAATTCAAGCTGAATCCACGAACCGCCTTCTAAATCAAGACCGAATTTCAGGTTCGTCATACCGTCACGATCGCCAATCGGGATAAAAATCGCACAAAGCGAAAGAATCACAAGAACCGCTGCAACAATTACACGCGGATCACGGATTACCGCCTGGAATCCATGGTATTCTTTCTTTTCCTTGCGCTGCACCGGCTTGTTTCTGCTCATTGCTTTACACCTCCTTTTGATGCTTTCTTGGAACCTTTAATAACCGCTTTTGGTTTCTGTTCGCGGTTTCCGCCGTGTTTCTTTGCTTCGCGGTCAAGATACCAGCGCAGAACACCTGCGTTAAAGACCCATGTAAAAAACATATCACATAAAAGACCGACAAATAAGACACCTGCAATCGAATAAAGCGTTGTAACGCCTGCAATAAAGGAGACGATAAACATCAGAAGAATTGCAGAAAGCGTTGTTGTGGTCATGATAAATCCGGTATGGAAGGCGTTGGCGAATTTTTCTTCGTCTTTGCCCTGACGTTTAAGGACTTTTGTGGTTAAAAGAATGTTGCTGTCCACCGAATATCCGATTAACATCAGTAATGCTGCGGTTGTTGCAAGAGATAACTCCATGCCAAAGAGGTTCATTACTGCACAGGTAATGGTGATATCGGCAATTCCCGCAAATACGACGGTAAATGCCGGGATAATCTTTCTAAAGGCGATAATGACCACAAGAGCCATGCCGATGAAGGCAAAGATTACCGCAAGGTATGCCTGATGCTGGAGTGTTGCTCCGAAATTTGCGCCTATCTGGTCGATTGAGGCGTCAGGGTACTTTGACAGCGTGTATTCGTTAAATGCCATCATTTCTTCATTGCTCATCGGTCCGAATTTGATGTAATACGAATTCGCACCTACACCTGAATCAATCGTTTTCAGGTCGTAGCCGGCAAATACTGCCTGGACTGCTTCTTTTGAGTCCGTTGTCTGTATTGTCACCGCTGTTCCTCCGGCAAAGTCAATGCCGGGCGTAACAGGCATTCCTGTGGTGGCAAACACTACTAAAACTATGACAGCAGCAATGACAAAAATGATGGTAGGAATTAACATCATTTTTTTAGGGTCATATTTGTTGATGTCGTATTTCGGAAGGTTCATACTGGTATAATATTTGTTTTTCATCGGATATATAGGTAGGAGTGTTTTTATCTGCAGATGGATTTTCCCCCGGGAAAAGTGTCAGGTATTTTTCTGCAAGTTTATATTGTTCAAGAATTTGTTCTTTGGTAAACCGCTGGTATGATTTGGAAAGATATCCTTCGTGTCCGGCAAGTTCCTCTGCTACTTCTTTGCTTGCGTAAAGGGAGAAGCGGGAGATAAACCATTTTCGTGTCATGTGCCAGTGAACTTCACGCAGTTTGCCGTTAGGATTTCCATGTCCGGTTTTATCTGCTGCTTTGCGCATGTAAAATTCCGCTCTTGTCTGATTTTGGGGAAACAAAAGAGGGGTGTTTGTTTTTCTTGTTTCAAGGTATGATTTCAGGGCGGCTGCTGCTTCTGTTGTCAGGTAGGTTGTTCGTGCTGTTTTTGTTTTGGTTATTTCCATCCGGATGTTAATTTCCGGTCTTTCTTCTTTCCAGTTTATGTCTGTGGTTTTCAGTGCAAGTATTTCGCCAAGGCGCATGCCTGAGGCAAGGAGCATAAGAAGCATGACCTGTGTCCAGTCGGGCAATTCGGAGTAGATATCCTGAAACAGTGCTGATGTAAGTTCTGCTTCTTTGCGTATTGAGCGGGAAGGGGGCAGTTGTCTGAAAATTTTCTGGCGGTCGCGTTTTTTCAGGGTGATGTTGTTGTCGTCGAGCCAGCTGATTGCCAGAAAAAGGTTGAGGCTGATTGTTGCCGGTGCGTATTTTTCCATGTATGTGCCTCCGGCGTTTATGAGGTCGATTACAGGGTTTCTTAAGTTCCTGACTTCCTGCAAATATTTTAATCCTGTGATGTCAAGTGAGGCTGTGTCTCGTTTTGTTTCGGGGTATATTGTTGAGAGGAACAGGTAGATTGCATTCCGGTAGTTTGTTTTGGTTTTTTCGTTTATATAGTATAACAGGGAGGTTGTTACGGGTTTATCAGGATTTTCCATTACTATTTCCATTATTTTCTGTAGTAATTTGCAGGCTTTATATGTACGTAATTGTTTTTGCGGTTCTTCCTAAGAAATTAGGAAGGAAGCAAACACACATGAAAGCAACTAAAGTAATGGG
>DALTWF010000022.1 GCA_029987235.1 Methanocorpusculum sp. | reverse complement strand
CAAAAAACTGCGCCCCGCAAATCACCTGACGTTTTCAAGAGCCAAAAAAAGTCACCGACTTTTTTCAGACGCAGAAATAACCCGCTGACTATTTTCCATCACAAAAAAAAGTCACCGACCCGGATTCACCATCCATATCTTTCACTGATTTTCATGGTGACATTCGCAGAGGAGACAGGTAAACCCCACAGAGAAAAAACCGACCCCTCACTTCTCATACATATTTTTCAGCCACAGCACCTTGCAGCAATGCTCGCAAAGCGAAGTATACAGATACGCCTCATCCAGATTCCTCCCCGCAGCAAACGTCCCATGCCCCCGCGCAATAACAATTTTACTGTGCGAAAGCGCCTCACCCACATTATCCGCAAGAACCTGACTGCCGCACGCACCATCAACAACCTGAATCTCCGGCGCCAAAAGACCCCCCTCCGAATCCACCGTACGAATAACATCCTCAACAAGCGACAACGCAACCGAAAACTGCGGATGCGCATGCACTAACGCCTGATGCTCCGAATTAGTGTACACCGCCGTATGCACACGCCACTCACTTGACGCCCCCGGCGTCTGCCGACCGTTTAACGGCATTAAAACAATCTGCGCCGGATCAGCATCAAGATACGAACCCGTCTTCGTAATATAATACGAAAGACTGTCAACCTTCACACTCATATTACCGAAGTTACCCCCCACCAGATGCTCGCAAAAGAGCCTTTTTCCAATCCGCTCGAAATCCATTATTATTCCTTATACTTCCTTATAATTCATTGTTCAGGAGCTTGACAAGCACAGCCTGCTGCGCATGCAGACGGTTTTCAGCCTCATCCCACACCCCGCTCTGCATCGAATCAAGCACCTCATCCGTTATCTCCTCACCCCGGTGCGCCGGAAGACAATGCAGAATCAGCGCATCATCCGCAGCCTTTGCAACCAGAGCCGAATTGACCTGGAACCCGCCGAAATCCTTGAGCTTCTTATCTCTGATATCCTCCTCCCCCATAGAAATCCAGGTATCAGTATAAATCGCATGCGCATCACGCACAGCTTCTGCCGGATCATGCGACAAATGGATTTTACCCCCGTTATCCTCCGCAAAACGGACCGCCTCGGAATCTGGCTCATACCCTTTCGGCGTAGCAACCGAAATTTCCATACCGGTCTGCACCGAACACATAAGTAACGAATTGCAGACATTGTTTCCATCGCCCACCCAGGCAATCTTTAATCCGTGAAGGTCGCCGAATTTCTCCTTTAACGTAAGCGAGTCGGCTAAAATCTGACACGGATGCTCCTTGTCGGAAAGAGCATTAATCACCGGAATGCTTGCATATTTTGCGAAATCCACAATCGTCTGATGCTTGTAGGTACGCATAATCACCCCGTGCATAAAGCGCGACATAACACGGGCGGAATCAGGCACGGTTTCACCCCGACCCATCTGAGTATCCCGGGAGTTTAAGTAGATTGCATACCCCCCTAACTCATGCATACCCACATCAAACGAGATACGGGTACGCGTAGACGCCTTCTCAAAAATCATACCCAGAGTCTTTCCCTGCAGATACGGGTGCGGAACGCCCGCATACCGCTGGCGCTTGAGTTTGGCTGCAAGAAGCAGGAGTTCATCATACGCCTCGACCGAAAGGTCGGTAATCGAAATAAGGTCCTTCATCCGCGAAGCTCCTTCATGTGCTTAATGCGCTTTTCAAAAAGCGCACGGGTTCCGACATCTTTTCTGAAACGCACATTTCCTTTTACGCCTTCACATGCGGCCTCGGCTGCTTTTTCCGCCTCTTCAAGAGACGGACCGAGCGCAACAAAAGCCATCGTGCGGGAGGTGATGGTTTTTAAAACGCCGTCTTCTTCAACGACATTTGCGTAATAGAGTTTGCAGCCGTGCATATCACCAAGAGTAACCGGGTCGCCTGCGTGAGGTGCTTCAGGGTATCCCGCCGGGACAAGATATTTGCAGACCGAAGCAGATTTCTCAAAAGAAACATCAGCCGGGCAAAGACTGCCGGACACTATATGTTCAACAATCGTAACGAAGTCGGAAGAAAGCAGGGTTAACACGTTCATAGCTTCCGGATCGCCAAACCGGGCATTGAATTCAATGACCTTCGGGCCGGACGCGGTGTTCATGAACTGTCCGTAGAGAATACCTTTGTAGGGGGAACCTTCTTCTGCAAGCGCATCAACCGTCTTTTGCATGATGTCAAATGCAGCATTCCAGTCGGCTTCGGTGACGAAGGGGAATTTGTGGGTTTCAAGAGAATATGAACCCATTCCGCCCGTATTCGGTCCGACATCGCCGTCAAATGCACGCTTGTGGTCCTGAACAAGCGGCATCGGAACAAGGTGTTTTCCGTCAACGAATGCCATAAGGGTGAATTCTTCGCCAAGGAGGCGTTCTTCGAGAATAATGTCCTGGTCTTTGAGGGTGCGTGCATATTCAACGGCTCCTGCACGGTCAACCTGTTCACCCATGACTTTTACGCCTTTTCCACCGGTTAATCCGGTCGGTTTTACGGCAAGGTCGCCTTTGTATGCGTTGATGAAGGAGACTGCGTCTTCGGGGTTTTTGCAGATTTTGTATTCGGGACTGCCCGGAATATGGTATTTTTTCATCAGTTCGCGGCAGAATCCTTTGTCGGTTTCAATCCGGGCGGCTGCTTTGACAGGACCGACACAGCCAATGCCGGCTGCTGCAAGAGTGTCAGATAAACCTGCCTGAAGGGGTGCTTCAGGTCCGATTACGGCATATTTTACACCGGTTTTCTTTGCAAACTCAAGGACTGCGGGACAATCAGTCTCGGCATGTAAAAAGACCTCTTTTGCAAGTTTTGCTATCCCTGGGTTTTTCTTGCCCATTACGCTGTACAGTTCTGCTTGCGGATTGCGACAGAGAGCAGCACATATTGCATGCTCTCTTCCCCCTCCTCCGACAACAAGTATTCTCATATGCCTATTATATTGTGCCTGATTAATGATAAGAGTTTAGCATTGATGAGGGGAAGAAGGCAAGTGCCTTCTGTACACAACACCTGCCTCTTTTAACACATCAACCTCATCCCGCATAAATTTCTCCAAAACCTCGGGACTTGGAAGGACGGATGAGTATTTGGATACAAATACCTCGTTGGAAAGACCTGCTGTTGCATATCTTACAACCTCATCTGATTTATCCGGACAAAGCACAATACCTACCGGAGGATTGTCACCTTCCGCCATCATATTCTCACGGAACCAGTTCAGATACATATTCATCTGCCCCGCATGCGCATAGGAAAAGCCGCCCATCTTCAAATCAACCAGCACATGACATTTTAATATCCTGTGATAGAAGACAAGGTCAACCGAATAATACTCGCCGCCAATCAGGATATGCTTCTGGCGTGCCTCAAAACAGAACCCGTTTCCAAGTTCAAGCAGGAATTCCTCAAGTTTTCCAACAAGCGCGTCCTCAAAATCCGACTCATCAGCAATATCCTTCCAGTTTAAACCAAGGAATTCAAACACAAACGGGTCACGCAGAAGATGCAAAGGAGACAATACCTCGGCACCCTCATTAGCCAGTTTCACACAGCCAGCCATATCTTTTGACAATTCGGTCCGCTCAAACAGCTGCGAATCAATCTGACGCTTCAGTTCACGAACAGACCATATACCTTTAATACATTCAATCTCATAAAACAGACGCTTCAACGGTTCATTTACATCCAAAAGTAAACGAATATGTGTAAAAGACAGGTGTGAAACCAGTTTGTCTGCAGGTGTTTTGAATTTGGGACTCAGTGAGTCCCAATTTCCTGTTATTAATACCTTTTGGTTATCCGAATCTGATTCTGAGACCGGATTTTCCATACAGGTCCCACTGCAAAGTGCCGGAAGATTTGCCTGCACTTCTTTTGGAATCATCTCAAAAACCTGCGGATATGCCTGATAAAATGCAACAAACAACCGCAAATCACGGGCACTGCAGCGCACAAAACCCCGGTGTTTCAGTTCGTCAGCAATCGACTCAAAGAGCCTCTCGCCATATCGGGCACGCCCTGCACCCGCAAGTTCAAATTCCGCAATATATGCACCGATACACCAGTTTCGAAGCGTAAGACTTGTATTTACTGCGTGGACTGCTGATGCATGAAACCTGGCGTCAACGTCCTGAATCGAAGAAACCAGTGAGGAAAATGATGCAGCAGCAGAAGGTTTTGCAGTCCGCTTCTTTTTCTCCATAGAGTTGTATCCGGTTCAGCTTTTTTTGGGGATGCCTTGCGTCCATAAGGATTTTTCAGTATGGAATAAATGGGTTATAAAATGATATGAAGGTTGTGCAGCAGCAGAAAAAGACGTTACCCGCTAAAATCTCCCTGCGCTTTTTCCCCTTCACCTCCCTCTACTTCCTCTTTACACAGGAAACTGCAGATTTCGCTTCCGCACCTCGCATCGCACGGCTCAAAATGGATAATCACCGTACACCGCCTGATTTCAGAACGGATTTCATCCTCGATATGGTCCGTAAGCACGTGGGCGTTTACCAGCGTGCAGCGATACGGTATGGTCAGATGGAATTCAACAAACGTATCAGGACCTGCACGGCGGGTTTTCAGACCATGATACTCCGTATACTCGTTTGCATGCCGCGTGATAATCTCATCAATTTTTGCAATCTCGTCTTTAGTAAGACTTGCGTCCATCAAATCCCTGAACGTCCGCCTGATGATTGATACCCCTTCATAGATAATAAACAGCGCAAGAACAATAGCGACTGCTGAATCAATCCACGTAAGACCAGTAAACCATATCAGAATAACACCGAGGAAAACACCCGCAGACGTAATGACATCCGTTCTGAGATGCCATGCATCACTTTCAAGCGCTACGGAATGCGTGCGCTTTGCAACCCGCATGAGACAGGTTGAGACAACAAAGTTCAGGGCAGCAGAAACCCCCATTACAATCATACCTATATACAGAGTGGCGAAATCAAGCGCAGACGGATTAAGCAGGTGACTGATAGCCTCCCAGATAATGATACCGCCTGCGGCTACGATTAAAACCGCTTCGATGATGCCGGATGCGTCTTCATATTTACCGTGCCCGAACGCATGGTCTTTGTCAGGGGGCAGCGAGGATTTTCTGACCGAAAAAAAGGCAATCAGTGATGCAAGCAAATCAAGACCGGAATGGATTGCCTCGGATATTATACTCACCGAGCCGGAAAGAATACCTGCGATGAGTTTTCCTGCAGTCAGGAATGCGTTGGAGCAGATGGATAAGGTTGCGACATTCTTTTTCGCACGGTTTTCTTTATCGGGAGAGGATGACATATGATGATAGAGATAAGAGGTCAAGAGTATTAGGGTTTTCGCATATAACGGGCGGTATTTTTATCCCATGCACACCAATACTATTACCATATGACAGCATCCAAAATTCTCCTCTTAATAATTGACGGCGTAGGAGACCGCCCGTGCGAATGCCTCAGCGGAAAAACCCCCTTACAGGCCGCTAAACTTCCGAACCTTGACCGCATGGCAAAAGAAGGCATCTGCGGCATAATGGACCCGATATCCCCCGGAATCCGTGCAGGCTCAGACACCTCCCACCTAAGTTTACTCGGCTACGACCCGCACAAATACTACACCGGCCGCGGACCTCTGGAAGCAGCCGGCTGCGGCATAAAAATGCAGCCCGGCATGATAGGATTCCGCGCAAACTACGCGACGCTCGATGAAAAAGGATTAGTCTGCGACCGCCGCGCAGGAAGAATTAACGACACCACCGAAATATCCGCCGCGATTAAAAACGGAGTCGACCTCTCAAAATACGGCGTAACCATAGAATTTGCCCCCGGAACCGGACACCGCGCGGCACTCGCACTCAAAGGCAAAGGACTTTGCGCGGCCGTATCCACAAACGACCCAAAAAAAACCGGCGCCGCACCAAAAATCATAGTTCCCGAAAATGACAGCCCAAAAGCAAAATTCACCGCAGAAGTCTGCAACGAATTCACCCGCCAGGCAGAACAAATCCTCAAAGACCACCCTGTAAACAAAGCACGTGCTGCCGCAGGACAACTCCCCGCAAACTGCGTCTTAATCCGCGGAGCAGGAGAAATGGGCGTCTACGAAACCTTTGAAGAAAAACACGAACTTAAAGGAAGCGTTGTTGCAGCAGCTGCATTAATCGCCGGAATCGGCAGCTCCGTAGGACTTGAAAGAATCCCCGTTCTCCCGACCACCCCCTTATCCGAACAGGTCTCCCTTGTCATCAAAGAACTTGAACACAAAGACTTCGTCCTCTTCAACATCAAAAACGCCGACGAATACGGACACGATGGAAAAGCAGAAGCCAAAAAAGAGTTCCTTGAAAAAATCGATGAGGCAATCGCCCCGTTCTTTGACGTACCCGGCCTCCTGACAGCAGTCTGCGGCGACCACTCAACACCCTGCACCATCAAAGAACACAGTGCAGACCCCGTACCATTAATGATACACGGCGACGGAGTACGCGTTGACGACGTATGCGCATACGACGAACTCTCCTGCGCCAAAGGCGCGATGTGCCGCATATCCGGCTCAGGTCTTATGGCAGTACTTTTAGACCTTATCGACAAAACGCATAAGTATGGTGCATAACATAGTATAAGTATAGAAAGATAGGTTATGTCAGACAGGATAATAGTAGCCGAAACGGATGCAAAAGAAGAGTACCTTCGCATACCGGATTTAACCCCGGAAGAAGAAGCAGCTCTTGAAAAGCGCACCGCTGAAAACCGGGCGATGCCGAAAAAAGAAGAACCAAAACGCATACCCGAAGAAGCAGAACCGCTGTTTACCGAAATCACCGCCGGCGAAGACGTATTAAAAGAACTTGCCAAAATAGATGAAGAAACCGCATCCGTTGTCCTGTCTGCATCGGAAATATTCAAAACCTGCGTGCTGCCTGAAAAAACCGAGCTGCAGGAACACCTCATCAAAACAAAACACGATGTCTTAATCGGAGATCACTGTTCCATAGGCTACGGGGTGTACGGAAATGATATCGTTGTCTGCGAACTGTGCGAACTCTTCGGCGATGTTGTTGCCGAAGGGGATTTGCGCATTGACAATTTCTGCGAAATACATGGAACGGTAATCTGCAACGGGGACGCGTATCTGGGCGAAGGTGTAAAAATCCATGGAAAACTCACGGTGGGCGGCAATCTTGATGTGGGTGACAAGGTTGAGGTAAAAGAACTGAAGGCGTTCGGTGATGTTGCCCTGCGTAATCCGATGCCGGTTATTTTGTATCTCCTTCTTTATGTCATGACGATGCTGCATCTTGAGGGGGAGGAGAAAACCAATGAGAAACTTGCAACCCTTATTTCAGAGGCAAATACGGTTCCTCTTGTTCTGCCGCCGAAAACAACCATGGACCTTGCGCAGTTCTCTGTTCTGACTCCGATGGAGGTGGGTGCAAACTCGCGTCTGCATGGAAACCTGAAGGCACAGTCGGTCAAAATCTTAAAAGACACGACGCTTTTCGGCAGTATCAGGGCGGCTGACCGGATTAAAATCGGTCCGCGCGATGCGATTCACGGTGATGTGGCAGGAGCCCGGGTTCGTATCGAGCGGGGGGCTGATGTGTTGGGTGATGTGTCCGGTAAAACGGTCTGGCTGCATGAGGATGCGCATATTTCGGGCACGATTCGGGCTGAGGAGGGGCTTACTATCGGACGGTCTGATATGAAATGAGTATTGCGTCGTTTCTTGAGGTTGAGCGTCTCCGGTTTTTAGAGCCGGATTATGCGTCGCTGGTAAATCAGGGGGAGCCCGGTGTTATAATTTCGCAGTCCGCGTCAGAGATTTCGGATGCGCGGATTTTAATGGATGAGGAGGGCAACCCGGTTGTTTTTGCAGTAAAGGCGGGTGAGGAATGGGTTGCCACGTGCTGGAGTTTCAGGTCTCCGACGCAGGAGGAAATCGCACTATTTGAAAAACTGGACGGGGGGCTCTTTCAGGAGAAGCGTTCTGCTATAGACGGGGCTCTCCGTGCGCATTTCACGCGGGAGATGGTAAAATCTTACGCGCCGGCCGGTGAGGACTTAACGGAGGAGCGTATCGGCAAGGTCCGGTCGCTTCTTGCGGAGTATTTCGGCACTAATCTGTCGGGTACGGCAATTGACGGCTGTGCGGGGTCGGGTATCGGGTCGATGATTATGCGAGAACTGGGGGCTTCGCCTCTTGCGTATGATAATGACCCTGAGCTTCTTGCGCTGGGGCTTTCGCTTGGTCGTCTGCATGAGGATGAGACGTTGTGGATTGACGGGCGGTCGGCTTCTGCGTATCTGCCGGATGCGAAGTATGGTGTGGGGATTATGTTCGGGCAGATGTATAATTATACGAAGGATGTGTGGCAGCCGATTGTGGAGGAGCTTGCGGGTATTACGGAAAAGACGCTTATTACGGTTGCTACGCGGGAGGAGGCGGAATGGGTGTGTGAATGGGCTGAAGGTGTGGGGCGGAAGTTATCGGTGTATGAGAATGAGCGGGATCCGATTTACGACCGGTGGGTGTGTTTCGGGTAAGGGGCTGAAAAAAGTCAGTGACTTTTTTGACGGGTGAAATACGTCACCTGTTTTTTTTACCTGTTATTCACAGCAATACAATCTGTCTGTAATCCGGAGGCGCTTATTTTCATGCAGGGATAAAACTACACAGGTTTAGAAATAAATGCGTAAATACACAAAATATTCTAAAGGCTTTGGGCAGGGATTATCAGAACATCTTTTCCGAACAGTTAAACAGGTAAACTAAGTTATCAAAAAAATCATGGTGATACAATAGATAATTTTCACGGGAGAGAAACATGCCATATCCCACCCCAACCTAAACCTATATCCATTCCAAAAACCAAATCTACAATATCCCAATGACAAACCAGAAAAACCCAAAAACCGAAACAGACCCAGACACCCTCATCCACACCTACCCCCCTGAAATGCAATACGCCCTCGCAATCCTTCAGGACATGCAGCACACATACGGCTGCATCCCCCGCGACGGCATCCAAAAAGCAGCCGCCTACCTCAACTGCCCCGAATCCCGCCTCTACGCAATGGTCACCTTCTACAAAGCCTTATCGCTCAAACCCAAAGGAAAACACATCATCAAAATCTGCGACGGAACCGCCTGCCACATCAAAAAATCCATCGACATGGCAGAAGAAATCTGCGCACAACTCAACATCCGCCCCGGCGACACCACCGAAGACGGTCTCTTCTCCCTCGAACTCGTCAACTGCCTCGGCACCTGCGCCCTTGCCCCCGTCATGCTCATCGACAACAAATACTACGGCAGACTCACCAGACCCAAACTCAAAACCATCCTCGCAAAATACCGGGAGGAAGACACATGAAAGAAAAAACCAGAAAACTCCCCAAAAAAATACTCGTCTGCTGCGGCCCCGGCTGCGTCGCAGGAGGAGCACAAAAACTCGCCGACAACCTCAGAAAAGCAATAGAAGCCCTCGGCGCCGACGCAACCGTTGAATACACCGTTGAAAACACCGGCTGCAGCGGCATGTGCGAACTCGGCCCCATCATCCGCATCCTCCCCGAAGACATAATGTACTACCAGGTCAAACCCAAAGACGCCGTCGAAATCGTCTCCGAAACCCTCATCGACGGAAACATCATCGGCCGCCTCCTCTACAAAACCCCGGACGGCATCGCCGCCGTACACCAAAACGACAACCCCTTCTACGCAAAACAAACCAAAATCGCCCTCAGAAACACCGGCGAAATCAACCCCCGCGACATAGACGCATACCTCGCCCGCGGCGGCTATACAGCCCTCAGAAAAGCCCTTTCCATGACACCCGACGAAATCATCGCCGAAATCGATACCTCAGGTCTCCGCGGACGAGGCGGCGCAGGATTTCCCACCGGCCGCAAATGGAAAAGCGCCCGCACCGTCCCAAAAGACCCGAAATACGTCGTCTGCAACGGCGACGAAGGCGACCCCGGCGCCTTCATGGACGGCGCAATCCTGAACGGCGACCCCCACGCAGTCATCGAAGGAATGATAATCTGCGCCCTTGCCATCGGATCCGAACGCGGCTACCTCTACATCCGCGACGAATACGTCCTTGCCCTCGACAGCGTAAAACGCGCGCTGAAAATCGCCGAAGAACGCGGCTTCATCGGCGAAAACATCCTCGGCACCGGCAAAACCTTCCGCCTCTCCGTAGTCCGCGGCGGTGGAGCATTCGTCTGCGGCGAATCCACCGCATTAATGAAATCCATTGAAGGAAACGTCGGCGAACCACGGGCGAAATACATCCACAGCACCGAAAACGGCCTCTGGGGATGTCCGACCGTCCTGAACAATGTCGAAACCTTCGCCAACATCCCCTGGATTATCGAAAAAGGCGGCGCCGAATATGCAAAACTCGGCACCCCGGGCAACACCGGCACAAAAGCCTTCGCCCTTGTCGGAAAAGTCAGACACACAGGCCTTGTGGAAGTCCCGCTCGGCACATCCCTTCGCACCCTGATCTACGACATCGGCGGCGGAATCCAAAACGACCGCCCCCTGAAAGCCGTCCAGACCGGCGGACCATCAGGCGGCACCCTTCCGGCAGAACTCATCGATTTGCCGGTGGATTTCGATACGCTGGACAAATACGGCTCCATGATGGGCTCAGGCGGCCTGATTGTCATGGACGACAGAACATGCATGGTCGAGTTCGCCCGCTACTATGTGCAGTTCCTCTGCGGCGAATCCTGCGGCAAATGCACCCCGTGCCGCGAAGGTCTGCGCCACATGCGGGATATTCTTACAAACATCTGCAGCGGACGCGGGCGCGACGGCGACATCGAACTGCTTGAAGAAATCGGACACATGATGCAGGACTGCTCCCTGTGCGCACTCGGAAAAACCGCACCGAATCCGGTTTTATCCAGCATCCGCTACTTCCGCGAAGAGTATGAGGAGCACATCAAACAGTACTACTGCCGTGCGGGCATGTGTCCGGAACTGACCGCGTTTAGAGTAAATCCGAAAAAATGCATCGGCTGCCGCAGGTGTGCAGAGGTGTGCCCCACAGGTGTTATCAGCGGCTCAGGCAATCAGGCGCATTTCGTAGACATCCGTGCCTGTATCGGCTGCGGCGCCTGCCGTGATGTCTGTCCGGTTGAAGCACTTGAAACAATCCCCATCAATCTCTGGTCGCGTCAGATGATGAAAGGGTCCCGCGGATATCTGCGTGCAGTAAAGTCTGAGGAGGAAAAATAATGCAGATAAAAATCAACGGCAAAGTATGCGACTGCGAGCCGGGCGAGACGATTTTAACCATCGCACGCCGCAATGACATTTTCATTCCGACGATGTGCTGGCATGACAAGTATCCGGGTGAGGGCGCCTGCCGGCTTTGTGTGGTGGAGATTATTGACGGCGGAAGGCGTAAAGTTGTTGCGTCCTGTATCTATCCGGTGACGCATGAAATCGAAGTTGAAACTGATACGGAGAAAATTAAAGGATACCGCCGTCTGATTATCGCATTCATGCAGAGAAGGGCGCCCCAGTCTGATGTCATCGAGAAGATGATGGAAGAGTACAATGTGCCGGACTATTCACTAAGGTCCATCAAGCGGGGCAAATGTATTTTGTGCGGTCTGTGCGTGCGGGCATGCGAAAAGATAAAAATCGGGGCGATTTCCACCGTCAAACGGGGTACGGGAAAGAAGGTTTCGACACCGTATGATGAGCCGTCAACTGTGTGTATCGGCTGCGGAGCGTGTGCGCGGGTCTGTCCTACAGGGGCTATTGAGATAACCGAGACGGAGTCGTCAAAGATTATCTGGGGCAAGGAGTTTCCGAAGAAGAAGGCAAAGAAACCGGAGAAGTAATTTTCCTTTTTTTTTTATCCCATTGTTTTTTTTCAAAAATAAGAGAGTAGTGAATAGTTTCAAAAAAATTAGAATTTAGGTAACTTTCTCTGCGAATAGACCACGAAGGAAAGATAGATTGCAATCAGTGCCGGAATACCGTTCAGAATCGCTGAGACGACCGGTGCAGAGACTGAAGTACCTGCAACGTATGCAGAGAAGAACCAGGTGCATCCGTAGATAATCAGCATGATGCCCGGAAGGATTCTGGACTCTTTTCTCAGCATGGCAAACAGACCAACGACAATCATCAGAATACCAAGACCGATAAACATTGCACCTGAAGAGTACATGGAAAGAATGCCGATTAATGCAACCAGCAGGAACATGACCGGCGTAAACCGCATCTTTCCGACGGTTAAGAGAAGGATAGCAACGAAAATCATCAACGTTCCTGCAAGCAGTTCAACGGTCATGAATGTCTCGAGCGGAAGAACTGCTTCTCCAAGCAAGTAATGTAATGCATATCCTCCGGTGATTAATGCAAACAGCATGTAGCCGAGGACGGAACCAGATGCTTTGAAGTCGGTTGATTCGTCAGCGGTGAGCATCTTTGCACCCGGGAGAGTGATTCTTTCACAGGCACAGCAGAAAGCATAGTAGAGACAGATAACGATAATGATGAACATAGGGGTCAGATTGAATCCTATTAATAATCCAATAAGACTACTTATAAAAAGAATTAATGGAATAAGGAATAACATCCATTTCTTTTTATCCTGTCCGGTAAGGGTTACCAGTACTACAAGAAGCAGGAACACTACCAATATAATGACCCACCAAAGTCCAGATGAAGTAAATGCATTGAATAATGGGTAGAAACTCATCATGAAGAAAAGAATTGCAACCATATCTCGTTTGTGGAGAACGATGAGCAGCGTTGCTATAATGAGCAACCCTATTCCTATTGCCATGCTAATGAAATTATACCCTATTGGAAAATTTCCAAATACTGACAATACAAATAATATGAACCATGCCGCAAGCAGGAAGAATCCTGCAGCACTGAGATAATTCCTTGCTTCGGTCTTTGCAATTTCGTCCATTACAAGACCTCCGAATCAATGACTTTAGCTGTCATGATTTGTATATTATCACTGATTAGATATAAAATCGACGGAAAAAAAAGAGGATGTGAGATTCAGAACTTCGGCAGTTTTCTCTGCGAATAGACAGCGAATGCAAGGTATATTGCAATCAGTGCCGGAATGCCGTTGAGAATCACCGAAAGCCACGGAACACTGGGAAGCAGACCACCCGCAATTACCGAGATGAAAGCAGTACCTCCGAAAATAATATACATGATACCCGGAAGTACTCTTGATTCGTTCCGCAGTACGGCAAACAGACCGAGGACGATGAAAAGAATGCCGCAGCCGACAACCATCAATCCTTCTGCATAGACTGACAGGATAAGCGTCAGCGCAGTCAGCAAAAACATAACCGGCGTAAACCGCATTTTGCCGACGGCAAAGAGGAGGACTGATACATACACCAGAAGAATACAGCAGATAAGTTTCAGTGTGGTAACCGTTTCAAACGAAAGAATCTCCTGGTTTCCGAAAAGATAGAAGAGAGAAAACGCCCCAGCAGCAAGAGCAAACAGCATGTAGCCGAGGACAGAACCGGATGCTTTGAAATCAGTCTGCTCATCAGCAGTGAGAAGGCTTCTGCCCGGAAGACTGATTCTTTCAGAGGCACAGGCGAAAGCGTAGTAGAGAAGGATTACTATAAGGATTACTCCGAATACAGCATAGACGACAGCATTGTATCCAAAACACTCCTGTAATATACACCGTACAAACCAGATTGCCGGAATGAAGAATAAAAGCCACTTTATTTTCTCTTTGGAGGTAAGTGTTACCAGGGCTGTGAGAACAAGGAATCCCAGTAAAATAAATCTCCATAATCCAACTGAAGGAGTGAATCCATAGAATAAGTCTAAGAATCCAATCATAAAGAACAGGATGGAAATCATATCTCTCTTACGAAGCACAATAAGGAGAGTTGCAATGACAAGTAATCCGATACCAAGAACCAGTCTGATGGCATCACTTGTTTCGATATAGGTTGCAGATCCTGCCTTTGTCATGAGCGAAAGCAGAAATCCGGCAGCAATCACAAAGAATCCTGCGGCACTTAAGTAGTTGCGGGCTTCGGTCTTCGCAATTTCGTCCATTACGAGACCTCCGGTTCAGTGACAGGTTGATTCATGTTTATTATATTATTTATGATAAGGGATAAATTATAACGATTGCTGAAACAGCCAGAGAAAAAAAAACGTTACAAAAATAACTGCCGTTTTTTTCGCACCCAAAGACATCCTTTTACCCGTACGCGACCAATAAATACCTATGTCAGAAGAAAATGTTTCGGTAATAGAGCAGGGCTCGTCCGAGGCGCAGAAAATCGCAAAAGCGATGTCTTCTCCGACCGCATCAGACCTCTACAATAAATTAGCCGATGCGCCCGCGACCGCGTCCGCTCTTGCGCAGACCACCGGCCTCCCCCTCACCACCGTAAAATATCATCTGGAAAATCTGCTTGAAGCAGGTGTAATCGAGGTCGTAAAGACGCGCTTTAGCGAAAAAGGCAGGGAGATGAAAATCTACGGCGTTGCGGACAAAGTAGTCATATTTGCCCCGCCGCAGAGCAAATCGGCCGGCGCTATTCTGAAAAAATACGGTGTTATTGCCGGCGGAATTGCAATTGCATCCGCATTCACCGCCCTCATTCCGCGGGTGCTGTATGAACGGACCCAGACCGCAGTACCGGTACCCTCACCTGCGGCAAACGGACCGCATATGATGCTTGCCGTAAATGATGCTGTTTCGGGAACGGGCGGCGTAATGGAAACATTTGCCGCGGAAGCGCCTGTATATTCAGTAAAAATGGCTGCAGATACTGCGGCAGGCGGGGCTGCAAATCCAATCGGAGAGGCGGCGCTGGATGTTATCGGTGCCGGAGCGCTTACCATTTTCATCTGCGGCATGGTGATTCTTTTGGGCTTCATGACCTTTGAACTGGTGAAAAACCGCCGTACACGGGCGAAATACGCATATTCTGAGAATTAATTACTGTATCTGTTCCGCCCCTTCTTTTTTTCGCCGGTGTTTTTTTTTTCTCTGTGAAATGTAACTGCCTCCCCCATGAAAATCACCGTGATAGTAAACACGCACAGATAACAAACAATATTACAAAAAAAGAAAATTTAAAGAGCGGCGCGGATAAACTCATCCGCCTTTGCAAGCGCCTTTCCGATACCGGACTCATCAGCACCCGCACCCTGCGCCAGATTCGGCTTACCGCCGCCCCTGCCGCCGACCGCCTCACAAACCGCAGAAACCAGTTTTCCTGCATGAACCTTCTCACAGCCCGACGCCGCAACAACACCAATACCGTCTGCTGCGGTAATCAGCACCGCAACACCACCCCGTGCGGCAACCGCGCCTGCCACCGTAACAAGCTCCTTGCGCGAAACATCAACCTGCTTGATAACAACCTCGACACCCTTGATGTCAACACCCTCAAGCCGGGAAAGTTCAAGCTCCGCAATCTTTGCCCGCAGCTTTTCAATCTCCTTTCTCTGGTCCTTCCACTCACCGAAGAACCGCGCAACCGAAGCCGGCAGGTTTTCCGTCTGCACCGAAAGCGTCTCAGCCGAAGTATTTAACAGACCCTGAATATGCTGCATTGCATCAAGTGCCGCAAAACCGCACGCAAACTCAATACGCTCCACACCGTCCTGGATATGTTCAAGGCGCAGAAGCTTGACCGGGCCGATTTCACCGGTGCTCTGACAATGCGTACCTGCACAGGCCTCGATTTCCGCACCCATTCTTACGATACGAAGCTCCTTTCCCGGCGGAACACCGCCCTGATACAGAGCGAAACCGAACTTCTGCTCGGCGGTTACACGCGGCTCAAACTTAATCATGACCGGCAGATTTTCCATAACAAGCTTGTTTGCAACAACCTCAATCTGCTTCATCTCATCAGCAGTGATGTGCGTGTAATGCCTGATATCCACACGACCGGAATCAACCGCAAGCTGCGAACCTGCCTGGTGAATGTGCGGACCCAGGACCTCCTTTGCCGCACGTAAAATAACGTGCGTTCCGGAATGGTGGCGCATTAACGCCCAGCGGCGGTCTTCATCGACTTTGCCCTTGATGCGGTCGCCCTTGTGCAGCGAATTTTCCCGGACCTTGTGCAAAATCACGCCGTTTGCGGATTTTACAACCGATTCCACACGGACCATGTTCGTCTTGGAAATCAGCATACCAGTATCCGAAGGCTGACCTCCGCCCTCCGGATAGAAGAGAGTGGCGTCAAGTACGACATAATCATCAAAGACATCAAGGACCTCTGCATCGAACTCCATATCGGTCGGACGCTCGTAGTACGCCTTGCGGGTTTCCGGAAGTGCTTCAAGGCGCTCGGTGTATTTTGCAAGCGGGGAGACCGGCTTTTCGCCTTCGTTTTCGGAGTGCATGTCTGCAATCTGGGAATCGAAGTCGTCAGGGATTTCGAACTTTGCACCAGTCTCGGATAAGATTTTGCCCATTAACTCTACCGGAATACCGTGGGAGTCGTACAGGGTAATAAGCTCCTCAAGCGGAACCGGGCAGTTCTTCTTGACATAGTTCTGACCGACACGCTGCACGGTACGGGTTCCGCGTTCGATGGTTGCATCGTATTTTTCGACCTCGCGTGCGATAATGTCACGCACAATCGAGGGTTCCTGCTCGAATTTGTCAAGACCTATGGTCTCCATCTGGGAGACGACAAGGTCGCCGAGGTCTGCGTCAACCTTTGCTTCCTGCATCATGCGGATTGCGCGGCGGAGGACAAGCCGTGCAAGGTATCCTTCTCTGACATTGGACGGGACAATCAGGTCGCCGAGCATGTAGGCAAGGCACCTGGTGTGGTCACAGAGTGCATAGATGTTTTCCATCGGCACAATAATATTTTCGAGTTTGCCGACGGAAATGCCGGTTGCTTCTGCGACCTGGCTGCGCAGCTCGGAGATTTTTTCGCCGCGGATATCCATTAAGCCGGCGAATTTGGCATTCAGACCTAAGATGCGTTCGATTTCGGGGTTGTCAAGATAATCTTCCATGCCGGAGGCATTCAGAAGCTTTGGAATCATTTCCGGGAAGACAGCGTCGTATGCGGTCGGGGTTCCTTGGGATGCCCAGGCAAATCTCTCAAGTCCGTAACCGGTATCGACAATGCGCAGCGGCATTTCGTAATAGTCTTTGCCGTCAATCATAATCTGCGGTTTGCCAGAGTTCTTGCGGGAGAGGTTCATGAAGACGAGGGTTGCGACTTCAAGGCCACCCATTAAGACTTCGACGGATGCGCCGGCGTTGCCGCCGCCGAACCACGGATTTTCCTTGAATGTCAGGTTCCGGATGTTTCCGCCGATGGATTCGACAAAACCTGCACAGAGTTCAAGGCAGCGGTCTTTCCAGTAGACCGGTTTTTCGTCGGTGTTGAAAGCGTGGTGCGCCATCATCTCAAAACAGGTGAAGTGTCTGCCTGAGCGGCCGACGTTGTCAAGGTCGTTTAAACGGATACACGGCTGAGATATGGTTAAGGGGTTTGCAGGCGGGGGGCAGGTGCCGCTTGTTACAAACGGCTGGAAGTCTGCGATGGATGCGATGGTTAAGTAGATATCGTCTCTCCAGCGGGCTGCAACCGGGTATCTGTTAATCCTGGTGTGGCCGTTTATTTCGTAGAATGAGAGGTACGCCTCACGCATTTCTGCAACGCTGTGTTTCTTAAACATCGGGTTGCCGATAAACTGGTACGGTTCGCACGGGGCGTCGCCGCACACTTCCCGGGACGGGTCAAGGGTCCAAAACGGGCTGCCGCATTTTTTACAGATTTTGCGGACGTAGCCGTTTTCTTTGAAAAAGTCTAACTGGTATTCTTCTTCTAACAAGAGTTTGTCCTCCTTTTGTTAAGATTGCTTATATATTGGTTTGCGGGAGATATATGGTTATTGTTTGGAGAGGCGCTGCACCTAAACCTTCGTTTATGCCTGACTTTAGATGCAGACAATTAGTTTAGGTGAAAAAATACGAACAATACTATTTTTCGGGAATTCATAACATCGATATACAGAATTCCCGAACTTTTTCTCCCCACTCAATAGGATTCGGCAAAATTCTTCGGGTGATAAAAAAAATCCCGGAGTGCTGACCACGGTCTGCAAGACACCATATGATTAAATTCATATTGATTAATCATTATAAATTATAGTGATATGAGAGAACTACGTATCCATGGGAGAGGAGGACAGGGCTCCGTAACTGCGGCCGAATTAATCGCAACCGCCGCATTTACCGCCGGTGTCTATTCGCAGGCATTCCCCGCGTTCGGTGTAGAACGGCGCGGTGCGCCTGTGCAGGCTTTTGTCCGCTTCAGTGATGAGAAAATCCGCCTGCGGAGTCAGGTCTATGAGCCGGACTACATTATAGTTCAGGACAGCACCTTAATCCGCGACGTAAACGTCTTTGCAGGCATGAAAGCCGGCGGAATTGCCCTTATCAATACCGAGAAAAAAGCAGAATACGCAATCCCCGAAGGGGTGAAACTCATTGTAATTGACGCAACAAAGATTGCACTTGAGGAAATCGGTCTGCCAATTACAAACACCACCTTAATGGGAGCATTTGCCGCAGCATCCGGTGAAATCACCCTTGATGCACTCAAAGGCGCAATCGAAGGCAGATTCCCTGCAAAACTTGCAGTCACCAACTTTGCAGCAGCAAAACGCGCATACGAACTTGTCAAGGAGGGAAAATACTAATGCCGCTTGGAATTGGATGTACCGCAAGACCCGGAAAGGGCCGCAACAACAAGACCGGGTCCTGGAGAGTCTTCTACCCGGTAATGGACACTGCAAAATGCACGAAATGCGGAACATGTCAGTTAATCTGCCCTGAGGGCTGCATTACCCAGAACGCAGACAAAACCTTTGCAATCGACCTTGACTTCTGCAAGGGCTGCGGTCTTTGCGCGCACGAGTGTCCGGACAAGGCAAAAGCAATCACCATGCTTCAGGAGGAAAAATAAATGACCAGAGGAATAATGGAAGGGTCCATTGCAGTGGCAGAAACCGTCAGACTCTGCCGCCCGCAGGTAATTTCCGCCTACCCGATTACCCCGCAGACACACATCGTCGAAGGACTTGCAAGCATCGTTGCAGACGGCAGACTTGATGCGGAATACATCTGTGTTGAGTCCGAATTCTCCGCACTTTCCGCCTGTATCGGCGCATCAGCCGCAGGTTCGAGAGTATACTCTGCAACCACCTCGCAGGGCTTAGCCTTAATGGGCGAAGTTGTCTTCAACGCTGCAGGCATGCGTCTTCCGATTGTGATGGGTATTGCAAACCGTGCGATTTCCGCACCGCTTTCCATCTGGAACGATCAGCAGGACTCAATCATGATGAGAGATGCAGGATGGCTTCAGTTCTACGCAGAAGACAATCAGGAGGCTCTTGACCTGCATATCCTTGCCTACAAGATTTGTGAAGACCACAACATTCTGCTTCCAGCGTTTGTCTGTTTCGACGGATTTATTTTATCCCATGTCTATGAGCCGGTCGACATCCCTGAACAGGAACAGGTTGACAAATTCCTCGGCGAATTCAGGCCGTACCAGAAACTTGACTGCAAGGACCCGATTTCATTCGGTATGTACGCAACTCCTGAATACTATCTTGAATTCAGGTATGAGCATGATGCAGCAGTCAGGCGCGCAGCTGAGGCGTTTAAGAGGTACGGAAAAGAGTATGCAAATGTATTCGGCCGCGACTATTCAGAACTCGTAACCTCTTACAAACTTGAGGATGCGGAGATTGCCCTTGTTGCCATGGGTTCGATTTGCGGCACCATTAAGGACGCAATTGACGAAATGCGTGCGGAAGGAAAGAAAGTAGGTCTGCTCGGCATCAGAGTGTTCAGACCGTTCCCTGCAGAAGACCTTGCAAAAGCACTTGGTCATGTGCAGAAGATTGCTGTGCTTGACAAGAACGTGAGTCTTGGTGCAAAAGGCGCGGTTGCTCTTGAGGTAAAAGACGCCTGCTATGGCTCGGGTATTCCGGTTTATGACTACATTCTCGGTCTCGGCGGCCGCGATGTAAGAAAGAGCGATATCAAAAACATTGTGAAACTTGCCGAGGAAGGCAGGGGCGATATGTTCTACGGTCTTCGCGAGGAGGTGCTCTAAATGGTTGACAGAAGTATTGAAAATTTTGAGTGCGGTCACCGTGCATGCGGCGGTTGCGGAGCGTCTGCTGCGGTGCGCATGATTTTGAAGGGCGCAGGTGAAAATGTTATCGCGGTGTCCCCGACCGGATGTCTTGAGGTGTTTTCCACGCCGTATCCGGAGACTGCATGGAAGATTCCGTGGATTCACTCTCTGTTTGAGAATTCGTCTGCAGTTGCGTCCGGTATCGAGGCATCTCTGAAAAAGCAGGGCAGACTCGGTAAGGAAAAGATTCTTGTTATCGGTGGTGACGGTGCTACGGTTGATATCGGAACTCTGTGTATCTCGGGCGCGTTTGAGCGCGGTCATGACTTTACATACGTGTGCTATGATAATGAGGCTTACATGAACACAGGTATCCAGCGGTCAGGTTCGACGCCGTATGATGCGGATACTACTACATCTCCTGCCGGAGTATGTTCGTTCGGCAACAACAGACCCAAAAAGGACCTGCCGCAGATTCTTGTTGCACACGGCTCGCCGTATGTAGCAACGGCTACTATCGCATATCCGATGGATCTGATGAAGAAGATTGAAAAGGCAGTAAATACGCCTGGTCCGTGTTATGTGCAGGTGCATGCTCCGTGTCCGACGGGCTGGGGTATTGATTCGGCGATGACGATGGAAATCGGCAGAATGGCGGTTCAGTGCGGTCTGTGGGTCAATTATGAAATCGAGAACGGGGAGCTGACTTCTGCAAAGAAGGTTAAGCGTGTGCCGGTCGATGAGTATTTGAAGGCGCAGAAGCGGTTCAGACATCTGTTCAAGCCGGCAAGAAATGATGCGGAGATTGCCAAGATTCAGGCAATCGCTGATGCGAATGCGAAAAAATACGGCATCGATTTATAATTGGTGCGGGAATTAGTTCTCTCCTTTTTTTTGCCTTTTTGGCTTAACTATCTCCCCCACGAAAACCACGAAAAAAATGTAGACAGAAAACTCAACTAAAAAAAAGATTATTTGTATTTATCCCGCAGCCCTGCCTTCAGACTGCGTTTTCTATACATCCGGTAACGCCCGTACACGATAAGCAGCACAACACCCCAGACGCCTAAAAATCCGTACAGCCACATGTCCCGGCCCTGTTCATAAAATTTGACGTCAACCGTTTTGGTGTTTGCATACGTCACCATCGTGCCGAAACCTTCCTTATCCGATCCAGAAATCACTCCCCCTGCAGAAACCGTGCCGAGCACCGGATGTCCGGTTCTGAATTTTGCCGGAAGATACACTTTTGCGGAATAGGCGACAGGAAACTTCGCGTAGACTGTGCTGTCTGATATTTCCTGCGTATAGGAAAGCGTGTAATCACCTTTCGGGAAAGAGACCGTGCTCTTTGACACCTTGTATTCCACCGCAGTACCGTTTGCATCCGTCAGGGAAAAGTTCTTCGGCGTAAGCGCCTCATCCTGGAAAAATCCCGGCTTGACAAGCGTAAACGTGCTCTGCTGCACAAGATGCGCGGTGACATTAAGCAGCTTGCCATTTTCCGAGACCACAAACTCCGCAGAGTTTGCACCCGCCGCATCCGCTGACACGGGTGCGGCAAGAAGCACGAAAAGCAGAAGCCCGCTTATAATACAGAGAGCAGTGCTTCGATGGTCGGGTCGATTTCGATAGGTCCTGCGCATTGTTTGATAACGGTTTCGGGGTCTTTTAACAGATGACCGGTGACAACACAGACAATCTTTTCATCCTTGTCAAGCATACCTGCCTCGGCAAGCTTCTTAATACCTGCAACAGATGCAGCAGATGCCGGCTCAACACCGATACCCTCTTTTCTGGCAAGGTCGCGCTGCATTGCAAGAATCTCCGCATCGGTAACGGATTCTGCGGTTCCACCGGTGGAACGGATTGCATTCAGTGCTTTTTCAGCGTTAACCGGTGCTCCGATACGGATTGCGGATGCAACGGTCTCCGGGTTCTGCTCGACAACAACCTCCGGCAGATTGCCCTTGATTGCATTTACAACCGGCATAGCGCCTTCTGCCTGGATTCCAGTCATCTTCGGAAGAGAATCAATATATCCGATATCTTTCCACTCGTTTAAGCCCTTGAAGACTGCAGAGATGTTTCCTGCGTTGCCGACCGGCAGAACGAATCTGTCCGGAACACAGCCTAACTGATCAACGGCCTCAAATCCGATAGTCTTCTGACCTTCAAGCCGGTACGGGTTGATAGAGTTTAAGAGGTAGATTCCGTGCGATACACATAATTCATGCACCATCTCAAGCGCACGGTCGAAGTTGCCGCGAATCGAGATGACTTTTGCACCATGCATTAATGCCTGGGCGACTTTGCCTAATGCAACGTGACCTGCCGGAAGCAGGACAACAGCCGGCATATTCGCCTTTGCAGCGTAAACAGCCATGGATGCAGAGGTGTTTCCGGTCGATGCGCAGGCAACAATATTTTTGCCGAGCTGCTTTGCCATGGAAACACCCAAGGTCATTCCGCGGTCCTTGAATGAGCCGGAGGGATTCATTCCTTCGTGTTTTGCATACAGATTCTTTAAACCGAGTTCCTCACCGATTTTTTTGAGATGGTAAAGCGGGGTGCCTCCTTCGTGGAGTGACACAGGTTCGATTTTAACCGGCAGGAACTCCTTGTATCTCCAGACGCCGATTTCGCGCTTTAACAGCTCGTCATGGGTGACATGAATGTCATCAAGGTCGTATTTGACCGCCAGAAGATGGCCGCATTTTTCACAGTTATATACAATTGCGTCCGGGGGATACTCGGCTCCGCAGTGTACGCATACAAGTTTATACATAGTATATTATTTGCTTTCAAAGATTAGAAAGTATCTGGTCTTATGAGCGGTAGTTGTCACGCAGCACCTTTTTTGCAGGACATCCCGAAAGGCGTAAAAAGATAATCCACAAGAGACCCGGTATAAAAATTGCGGCAATAATCCGGCTGTTTTCGGGGATTAAGCCGGTAAATGAGGCAGTTATAATTCCTGCCGCAACACAGAGCATGATTACTGCATAGACACGCGGTTTTATGTCGGTGCCGTCTCCGCGCAGTGTTCCGCGCAGGCGGGTGAAGGAAAACGGATAAAACCAGTGGACGCCGGAGTTGTCGCAGGAGTCTTCAATCAAGTGGAGGAGACATCCTGCGAAAAAGGCGATACCGAATCCGTAGATAAGGGGGTGGTTAAACAGGAATGACATAGGGGGGATAAACGAAAGCGCGGCGAAGATGAGCCAGATGTATAAGGTAAGCAGCGCGGAGATGCAGAGACACCCCAGAGGTGAATGCGGAAGTTCGCGGTGTCCTGCCTTTGCATAGATTTTGTCGCCGAATATCAGGTGAAAGATTTTGCGAACCGGGTAATAGCAGGTGTAGCAGAGTCCGTAGCCGAATACCGGGGTGAGTATGAATCGTTTTCCTTTTGCGCCGGGGATGTGGGAGTGAAAGATTGCCGAGCCGCGTCCGGCGTCGATATCGGGGGTGATGCTACCGAAAAAGACGGCAAGAAATGTTACGATAAGAAACGGGATGGTTTCAATATGCTCCATATAGTCAGGGGCAAAGGGTGCGAGCACTGCTGCCAGTGTCAGAAGGGTTAATAATATGTGTGTCGCACCTTTCATACTTAGTAATAAGCGGCGGGAAGGGATAAGAGTTATTGCTTTGGTATGATGTTTTATAATAATTTTTCACTTTCGGAGCAGGTGAAATGAAGAAACGCGCATTCAATCGCGCTTTTCGCGCATAATGAAAAAGGGGAGTGGATGCCAGGAATCAGAATCGGTTAATCGTGTCAGTGTGCATCAGCACCTTATTCAGATGTTCAAAAACAACCAGATGAAAAACCCCTCAGACCTCCCCATAGACAACTCTTTTTTGTTTGGCACACTAAACTAATATATATGTCACCTGCACTATCCAGCTACAGCAACGAAATAGACTACCTTTACCACAAATCCCTCATCCTCGAAAGCCCCTCCGAAATGCACCCTGTCCTGTATTTCTACTTCATGGATACCTTAGGACACCTGGACTATACCCTCTGCGCCCTTGCCCACAGCACCGACTCAATAAAATGCACCATGACAGGAGAATACCTGCGCGCAAAAGTCGACATTGCAAAAACCGGCGACTACGCCTTATTCCCTAAATTCATGGTCTGGCTGCGCGACAACCACCGCGAAGCATTCGAAAACACACCTATTCTGTGGCAGCTGGTCTATGACCCCGAAGAAGAATCAAAATACATCGGATTCCGCTTCGTACTTGACCCCGATTCCAAAACCCCGCTGCCGCCGAACTTCTTCCATGACATGGCAGACGACTTATTCCAGACACCATTCTTAAGAAGCATCTATCCGGAAGGAGCCCTTGGAAAACTCTTTGAAGAGTTCAAAAAACAGCAGTGAACCAAATGAACGTAGAAAAAATCTGTTCCGACCTCGTTAAAATCAAAAGCGAAAACCCGCCCGGAAACACCGCAGACGTTGCCGAATACATCCGCAATTTCCTTGAAAATACCGGAATTGCCGCAGAACTTACGGAAAACCCCGGCGGACACAACAATGTCATCTCAAAATACCAGAACGGCCCCCTTCTTCTAACCGGTCATATTGACGTAGTGCCCGCAATCGACGATGGCTGGGAAATTCCGCCGTATGAAGGGCGGATTGACGAAACATACGTCCACGGACGCGGGGCTGCAGATATGAAAGGCGGATGCGCCGCAATACTATCCTCCGTAGAAAAACTTGCAGATACAAGAGGTATTGACAAAATAAACCTTGCATTCGTCTGCGATGAAGAAGGCGGCGGTAAATACGGCACACGTTACCTCATCGAAAAAGAACTCATACACCCCTGCGACTGCCTTATTGCAGAACCCACCCTGCCGCATTCGCCCTGTATCGGGCAGAAAGGGCTGTGCAGATACACCGTTGAATTCAACGGACAGCCCGGACACTCCTCGGTGCACCCGATTATCGGAACAAGCGCCGTTATGCAGGCAATGGATTTCCTAAACTACATGGACATTCTGCACCAGAGAGAGAGTCCCTATTCGCCGGAAATGGAAAAACTGCTCACCGAATCCGCAAAACTTTCGGGCGCCGGCTATGAAAAGGACATATCCCCTGTATTCAGACGGATTATGTACAATCCGGGCATAATTTCAGGAGGAGAACGGGCAAATATTGTCGCGCAAAAATGCCGGCTGACGATGGACATGCGCATTCCCTGGGGCGTTGAAGTAACCGAACTCCTGCAGGAAATACGCGACCACCTGCCGGAAAAGGCAGTGCTTACCGTTGACACAACAGCAAATGCCTCCATTACCGGTCAGGACACGTTCCTTGTACAGACCGCGTGCAATGCAATCAGTGAAATCTACGGAGTAGAATCAAAGCCTATGGTTCAGTGGGCCGCATCCGATGCACGTGCTCTGCGCCTTGCCGGATTTAACGCAATAGAATACGGACCGGGCGAAATCGAGGGAATGCACGGCTTAAATGAAAAAGTACGCCGCGACCATCTGGAAAAATGCGTCGTCATTTATGAAAAAGTAATCAAAGCATATCAGGAAAAACAGGAGAAATAAATGACACCGGTAAAACCCCTTGCATCATGGAAAGGTCAGGACAGATTTTTCGGCGAAATCAAATCAACGCTTACAGGTATTTTCTTATCAGGCGGCTGTTCCTGGAACCGCTGCAGAATGTGCGGCTACAAAAACGACCGCGACACCTGCGAACGGCCGGAATTAATCGGGCATATGGTCGAGCAGACCGAATGGATTAGCGAGAATTTTCCGGCCTCGGAATATGAACTTGCAAAAATATTTACCTCGGGAAGTGTATTCGACCCGCATGAGGTTCCGCATGAGGTTCTGGATGCTTTCGGAACGCTTTTTGCCGGAAAACCACTGATTGCAGAAAGCCGCTGCGAGTATGTGACCGAAGAGGCTCTGTCGCGCCTGTTAAAAACACTTGATTGCGGTCAGCCGCATCCGCTGACAGTCGCAATCGGTCTTGAAACAACCAATGATTTCATCCGGGAAAAATCGATTGACAAGGGAAACACGTTTGCTGATTTCGTGCATGCATCGGAAGTCGCACATGATGCAGGTGTGTCAGTAAAAGCATACCTCATGATGAAACCGCTTTTCCTGACCGAGCGCGAGGCGCTTGAAGACATGCAGAAATCCATCCGCGAGGTGACGCCTTATGCGGACATGATTTCGATGAATCTCTGTACCGTTCAGGGCAGAACGGAGCTTGAGCGCTACTGGCAGCGCGGAGCGTTTCGTCCGCCATATCTCTGGTCTGCAGTAAAAGTGCTGCTTGACGCGGATGTATTTGTTTCCTGCGACCCGGTCGGCGGAGGATTTAAACGAGGTCCGCACAACGGCGGGGTGCAGCATGAAGGATGTCTGGACAAGGAGATTGTTGCGGCGATTAACGAGTATTCGCTGAACGCAGACAAATCCGTGCTGCAGAAGGTCTGGGATGCAGGCAGGGACTGCCGTGAGGAATGGGAGTATGTTTTGGCGCATGAAAAATCCTGGAACATGCCTCTGACGAAATAACTCTTTTTTTACAAGCAAACTCATATAAAGCAGTAAAAGAAATATTTACTGTACTATCAATGAGGACACAGCCATGAAACATATTCTTTTATGGAAAGCAGCAATCACAGCAGTCTTTGCAGTCCTGCTCATTTTTGCCGGGGCAGGAGCAGCAGAAGACAAACTCTTTGCGCAAACACCATCGAGTGATATCGCAGGAGATTTAAGCGGCGTTACGCTTACGGTTCCGGGAACGTACAAACTTTCCGGTGATGTAACGCTTACAAAAACAAACCTGATAATTGCAGGCGGTACGGAAAATAGTCCGGTTGTACTGGATTTAAACGGTCATGCTCTTTTCGGAACCGGAAAAAGCTCGGTGATTACCGTAATGAAAGGTGCATATTTCACGCTTACCGACAGCAATCCGGGACAGGTTTCTTATGTGCGCAAAGACGGGAGCGGGGTCTGGAAAAAATCCTCGAAAAAACAGGCAAAGTATCATTCCGAGGCGATTTTAAGAGTTAACAGCGGAGGATGCATTGCGGGAGGATGCGGAACAACAGTGTCCGGAAAAACCTACGGCGGTGCGATTTATAATGAGGGAACATTCATCATGAATACAGGGACCCTTCTCGGATGCGATACTGATTTTGGAGGCGCGGTTTACAACAGGGGAGGTAAAATTACAATAACCAATGGAAATATCGTTCTGAACTCTGCAGTAAACGGTGGTGCCTTGTATCAGGATTCCGGAGAAACAAAGCTCGAAGGGGGAAGATTCTATGAAAATACCGCGGAAAAGTCAGGCGGTGCGATTTACATAGCCGAAGGTAAACTGACTATGTTCCAGGGTGCTGCAGTTAAAGACAATATTGCCGGCTGGAGAGGTGGAGGTCTGTATGCTGCGGAAAAAACGGAAATTGAGCTGAAAGGCGGAGATATCAAGGAAAACAATGCACAGACGGGCGGAGGTGTTTATGCAGAGAAAGGATGCAAATACACAAATTACGGCTGCGTTATTGAAAACAACTATGATGAAAACGGCTATTCCGAGGTATACAGCGCAAACAAAGCCGATAAACTGAACACTGAGGAAGAAGCAAAGGACAAGGATTATTCCAAAGACAAAAACTATGCCGTTACAAATCCAGGAGAGGCAAATCCATCATTTATAACACAGACAGACAGCAATGAAATCTACTACAAGACGCTCAAAGACGCATACAATACGGTAAGTGCAGGCGGAACAATCACTGTTCTTGCAGATACCGAGGAAAAACTGCCGGTTACGGTAACCAAAGACCTCAGAATTGATTTAAACGGTAAAACCATTACCTACAAGGGAAGCGCTTCGGATTTCATCTATATTGACAATGAAGATGCAAAACTGATGATTATTGACAAAAAGAAGGGGGGTTCAATCACGAGTGACAGAAAGGTTTCCGTGCAGCACACAATTTACATTAAAGAGGGATGTCTTGAACTATATACCGGAACCATCTGCGGCGCGGATGCAACAAAAGACAATGCAGACGGGGGAGCGGTGTACATTGACAAAGGTACGTTTACCATGTTCAGTGGAAAGATTTGCGGAAATACTGTCGATGAATGCGGCGGCGGTGTGTACATCAACAAGGGTACATTCATTATGTACGGCGGGGAAATCTCAGGAAACTCTGCTGAATACGGTGGCGGCGTGTGTCTTTACGGTGATGAAGGAAAACTGTATCTCTATGGTGGAACTATTTCCGGAAACAAGGGTCTGTATGGACGCGAAATTGCAATTATCGACGGAAAATACATGATTTCAAAAGGTGTTGTTTCCTCTGAGGAGGATGCCGTCTGGAAGGCATCAGGAAAATAAAGTCGCAAGACTCTTAAGGAATTAAATGCAGATATATAAGGCAGATAACAATGAAGGAACAGACTGAAGTTGGAAAATTAAAGGAAGGTCGCTACGTAGTTGTAGATGACGAACCTTGTAAGATTCAGAGTATCTCCGTTTCCAAACCGGGAAAGCACGGAGCAGCAAAAGCAAGACTTGATGTAATCGGTATCTTTGACGGACAGAAACGCTCTGTCGTTTCTCCGACCTCTGCAACCGTTTACGCACCGATTGTCGAGAGAAAGACCGGTCAGATTTTAACCATTGCAGGCAATGTTGTTACTTTCATGGACCTTAAGGACTTCAACAACTTCGAACTCACCGTCCCTGATGAGATTGTTGCAACTTTCCAGCCGGCTCAGGAAGTTCCGTACATTGAGTCTCTGGGCAAGCGCAAGCTTGACCTCTAAGACTGCAAAGATAGACAATGCAGTCTTTTTCAACAACTCTTTTTGCTGATGCGGATGCAGAATATGCAGACGCGCGTTATGTGATTTTCGGTGTTCCTTTTGACGGGACCACGTCGTATAAGCCGGGGGCGCGTGATGCGCCGCTTGCAATCCGGCAGGTTTCGTACAATATCGAGTCATATCTTCCATTTTATGATCTGGAGTTGACTGATGTGGCATTTCATGATATGGGTGATATGTTTATCGACTGTCTGCCGGACCTTGTCTGTGAGCAGGTGGAGGATGTGGTCTGTGATTTGATTAAGGATGAGAAAATTCCGGTTATGCTCGGGGGTGAGCATTCGGTGACGATTGGTGCTGTGCGCGCACTGAAACCTAAATGGTATGTGGTGCTTGATGCGCACCTTGATTCACAGGATGAGTACCGGGGATCGCGTTTTAATCATGACTGTGTGACTGCGCGCATCGCAGAAGAGACGACACAAAATATTATTCTTCTTGGTCCGCGGAGCGGAACAAGGGATGAGTTTAAAAATGCGCGCGAGAATTATCATCTGTTTACCTCGGATGATATCCAAGAGTGGGGAATGAAGGCGGTGCTTGACGAGGTAAAAAAACTCGTGGGCGATGAATCGGTTTATCTTTCGGTGGATGCAGATTCTATTGACTGTTGTCTTACGCCGGGGCTTGGTACGCCGGAGCCGTTTGGGCTTTCACCTGCTGATGTGCGCGACGCTGTCCGCGCACTTGCGGGAAATGCGATAGGCTTTGATTATGTCGAGGTTCTGCCCAATGACCAGGGGCAGACTGCTATGGTTGCCGCGCACCTGGTGCGCGAGTTTATCGCAGGGCATTATGTTTCTCATCAGAACTGAGCGGCTCTGTATAGAGCCGCTTGGGTTCGCTGATTTTTCTCTTTTGGAATCTATTGATGGTGGACGCGCGAGGCTATGAACGGGTTGTACCAAAGCGGAAAAGGTCCGTGGTATTCCTACTGGAAAATTTCATTGCTGTCCGGTGAGCATGCGGGTGGTTTGTGTTTTATGGGTGAGCCGAAAAACGATTCTGTTGAAATCGGGTATGGTATTTTACCTGCGTATCAAGGAAGGGGGTTAATGTCGGAAGCGGTATGTGGTGTGTGCAGGTTTGCTTCAGAGGGGGGGGATTTCTGAAATAACGGCCGAGACTGAAGCGGATAACGCTGCTTCGCAGCGTGTTCTGGAAAAGAACGGGTTTGAATTAGTGGAAAAAAACCCGGAGTTGATTCGATACAGGAAACTGCTGAAGTAAATAAAAAAAAGGACAATTAAGTGAAGGTCATAAGAGATAGTGTATGAAAATATACCTGTTGTGAATTCAACTGAGAAGAGAAACTAAAATTCAGTCGCTTACGCTATTTGGTTAAAACTTAGAAGAAACAAACTTACAAAAG
>DALTWF010000021.1 GCA_029987235.1 Methanocorpusculum sp. | reverse complement strand
ATAAGTTCATTTAATTTGGCGATACGCTCGCCGCCGACAACACCGCTCTTTAAGAAGCAGCAGTTGAATGCAGTTCCCAGGTGTGCAATCGTGTTGTCGGTAGTCTCACCTGATCTGTGGCTCATAACAGCCTCATAACCGTTGTCATGTGCAAGGGAAATGGTTGCTGCTGTGTCAGTCAGGGTTCCAATCTGGTTTGGCTTGATTAAGATACAGTTTCCTGCACCTGCTTCAATACCCATTTCCAGACGCTCGACGTTGGTAACGAATAAATCATCACCGCATATTAACGTGTCGCGCTCGGCAACAGCGTCAGTCATTGCTGCAAATCCTTCAAAGTCTTCTTCCTGAATCGGGTCTTCGACATAAATCAGGTTGTACTTGTCAATTAAATCAGCAATGTATGCGATCTGATCTTCCGTGCTGCGCTGTGCATCCTTGTAGATGTACTTCTGCTTTTCAGCATTCCACATCTCGGATGCTGCGACATCAAGACCCATGCGGACCTCAACGCCTGTCTCATCAGTAACCTTGGTTACTGCTTCATCGACAATTTCAAAGGCCTCAAGATCGGAGATATGCGGTGCCCATGCACCCTCATCACCCTTACCGCATCCCTTGCCGCGCGCAACAAGAATCTTCTTAATCTCCTTGTGCACAGCAGCATTGGTAAAGATTGCCTCCTCCGCATTGGAAGAGCCGACCGGAACAACCAGGAATTCCTGGATATCGGTTGCGTCAACCGCGTGCGCGCCGCCGCCGATAACGTTTCCAAGCGGGAACGGAGTGTCAATGTGCTGGAAAATGCCGTTGCCGCCGAGGTATTCAAAGAGTTCGAGGTCAAGCGCGGATGCGGCTGCTTTTGCGTTTGCAAGAGAAAGAGCGACTGCGACATTTGCTCCGACTTTGGATAAGTCTTTGGTTCCGTCGATTTCACGGATGGTCTCATCAAAGCCCATCTGGTCGCATGCATCAAGCTCGATTAACTTCGGAATAAGAGTAAGCTGAGCATCTGCAATTGCGTCAGCACACGGGCGGACTTTTGCCTCATAGATACCGGTGGATGCACCGCTTGGCGCACAAGCGCGACCAAAACCACCGGATGCTGTAGTAATCTCTGCTTCAACGGTCTCGTTTCCACGCGAATCAAGAATTCTGCGTAAATAGATATTGGAAATTTCAGTCATATTACAGTACCTCAACCTTGTTACTGAAGACACGTTTTACCGTAATCGGAACACGGTCCTGGGCAAATTCCTCTAATGCAATCTCGAGGGGATCGATTTTTGCGGTTTTTACGAGAACCGGAGCTCCCATTGAAACCTGCAAAGCGCGTGCGCCGACAATTCTGGCGCGTTCATATCTGGTATAGTTAGTCAAAGAAAATCACATCCGTAAATAACAGAGAAAAAATGGGGATGCTGAGATTCGAACTCAGGTCACTACGTCCCGAACGTAATAGGATGGTCCAGGCTACCCTACATCCCCTCTAGATTCTCATGCCTCACGTGTATGGGTACAATTCATCAACGACCACTTTGTGGCTCAGAAGCATTCTTCTGCAGCAGTAACGGTCTAATCCCATTGAATCCAGAATTTCTTTTGGATCCTCACCTGCAGCTTTACGCTGTTGGAATTCCTCAAAGTACGGGGAGATTACTTTCCCGCATGTGAAGCATCGAACTGGTATCATAAGTTGTCTCTCTAAGTTTATAAAGATTGCGAAACGTTGTGTCAGAAATCTGACACAACACCTCACAAATGTGTTCAAACTGCTGTTCTTAACGGTAGGATTTCTGGAAGCGGCAGCGCGCGCCGTGGCAGTGCGGCTTCTTCATTTCCTTCTGACGGGAGTCGTTGATTAACAGAGTTCTGTCATAAGACAGGTAAACTTCCTTAATCTTCGGGTCGTTGGTCCAGGAAAGGATACCGCGGCCGATTGCGGTGCGGATTGCCTCTGCCTGACCCATTACGCCGCCTCCCTGTACGGAAATTTCGATGTCAGCATTGTCGATTGCTCCCGGAGCGAGTGCAATTGCCTCGGAAATCTTCATTCTGATGATTTCGTTGGAGTAGACCTCTAACGGTACAGAGTTGATTCTGACGCGTCCCTTGCCTTCCTTGAAGGTTGCTCTTGCGATTGCGGTCTTTCTTTTTCCACTGGTGTTTATAACATTCATTTTAACTCACCTTAGAATTTTGCTCCAAGAGTAGTGCTGATGTCTTCGAGGGTAATGTAGCGCGCGGAGGATAACCGGTCGCGGTGTGCTGCCTCAAGGACTTCTGCCTGTGCATCTTTTAATTCATACGGAACGCCGACATATGCTTTGACACGGCGGAAAGCTGCTGCTCCCGGCCGGGTCTTGTACGGAAGCATGCCGCGGATAGTGCGCTTGACAATCTGGTCCGGGCGTCTCGGATAGAACGGACCGCCTTCGACAGATCCTCTTACGCGGCGGGTGCGGAATTCACCAATAACCATACCGCGGTGACCGGAAACAATTGCCTTCTCGGAGTTGATAATGGCAATCTCCTCGCCTGCCTGAACACGGGTTGCAACAATACTGGATAATCTTCCAAGGAGAAGATTTTCTGCGTTAATAACTGTTACCATATCTCTTCACCTCAGAATCTTTACTTTGCTTCCTTTCGGATTTGCTGCTACAAGTTCCTCGATGGACATGCAGGTTCCTTTTGCTTCAGTAATCTTTTCGCGTGCTGCGTCAGAGAAATTTAAGGCTGCGACCTTGACTGCGGTACCGATGGTTCCTGCAGCTAAGACTTTGCCCGGGATAATGACAATCTCGTTCTCTTTTGCGTAGCGGTTGATTTTACCGACGTTCACTTCTGCGTGGTTCTTGCTGGAAGTCTCAAGTCTTCCTGCAATTTCCTTCCAGATGTTTGCCTCGTTGTCTCTGGATGCTTTTTTGAGCATCATAATTAAGGATTCGAGGCGCGGGTTCGTTTTATTCATTTACAGTCCCTCCTGTAATGCTTCAATCATGTCTGCGGATACTGATTTAATATGCAGCAGAGCTCTTTCGATGATTTCCTTGACCGGAAGAGAACCGTCGGATTCGACAACAAAGATGAACTTTGTCGGATCGGATTCAATAGTAATTGCGGACTCTTCATTTCCGGTGTTTCTGCATGCGGTCATACAGATTTTACACATGGAACAGTCTTTTTCCTTGCTTTCTCCGTTTACATTACGGATTGCCACTTTGTTCTTTACAATTTCAAGAACATTACGCGGGCACTCGTCGATACATTTGCCGCATCCGTCGCAGGATTTTGCGACATTGATAACCGGATATTCGGAATATCCGCAGGCAAGCGTCGGCATCCACTTGGCGTGTTCTTTGCCGTAGTTAACCTCTGCGGTTGCCTCAAGAACAATCTTCTGGCCTTCCCAGAGTTTAATAATCGGGATGTTGTTAAGAACCGGTACTGCTTTCTCGTCCATTGAAACAAGGTCACCGGAGGTAACCATTTTCGGACCTTCAACACTTAACGTGAAAGTAACCTGGCATGCAGGACATCCTGCACCGCCGCAGTCGCACTCTGCTCTCGGCTTGTAGGTAGACAGGTCAGTCTTAATTGGAATCAGACCGAGTCTGTGTGCAAGCATTTCATCAAAGATAACACTCGTGTTGTCGTAGATTTTGACATCCTCGATTGCGAGGGTCGGTACTTCACCAATCATAGAACGGCGAAGTGCGTTTGCGAAAGCAGATGTGGCTCCGTGAATAGTAAAACGTGCTACAGAGTCATCAAGCCTGCTGAATACAAGATCCATTCAGACTCTCCTGCCTCTCCTTCCGCCTTTCATTCTAATAGAATCGTGCGGAACGGGGGTAACATCTTCAATTCTTCCAATTTTGATACCGGCACGGGATAATGCACGGATTGCTGCCTGTGCTCCCGGTCCCGGATTCCGCTGGCGTGCGTTTCCGGGGCCCTTTACTCTGATATGGAGGCCGGTAATTCCCTTGTCTTTTGCTGCAGTTGCAATGTTAATTGCCATCTGCATTGCTGCGTACGGGGAAGATTCGTTTCTTGCCTGCTTGACAACCATTCCACCAGTGGACTTGCAAATGGTCTCTGCACCGGAAAGATCGGTGACAGTGATAATGGTGTTGTTGAAGGTTGCGTAAATGTGGGCGACACCCCACTTTTCTGCTGCTTCTGCCATGTTTAGGACCTCTGGTTCATGATACGCTTGCGCTCACCGTTTGCTTCATCTGCAAAGGAGGAGGTTGCGTAGTAGGTAATCTCGGCTTCTTCTGCAACCGGAACCATGTAGCTTGGTACACTGACACGTTTTCCATTGATTGCGATGTGACCGTGAGTGATTAACTGGCGTGCCTGTTTCGGGCTGCGTGCAAGACCTTTTCTGTAGACAACAGTCTGCAGGCGGCGCTCGAGGATGTCTTCAACTTTTAAGGATAAGACGTCATCCATTGCAGCGTTTGCACCGACAATGCCGTAGCGCTGAAGAGTGCCTAAAAGTTCATCGCGGCGTGCGACGGTCTTTTCGGTTTCACCGACTGCAGAGACCATTGCAAGAACTTCTCTTGCTCCGGACCGGTGCTTTTTCAGAACTTCGGTTGCTTTCCAGATTTCACGCTTGTTTCTCAGACCATAGGTGATTGCAATGACACGTTCGGTTTCAATTCTCGATTTCTCGAACCGGCGCTGCGGTGAGGAATACGTTTTAGTGTTCTTTCCCGGGTATCCCATTTAAATCACCTTAGTGGTCTGCCTTCCTTTTGGAAACACCGACAATCTTACCGAATCTGCCGGTGGATTTCGTACACTGTCCGCGGACTTTAAGACCGTTCTCATGGCGGACACCTCTGTAGCACCGCATCTTCTTGAGAAGGTTAATGTCGTCGTCTTTCGCAAGGGAGAGGTCGCTGCCGTAGAGGTGTTTCTGTTCGCCAGAATACACATCTACCGGGCGGTTTACCATCCACTTCGGCACGGTTGCCGGGTATGCAACAACTTCCTTTTCGATTGCTGCTACCTGTGCGTCATCTAAGAGACCCATGGTTGCATGGGTGTCGACGCCTGCACGGCGTGCGATGACAAGTGCGGCGTGGAGGCCAATGCCCTTGATGCCGGTAAGTGCTAACTGTACCGGCTGGGTACCGTCCAGATCAGTGTTAATGATCCGCACAAAATATTTTAAGTCTGACTCTTCTGCCATGTTTTCTGCCTCTCATTTGAGAGTTGTGTGCCCGCGTTTTCATAGGGAGGAAAACTGCAAAGCGGTTGTTTTGCGAAAATTTAGCGCAGACGGAGGGATTTGAACCCTCGAGTCCTTTTGGGACACAGGTTTAGCAAACCTGCGCCATACCAGGCTTGGCTACATCTGCTAAATTAACTCCGCATCGTCCTTTGATTTCTCAGAGGTTTGACACTCGCAGTACATACTGTACTGCTCCACTAATCTGAGTGCGCTATATTATATGTCTTAAGAGGTTATAATACTTGCCCTCAGAATGCCGGAAACCGGATGCTACAGAGGTAACATTGCTTCATCCATCACCCGGATTTTCCGGCGCAAATACCCAACACTGATATGTAATGAAATACCATATAGTAAGGAATTCGTATGGCTATCGAGAAAGGTACATATATTAAACTCAACTACACCGGTGCTGTAAACGGCGTCGCTTTTGACACCACCGATGCAGAAACTGCAAAGAAAGCAAACATTTTCCGTGAACAGACTGTCTACGGTCCGGCAATTGTAAAAGTCGGCGCAGGTCACGTTCTTCCGGGCGTTGATGATGAACTCGCAGGAAAGGAAATCGGCAAGGAATACAAGATTACCCTTCCGGCGGAAAAGGCATTCGGCCCCCACAAGAAAGAAGAGGTAAAGGCAATCGACAAAAAGGCATTCCAGCACAAGCCGGAACTCTTCGAGGAGGTTACTATCGAGGGTCGCAAGGGTCTTGTTGCAAACAAGATTGGAAACCGCTACATTGTTGATTTCAACCACCCGCTCGCAGGTCAGACTGTCGAGTACACGTTCACCATTGAAGGTGTTGTTGAAGACGGCTGCGAAAAACTTGCAGGAACCATCAAGCTCTTCACCGGTCGCGAGATGAAGGTTGCAGCAACCAAGACCGCAGTCACTATCGAAGTTCCGGCAATGTTTGCAATGTACAACCAGAACTGGTTCATGACCCAGTACATGATTAATCAGGAAGCATTCGAAATTTTCCCGGAAGCAAAAGCTGTCAAGTTCTGTGAGTCTTTCCCGCGCCCGAAGGCAAAGGAAGAGGCAGAAGCAGCAGCAGAAGAAAAGACTGAATAAAAATATTCTTTTTTTCTTATCATGTTAGCGGATTTCTTCGATTCTGAAAAAGAAATCTGCGGGTTATGCGCGCGAAATTGTCATATTCCAGCTGGTCGGCGCGGTTTTTGCAGAGTGCGTGAAAATGTATCAGGCGCGCTTGTTTCCAAAACATACGGTAAAATTACGGCAGCCGCGTTTGACCCTGTCGAAAAAAAGCCGCTGTATCATTTTCTTCCGGGAACAGAGACATTTTCTTTGAGCAGCTTCGGCTGCAATTTCACCTGCCGCCACTGCCAGAATTACGAGCTGTCGCAGATTGATGTAGCCCCGCGCGCACCACGGATTGAGCCAGAGGAGGCGGTCCGCGCCGCACTTGACAACGGAGCGCAGAGCATTTCGTTTACATACAATGAGCCGACGGTCTCCTATGAGTTTGTTTATGATGTGTGCAGGATCGCCAATGCGCACAATATTAAGACGGCGCTTATCACCAACGGCTATATAGAAAAAGCGCCTCTTGAAAAAATCGCGCCATACCTTGATGCAATCCGGATAGACCTGAAGGCGTTTTCCGATGAGTTTTACAATTCTGTCTGCGGCGGCGCGCATTTGCAGCCGGTGCTTGACACCGCGGTGCGCGCGAAACGGCTTGGTATCCACACCGAACTAGTCACTCTTCTCATTCCGGGATTAAATGATTCTTCTGACGAAATTTCTGCGATGCTTGAGTGGGAATTAACTAATCTCGGACCTGCAGTACCGCATCATTTTACGGCATTTACCCCGATGTATAAAATGAATGACCGAACGCGCACTCCTTTCAGTACGGTTGATGCGGCATTCCGCGCCGCAAAAGAGGCAGGACTGTTTTATCCGTATGTCGGAAATCTCAGTCATGCGGAAGGGTCAAAAACATACTGTCCAAAATGCGGCGAACTTCTTGCAATACGGGCAGGTTATGTCTGTAAAACCCCGGGAATGCGCGAAGGCGGGGTGTGCAGGAAGTGCGGAAGAAAAATCGAAGGGGTATTTTTGTAAACAGTTTTAAGTGTTCTTCTGTTCTGCAGCCATTTCTTTTTCCACCAGTTCTTCCCAAAGCTGCACAGATGTCTTGTTCCGGTACTTGGCAGCAAGAATATTGCCGATTACAAGAATGAGACTCCAGATTACAACAATTCCAAACATAACCGGGGAATTCCAGCAGGATACAAGAATATATACAGAACTACTTATACCAATAATGGAGCAGACAGTTATCCATACATGATATACACGCCCATAGTTTTTGAAAATATGATAAGAATCTTCTTCATCATACCGGGAACCCTTAATTCCTTTTTGATCACATAAATATGATGTTCCAGCATAGGAGAGAATTGTCATAAATACCCAGAACAATAAAACAGTCCCGACAATATATATATCAATCCTGATGTCTACTATTTTACAGGTTAAAGAAGTGACGAGAAAAAATACTACAATAAAGGCATATCCTGCCATAAAACACCAAAATAACTTGTTATTGCCAAGAGTTTGATGCCCTAATCCGCAAATGTCGGCAGAACTTGTTACTCCTTCCTTGGTTAATTCTTCTGCTGGTATTTTCATAGTTTTCCAAATAAATATATGATGGAGGAGACCATCATATTGCTCTTATTCACTGCCCGTTTTGTCTTTCATAGCAACATCTGAAATCATTGTTCCGATTATAGAATCAAAACCCATGCTGTATTTTTAGATATATTAATAGATTCTGATGAACTATATCGTTTATGGTAAGTAACTATTCAGCTCCTCTCTGATAAAAAAAACAACATGAGATTATCATCTTTAAGCAGCTCAATGAAAAGGTATAACCAATTCTTCCATTGATTGAGTTCATACCATTTCATCTAAAACAGGCGCTGACCCACTCATACACAGAAAACACGAAATCTTTCACGAAAACTACCTAAAACCCACGAAATTTTTTGTGTTTTTTTCGGTAAATTTCGTGATAGTTTTTCTTTTCGTGATTTTTGTGAAAGATTCCGTGTTTTTCCCCGCGGAAACGAAGTAACCAAGTGGATAAGCAAGCCGAAGGCTGGCGACCGAAGGCTGGCGATTCGTGTTGGGAGCGGAGCGACTAATTCTGATTCGTAAAAACACTTTCAACTTTTTTTCAAAAATGAGAGGGGGGCTGAATAGTTACTATGGTAAAAAATATCGCAAGGACACTTTCTAAGTCTGAACAATCTCTCAATACCGTTTCAACTCACCACCATCTTATTTTTGTAAAGAGGAGGGGCTTTTTTCGCAAATCAGATTAATCAAAGTGCAGTTCTGAAAGAGAAACGAACGTTTCTGGATGCTCCCACCCATTTTCCTCATATGTTTCCCATATTTTTGACAAAATAAGAAGAAACACTTCTTTATCAGCATGAGAAAATTTATAATCTAATGCCTTCTCTTCAACTTCCTCGTAGAGTGCATCACATTCTTCTTTAGTATAATTGCCGCTGTTAAGCATATACCCTGCATACGATTCAGCAAATGCAAGTCTGATATTTTCTTCATCATTAAATTGAGAATACTGATCAGCAATTTCTTTCATAATTTTCTTGCAGAAATCAAGATGCTCATTCTCAGTATAATCTTCAATTTCCGAGGCACAAAGTCTCAAATACATTCCATACAGTTCCGGTTTCTCCTCTTCTTTAATTTCTGAAAGATAGACCTTTATTTCACATCTGATTGCCTCCCTCTTATCAAAGTCATCTTTAGGAACCTGACGAACCAGGTAAACAGAACCTTCTATGAGTTTTTCAAGAATTGCGGGCAACTTATATTTAGAGTAATGAATTTTTAACAACTCATATATTTCCTCTGCATTCCACGGAGACATCTCGTCAACACTGTCTGCTCGTTGTTCCCAGTAATAATCAAATATAATCTCTGACAGGAGGGCAGCATAGAGGATTTGTGCAGTTTTTTCTTCTGGATAAAGTTCTAATGCAGTTTTTGCATCGGATGCAAGAATTTTCAGATGATCTTCAAGTATGTTCAAGTCACAACATTCACAGTTTACCCAGCATGATTTTTTCAGACCGCATACATCACCATCTTTATCAATACTCTCTGAACAAGTCTCCTTTTCAAAATCAGGTGCTTCAATTCCATATTCTTTACAGAGTGTATCTGACGCTTCACCACTCCAGATAGGGAAGGTTCGCTTTGCATCCCAGATTAAAGAAAAGATAAAGATTGAACTGAGTTCTTTACTTTCGGGATAAGCTGAATGAAGGTTGCGCACTTTCCGTACACAGTCAGCAATGAGTTGGTATTTTTCCTCACGCCATGCTGCTTCGGCCACGTAAGTTAGTAGTTCAGCATATTTTTCAATGAGGTGAAGATTTCCAGGATGTGACATGCAGAGGTTTTCCAGGTCTTCTGCACGGCGTATATGTCCGAAAATTCCTGCATATCCATTTTCTCCGTTGATGATTTTATCAACAGTAATATCAGCAAAGCGGTTTGCAACTATGTTTTCAAAAGAGGAAGAGGAGTTGATAGGCAATAATTTCATAGATGTAATTTGGAGTAGAAGAATAAGGTATTTGTGTTTGCAACGGGTGAAACCAAAGAACAAACTGAATAAATCTAAAAAAAAAACACTGAGTTTTCACAACTGAAAAATAAGTTCCAAAAACATACCCACAAACTGTTTTAATCAGTTCACGAGCCACCGATCCAAAAACATACTGTCCGGAATGCGGCAACTTCTTGCAATACGGGCAGGATATGTCTGTAAAACGCCGGGGATGTGCGACGGCGGGGTATGCAGGAAGTGCGGAAGAAAAATCGAAGGGGTATTTTAAAAAATTATTCCAGCACATCAGCACATTTCTTACGCAGACCAAATAAGATGCCGCCGCATAAAACCAGTCCTGCAAATGAAAGAAGCAGCGCAGGAACAGAATTTCCATACCCCATTTCAACCTGAATGCCGAATAGGAGAAGTACTGCACTGACGACTGCTGCTGCAATGCAGAAAATGCCGTATGCTCCAAGTATTTTTTCCCGCAGACCTTTTGAAAAGGTAAACGGAAATGCAATTACCAAAAGAATCAGAATTACCGAGCCGATACCGCATATATATTCTGATGCGGTCAGTAATTCATGCTGAAGCATCGTCCCGAAATAATCTGCCCACGGACCTTCAAGAAACACATGCCGGATAAAATAGTGGAATCCGAATGCTGCAGCAAGAAAAGCAGCCGCGGAAAGAATAACTGACACAGCTTTTTTTACTCTCCTGTACAGTAGTTTATAGATAACAGCCGCACAATAGATACCAAGCGCACAGCCGGCAGCAGCAATTGCAATCTCTGCAACAACCATGAACCAGTCCGGAAGCGCAGGCCAGTTATATGTTGAGTCCTCAAACGGACCGAACAACGGCCAGAACCAGTTGTGAGGAATTGCCCACATCTCATCACCCAGCTGATGAAGGAGAACTCCGGTACTTAAACACAGGAAGAAAACCCGCTTATGGTTGATTTTCCACAATATGACGCCGAGCATCAACAGAATGAAAAAGAACAGCAGCGTATGTGAAAATATTCTGCCGTCGTTGATTGAGCCGGAAAGAAAAATATGACCGAGCGGTTTGTCCAGTAAATCGCAAATCACCCCTCCAAGCCCGGTAAAGAGAACTGCCCATTTGTTTTTGAACAAAACTGCAAGAAGACACCCGACACAAAGCCCGACAAAGAGATGAAAAAAGAACAGCATTTAAAAAAATTATTTGTAGAGTTCCTCGAAAACAAGGTCGCCAAGGTTCTTCTTTTCTGCCAAGGAAACACCGCCGACATCCGCATTTCCTGCTGCAACGATGGAAATAAGTCTGTAGGTTTCAGGGACATTTACTAATTTGCGCACATCATCAGCATATGGTTTGTTGTTTCCGGCAATCCAGCAGGAGCCGTAGCCGTATGCATGAAGGGCGAGCATCAGGTTTTCAGTTGCTGCGCTGCAGTCTTCAACTGCATATTCCCAGTCTGCCTCGCTGAAAACCAGAATGCCAAGTGCGGCACCTTCAATGAATTTTCCGTTCGGTGCAAGTTCTGCAATCTTTGCAAGAGTCGCCTTGTTTTTGATAGTAACAAAAATCCACGGCTGGTGGTTTCTTGCGGTCGGTGCGCGTGCAGCACATTCAAGAGCTTTTCTTACAAACTCCGTCGGTATCTCATCATCGGTGAATTTACGTACAGAGTGTCTTGACTGAATGACGGTGATGCCGAAGTTGGCAATTCCGGGGTTTCTGGTATTCATACTCATAATTATTCATTTTGTCTGCAAAGACATTAGGCTTTTTGATTGAGGCAGGCAAAATGCCTGAGGAGTGTATTTTATACCGCAGAACTGCCAATATATTTCCGCGTTCATTATGGAATATAAAAGAATTTTAACCATACAGGACATTTCATGTTTCGGCCAGTGCTCGCTGACTGTCGCTCTGCCGATTTTATCCGCATGCGGTCTTGAAACGGTAATTTTACCCTCTGCAGTTCTTTCAACCCATACATCAGGTTTTACCGGATTTACCTGCCGGGACTTAACTGATGATTTCCCTGCAATCATTAACCATTGGAAAGCAGAAAAAATCAGTTTCGGAGCTGTATACACCGGATATTTAGGCAGCCCGCGGCAGGTTGAACATGTCAAGACCATTTTTGAAGATATGGTTGATGCAGGCGGTCTTCGCATTGTGGATCCGGCAATGGCGGACAATGGTATGCTTTATCCGGCATTTGACGACGTGTATGTAAATGCAATGAAAGATTTAATATCTGTCTCAGATATCATTGTCCCCAATATTACCGAAGCATGTTTCCTTACAGGAATTGAATATAAGGAAACATATGACGAGGCATACATTGACAGACTAGTTGCTGCGCTGCAGAAATCCGGTGCGAAAACGATTGTCCTGACCGGTGTCAGTTACAAAAAGGGCATGACGGGTGTTTTAGTCGTTGAAAACGGAAAGAAGCAGTATTACAGCCACATAAAATATTCAATGGACTGTCATGGAACGGGCGATGTGTATGCATCGTCCTTTGTCGGTGCGCTGATGAACGGTAAAACTACATTTGAAGCTGCAATAATTGCGGCTGATTTTACTGTAAGATGCATAAAAGAGACAATATTTGATGAAAAACACTGGTACGGCGTTATTTTTGAACCGGTACTTGGTGAACTGATTAAAACGGTTCGCGGATAATCTATTATCTCAAAAACTCTTTTTTCAACAATTCAAGAAAAACCTGCTGAAGAGGGAAGGGCTATGGGGTTAATGTCTTGATGACATTCGCCCTTCCCTCCCTCAACAGTAAAACTGGTGCTATTGATTATTGGTATTTATCCGTGGTGTATGACGATGAACTACTTTGTACTTTCCTGGTAGGTTGGTGTATCTGGTCCGGTTACATAATCCAGTCAAATGATCCGCCGCTGCGTGCAGTTGCTGAAGGTGCAGAGGATGCAGAGGATGCAGAGGACTGGGAGCGCGGGACTTCAACACGGCTCGGGCGGTTGACGCTGAATGCGTCCTCAACCTGCGGCTGGTAACCGACTGCTGCGTTGGTTCCACCGACTGAGTGACCGCCTAAGACCTGCGGAGCCTGGATACCGGTCATGATTGCCATGACAGAGACCTTGCCTTCAAAGTCCTTTCTTACACGTGCACCCCAGATAACATCTGCGTGCGGGTCAAGTTCGTAGGTGAGCTGCTGGGCAATCTCTTCTGCATCGTGCAAAGTCAGGTCGTTACCGCCGGTGATGTGAATCAGACCGCCGGTTGCTCCTCTGAAGTCAATGTCAAGAAGCGGGTGTGCAAGACAGTCGCGGATGACAGATTCAGCCTTGTTCTGCTGCTTGGACTCACCTACGAGCATAACTGCAAGACCGCCCTTGCTCATGATTGCACGGACATCTGCATAGTCGATGTTGATTAAGGACGGCTCGGTAATGGTCTCGGAAATACCTTTGACGGTTTCTGCAATAATCTGGTCCATGACAGAGAATGCCTGTCCGAGCGGGAGGTTCGGAACGAAGTTCTTCAGTCTGTTGTTGTCGAGAACAATAACAGAGTCAGCTGCCTGGCGCATTGCCTCAAGACCTTCTTCTGCTTTGAGCATTCTGGCTCTTTCTACCTGGAACGGATAAGAAACCATTGCAACAACAATTGCGCCGTGCTCTTTTGCAATCTGGGCAACAACCGGTGCAGAACCGGTACCGGTTCCGCCGCCCATACCTGCAGTGACGAAGACAAGGTCTGCGTCTTTGAGGATTTCCTCTAAAGTCGGGCGGGCCATTTCTGCTGCTCTGCGACCTACGTCAGGGAAACCTCCTGCACCAAGACCGCGGGTTAAGGACTTGCCGATTAAGACACGCTTGTCAGCCTGAATCATGTCAAGGTGCTGCTTATCGGTGTTGATTGCAATCGTTTCAGAACCTGCAACTTTCATGTTGTGCAGTCTGTTGATAGTGTTGTTTCCTGCACCGCCGCATCCGATGATGACAATGCGCGGCTGTCCGAGCATGTCATCGTCATCAACGATGGAAGTCTTCTGCATTCCTTTTTCGAGCTCTGAGTTCTTCAGTGCCTCATTAATGATACTCTGCATTTTGTAAACACCCCAATGTTTTGTTCTTTTTAGACTTTTAAGTCGAATGCTGATATGGAATCATTTTCGCGGATTACTCTGTCGCTTCTGGTTGACAGAAAATCTCTGACCGCGTAGCGGACGGCTTCGGAAACTGTCGGGAATTCTCCGGTCTCAACAAATTTCTCAAGCAAATCAATCTGCTGCTGAGGTAATCGAATTGTTATACGATCCATGTTATCTCCATTCTGACATGTGTCTGCCATTTGTCTGACAAATGTCTGACACATGTTAGACGTTAGGCGGACATCCAGTTTTGGACAGAATATACTTAGATGTGTAGGTATATAAATGTATCTCAACCTGCCGCAAAATCAGGAGAAAAAAACAATACACAACCCCAAAAATCTAAAGGATATTTATGCGATGAAATCAAATCAGTAAGGTAATAAAATGCGGTCGAAAAGTCAAATGAAGGCACAATACGGGAAAAAAGACCTAATACGTCAGACAAGCGCAAAATCTTTTACCCTGCAAAAAAGCGCGGAAAACCGGGTGCTCATTTCCGTCCGCACAGGTGCCCCGATATGCAGCAATTCCATAAAAACCGGCGCCTTCAGTTCAAATAAACCGGTAAACAGCGGCGCGCGCAAAAATTATACGCAATCTGCAGAGGGCGTCTGATGCTTGCATTAATTCTTGCAGGAGGTGAAGGCTCCCGCCTGAAACTCGGTGAAAAAGGTCTTGTTCCAGTTAACGGAAAAGCGATGGCTGCACATGTAATAGAGGCATTTCAAGAAGCGGGAATTGAACCGATACTTGTCACATCACATAAAACGCCGTTTACGAAAAACTGGTGCAGGGCAAACAGCATTGACTTTATTGATACAGCAGGCGCCGGATATCTTGACGATTTACGAGAAGCAGTCATAATGTCAGGCGAAGAAGGACCGCTCTTTACTGCTGCCTGCGACATTCCATGCCTTACCAGCACCATTATCACAAAAGTCCTTGAAGCATACACCGCATCAGGCAACGAAGCCTGCTCTACCTGGGTTCCGGTTTCCCTCTGTGATAAATACAGTACAAAACCGCGTTATATACAGAAGATTGACGGAGTCCCTGCAACCCCATGCGCTCTGAATATCTTCCTCGGTTCCCGCGTGGAAGACGAACAAACCGAACTTGCACTATTATTGGACGAACCGGGACTTGCTTTCAATATTAATACACGTGAGGAACTTGAAGAACTGCAACGGCTGATTGAACAAGGAATTTTGTGAAATTATTCATTAATTACACACAACCAACCACAACTCTTTTATTATTTTACCACTTACATTATGTAAATATTAAAAATGTTTAATCAGGAAAACCTCTCTCAGCTGCTGGACATTCTCGGAAACAGAAACAGACGCCGGATTGTGGAATTGCTCCGCGAAAAACCGTGCTTTGTTACTGAAATATCTGAGGTGCTCTCCATTAACCCAAAGGCGGTCAACGAGCACTTGAACCTCATGCAGAAAGAAGACGTTGTTTCCTCATATCTGGACGACAAACGCCGGAAATACTATTATTTAGTGCAGGATTTCACCATCTCGGTGCAGCCAACCGAGCCGAAAGCAGAACCTCTTCACAGAATTGAAGATGAGAAAGAAAGTCTGCCGCTTGCCGACAAAATCCTGATGCTCAAAAAACTCTTAAACGCCCGGGAACGGATGATTGAAAGCCTTGAGGCGATAGAATCAGACATCGACCGGACAATGAATCAGGTCATGACCGCAGGCCGCTCGGTTTTCCAGAACAAAGTCGAAACCGAGATTTTACTTGCACTGGTACACACACCTCTGACACCCATTGAACTTGCCGATATTTCAAGCAGTTCTCTACCAGAGGTAACCGCGTCACTTCGCTCCCTTATGAATCAGGGCTACATCGTAAGAGAAGACGGACGCTATGCACTCAAAGAAACAAGCGGTACTGATTAGTCAACTCTAATACCATCGAAAACCAATATAATTATGAGCGGTAATCGTCCAATGGCAGGACGTGAGCTTCCCAAGCTTAAAATCCGGGTTCGATCCCCGGTTATCGCATTTTTATGACGTCAAATCATGCCGTACGGTTAATTACTGAAAACAGAGCGGGAATACTCAGAGATATCGGTGCGCTCTGTGCGGAAAACAATGCAAATATCACTTTAATCCAGCAGTCCTGCCAGCCCGGTGCAGATATTGCAGGAATTGATCTGGAACTCGACTATGCAGGCGACATAAACATCCTTGCGGAAAAAATCGGAAAGATTTCCGGAATCCGCACGGCTGCCGTCCACAACACATCAGGTGAGATTTTCGGCAAGCGTGTTATTGTAATAGGAGGAGGTGCCCAGGTTGCGCAGGTCGCAATGGGTGCGGTAAATGAAGCTGACCGGCATAATATCAGAGGCGAGCGTATCTCGGTCGATACCATTCCGCTCGTCGGCGAAGCAAACCTTGCAAACGCGGTGGAAGCCGTCTTATCACTGCCGCGTGCGGCAATTCTCGTTCTTGCAGGCTCATTAATGGGCGGCGAAATTACACAGTCCATTAAAAAAGTCCAGGCTGCAGGAATTCCGGTAATCTGCCTCAATATGGTCGGCACCGCAGCATCTGCAGCGGATTTAATCGTAACCGATCCGATTCAGGCAGGTGTCATGGCTGTAATGCATGTAAGTACCATCGGCGTTTTTGATATAAACAGAGTAAAAGGAAAGAAATACTAATGCTTGAAACAAAACCGGCAGAAGAAAACAGAATCGAAAAAGCAGTAAAAATCCTCTCCCGCGACGGCCTCGTGGTTTATCCGACGGAAACCGTTTACGGGCTTGGTGCGGATGCTCTGTCCGAAACAGCCGTAATAAAAGTCTATGAAGCAAAATCGAGGGAACCGGGAAAGCCCATATCTGTTGCAGTTTCCGATATAGATATGATTTTTGCGATTGCGCATGTTGACGAATTTGCAGAGCGGTTCATTGACAAATTCCTTCCCGGACCGGTTACGGTCGTTTTACCGGTGAAAAACATCCTCCCGGCTGATTTATCCGGAGGCACGGGCACAATCGGCATCAGATATCCTGACCACACGCTTGCACTTGAACTGATTTCCGCCTTTGATTCGCCGATTACATCCACATCTGCTAATCTTTCCGGTGAAGTATCACCGGTTACTGCAAATATGGTTAATGTTCCGCACGATTATCTGCTAGACGGCGGAAAATGCGGCGGAACGCCCAGTACGGTAGTCAATCTTGCAGACCGTAAAATCGAACGACCGGGTGCGATGATTGATGAAATTGTAGAATTCATCCGTAAATCCGCATGAAAAAATCATACACCGTTACGGGCATGTCCTGTCAGGTCTGCTCGCTTAATGTGGAAAAAGCGGTCAGAAAAATCGACGGCGTAAAATCGGCACAGGTAAATCTTCTTACCAATACTCTCACCGTTGAAGGAGATGTATCCGACGAAATCATTGCCGATGCGGTAAAAAACGCAGGATACGGCATATCCTCGGATAAAAACGCAGTATCGAAAGATGAAGCCGAGATGCTCAGGCGGCTTGTATCTTCGGTCATTATTCTTATTCCTATTCTGTATCTTTCGCTTTCCCGCATGTTTTCCTGGCCGCTGTCAGATATCCCGCCCTGGCTTTTTGCATCGGTTGAATTTGCACTGACGGTTCCGGTACTTATTATCAACCGTAAATTTTTTGCAAAGGGCTTTCCTGCATTATTCAGAATGCGGCCGAATATGGACTCACTTGTTGCACTCGGTGCGGCCGCATCGGTTATTTACGGAATCTGGATAACTGCTGAAATTTTCCTAAATCCACAGGACGCAGCCGCATTATCACACAATCTCTATTTCAAGTCGGCCGCAATGATTTTAACGCTGATTACCGTAGGCAAATATCTTGAAACAAAATCAAAAGGAAAAACAACGCAGGCAATCACCCGCCTCCTGGACCTTGCGCCGAAAACGGGAACAATAATCCGTGACGGTACAGAACATACTGTACCGGTATCTGAAATTATCCCGGGCGACATTGTACTCGTTCGTCCGGGTGGTCTGATTCCTGTCGATGGGACTGTTTTCGAAGGATACGGCGCGGTAAACGAATCAGCACTGACCGGTGAAAGCCTGCCTGCACCGAAAACCTGTGATGCAAAAGTGTTTGCAGGCACTATTCTCGAAACGGGCTCAATCCGGTTCCGCGCCGAAAAAACCGGCGAAAATACAACACTTGCGCAGATTGCCGCGCTGGTTTCGGAAGCTGCTTCATCAAAAGCGCCGATTGCACGAATCGCAGACAAAGTCAGCGCATTTTTTGTACCGGCTGTAATAGGTATTGCGCTTCTGACATGCGGAATCTGGCTTGCCTGCGGCGCGGAATTTTCCTTTGCACTGAAACTTGCTATATCCGTTCTGGTAATCTCATGCCCCTGTGCCCTCGGTCTTGCAACACCGGTCGCCATAATGGTCGGAACCGGATGCGCCGCATCGTTTGGAATCCTGATTAAATCCGCAGAAGCGCTTGAAACCGCAGGCACGGTGAGCACGGTGGTTTTTGATAAGACCGGAACGCTCACCACAGGAAAACCGAAAGTCACCAAAGTCTGTCTGCGCGGCGTGCGCGAGGCGGAGTTTTTAGAAAAAGTCTATGCCCTTGAATACAACTCGGAACACCCGTTATCCAAGGCAATAATTTCCTATGCAGAGGAAAAAGGCGTCAGCAAAACCGCCGGCGAGCGGTTTGAAAATATTCCCGGCCGCGGAGTAAAAGCTGTAATCGAAGATGTTGAATATATTGGCGGAAATCTTGCATTCATGGAGGAAAACAAAATTGAAGGCACATTCAGAACGGTTCCAAAAGGAACAGCACCGGTTTATTTCGCCAAAGACGGAAAAGCATTCGGCGTAATCTGTGTCGAAGACCAGTTACGCAGTACAGCGCGTGATGCGGTTACATCTCTGAAAAACCTTGGAATAAAAACAGTAATGCTTACCGGCGACAGCAGTGCAGCAGCAGAAGCTGCAGCCTCTGCCGCCGGTATTGATTCCTGGAAAGCCGGGCTGTTTCCGGCAGATAAAGAAACAGCCTTACGCGAACTGCAGAAATCCGGCCGCGTTCTTATGGCAGGCGACGGCATAAACGACGCGCCATCTCTTGCACGTGCGGATGTCGGGGTCGCAATCGGCGCAGGATCTGATATTGCCATTGAATCTGCAGATATTGTCCTGGTTAAAGACGACCCCGCAGATGTTGCAACTGCAGTCCGCCTGTCGCGCGCGACCATGCGCAACATCAAACAAAACTTATTCTGGGCGCTGATTTACAATTCAATCTGCATTCCGCTAGCGGCCGGTGTTTTATTTGTGCCGTTCGGCATTACTCTTTCACCCGGTATTGCCGCACTTGCCATGAGTCTTTCCTCAGTATGTGTAGTCACAAACGCACTCCGCCTGCGGCACTTTACGCCGGAAAAGAAGAATATTATAGAGGAGAAAACACAATTAATGAATATGCAGAAAACAATTTCAATAGAGGGCATGATGTGCAATCACTGCAAAATGTCAGTAGAAAAGGCGCTTTCTGGAATTGACGGCGTAACATGTGTTGAAGTCAGCCTTGAGAAAAACAATGCGGTTGTGTCTCTTGCAAAAGATGTTGCTGACGACACATTTTATGAGGCAATAGAAAACGCCGGATTTTCTGTTGTTTCAATAGAATAACCTTTTTTGTCTATCTTCCAAACATCCGCTGCGCCCGTTTCATCATTTCACGAATGCCGACCCCGAACGGACAGCGCGCTTCGCACTGACCGCACTCAACACAGTCCACAGCATGATACTTTAGCCCCGCATAATGATTTTCCAGCGATGCGGGAATATCATCATACATAAACGCCAGATCCAGCAGTTTTGATACCGCTGCAATATCAATATGCGAAGTACACGGCGCGCAGTGTCCGCAGTACATACACACACCGTTTGCCTTCAGTTTTGAAAAATCCGCAAAAATACCCGAATAATCGCGCTCTTTCGGTGCTGCCGTGCAGTATGCGCAGTCTTCCTCAAGTTCCTCGGGCGTTGCACAGCCGCAGATCACCGAACACACACCCGGGCGGGAAAGAGCATATGATATACACTGAACCGGCGTAAGTGCCGAACCAAATGGAGATGTTTCTGCAGATAAAAGCCGCCCGCCGGCAAAAGCCTTCATTACTGAAATGGCAACGCCTGATGCCTCACATGCGGCATATAATTCCGCACGACTTGAATCAGGAGAGACAAAATCACGCGCAAAATCCGCAAAATCAATCTGCGCATAAATATCCGTGTCTGCATTCTCAAGTTCATATGCCGGATTAATCGAAAACATCAGCACATCGATTTTATTCTCGCGCACTGCGCGAAGCGCTACACCTGCATTATGCGAACTCATACCGATATGACGGATTTTTCCCGAATCTTTCAATTCGCAGACATAATCCCATATTTCACCGCAGAATACCTCATTATACTCATCTGCTGCATCTACATAATGAATCATACCGATGTCAATATAATCCGTGCCCAGACGCGAAAGCAAATCCTCAAACGCCTCTTTTGTATGCGTTATTGACCGGGTTTTTGTATATTCGCCGTTTTCAAAAAAAGTACAGAGATGTCCCTGGATAATAAAATCCGCGCGTTTTCCTTCAAGTGCTCGCCCGACTGCAGAACGGACATTCGGGTCCGGCGTAAACAAATCAATGAAATTAATTCCTGATGCACCTGCAATATTAATTAAATTTTTAATATATTCCTGATTTTTTCCCGAAAAACCTTCACAACCAAGCCCTATTTCCGATACAGAAAAACCGCATCGTCCGCAGTTCCGATAATTCATGAATATGTCTTGTCCGTCAGAAATTAAGAAGATATCGACGCTGAAAAAAGACAAAAAAACCCTGATTAGCGAAAGTATTAATAATACCGGAAAGTAAATATACAATTATCCATTTAATGGAGTTCCAGAAAAAATGGCAAAGAAACCCGTAGCAAAGAAAGCTGTTGCAGCAAAGAAAGTTGTTGCAGCAAAGAAACCTGTAGCAAAGAAAGCTGTTGCAGCAAAGAAAGTCGCAGCAGTTGAGACCGAACTCCCGAAGGCAGCAGTTGTCCGTATCGTTAAGAAAGCAGGCGCAGAGAGAGTCGGCGATGATGCAGCAGAAGCAATTCTTGCAGCAGCAGAAGCATACATTGCAAAGATTGCAAAGGAATCCCTTGCACTTGCAAACCACGCAGGCCGCAAGACCATCAAAGCAGACGACGTAAAACTCGTCAAACTCTAAATTTTTTCTTTTTCTTTAACCTGTTTATTCATGTTGTGTGCTGTCATAGCAGACTCACCGTCTGCAAACACAAAGGATACTAAGAAGAACGGAAAATATACTATATATGTTCAAAAATCTCGGAACAATTCTTGTACTGTGTTTTGCCGCAGTTCTTTTAACAGGAACTGCATGTGCGGCTATTACACAGACAGCTGACGAACAGATTAATCTCGGGACAAACACCCTGTTTTACTCGGTCGTCCCTGCAGACGGCGGATATTTTATTGCTGCAGTCATTGACGACAAACTGGCAGTTCTGAAAACCGATGCAAATTTCAAAGTACAGTCACAGACTGAGATTAAAGGCACCAAAACAGCAGGTCTTGTCACAACTGACGACGGAGGATGCGTTGTTCTTGCCGTTTCAGGAACTAAAGATGCAACCCTTTACCGTATGGATGCAAAATGCGGCATTGTCTGGGAAACCCCGATATATGACACATCCTTCGGAATTAAAGGCGTTGCAGTATCCGGTTCCGTTGTAAAAACCGCCGGATGGCTTGCCGGAACCGATACCGGAATAATTCAGGGTTATTCCTTTGCAAACGGAAACCCGGCAAACGATGAAATGAAACTCGAAAACAAACCGGTTATGGCTATTCAGGGCGATGGAGACACATGGGTTATGGTCGGCGGAACACATTCCACACCAAGAACCAAAGGCAGTTCCGCATGGATTATGAAAATGCAGGAAGGTGGAAAGATTGTCTTTGAAACAACCATCCGTGACAACTGCGATGAAGAAAACGCCTCAATGTATCAAGGGGGATACGGAGCTGCCGCATACAACTTCTGTAAAACCTCTGACGGAGGATACTATGTAGTCGGAACCCAGACTCCTTTTTCCAGTGACAATCTGGAAATGTACGGTCAGATTTGGGGCGCAAAAATCAACAAATCAGGCAAAGTTACCTGGCAGAAAGATTTGAAAGGAGCGATTCCATACGGCGTTGCAGAAATTGATGGGCAGTATGTAATTGCCGGATACGCGCTTTCGACGGCATACTGCTACTTTGTAACAGCAGACGGTCTTGTTTACCGTGAAAACTATGAGGACGAAAGCGTAGGATGTTATTATTCGGTTGAATCCGACAACAAAGGCAATGTCATTCTTGGAGGATGTATAAACCGCGGTGACGGAAAAGGCGCATGCGGCTATGTCACCATCTTTAACGATTCAGGAAAACAGGCAGCAAGTCCGGTTCCGGTATTCGGTATTGCAGCAGGTCTTTTAGGTGCTGCTGCACTTTTCCTGAGAAGAAAATAAACTCTCTTTTTTTACAGACTTACGTCTGCACATATAATTCTAAAAAATAAAAAAAAACAGGATTATTAGTTGAGCAGGATTTTAGTTGAGCGGGATTGCCTCAAGTGCTGAGACAATCTCCCAGATTTTTGTCCGTGCATGCATCGGCATATTGGAATCATTACTTACCTCATCAATGCGGGATAAGGCGGATGCTGCACGCAGACTGATGGATTTCTTTTCATCGGTAAGGATTTTTACCGTTTCGTCTGCCGCACGGCGGATATTTCTTGGAATTGTACTGTCTTCGTTTAACACCTGCAGCATATAGATACACTGCTTAATCATTTCTTCCGGACTTGCCATAATGTATTCCCTTCCCCAAAATGTGATAGTAGATTTGTTTTGAATTTACATAAATGCTACCCATTCATACTTTGAAAAATATATACTTCTACGACCAATTAATAAGTACAGTACAGATATGTCACGAAAACCCGATGAAATAATGGCAGAGTATCTCCTAAACGGCGCAAAAATGCTGTCTGAAACCTGTAAAAAGTGCGGTGCTCCGCTTTTTGAGGTAAAGGGAAAGAAACTCTGCGTCGTCTGCGCGGAAAATGAAGCAGCAGCAGAAAAAGCCGCATCTGCACCAAAGGCAGTGCCCGCATCAGAAAATATCCGTGTTATCGTTCCGGAATATGCAAAAGAATCCACGGCAGACCAAGCAGCACAGACCGAACTTGCATGCACCCTTGATGCGCTCATATCCGAGTTCTGCGAACGCGCACACAAAGAATCCGATGCAGGCGTCTGTTTAACGCTGATGGAATGCGTCAGAACCGCTGCAGAAGCAAAAATGATGCTGAACCGAAAATGAAAGTCATAGGTATTGTAGGCTATCCCGCAAGCGGAAAAGGCGAAGTCTCGGCAATTGCGGAAAAAAACGGCGTTCCGGTAGTCGTAATGGGCGATATGATACGGCGCGCCGTTCGAAAATCTGGGCTTGAACTGACGGATGAAAATATCGGAAAACAGGCGCGCGCACTGCGGGCTGAACTCGGTATGGACGCCGTAGCCATATTAACCGCCCGCGAAATAGATAAAATACAGGCTGCAGCAGTAATAATAGACGGAATCCGCGGCGATGCCGAGGTAAAATATTTCAAATCCGTATTCTGCGACTTTACTCTCCTCCATATTGATGCCTGTTTTGAGACGCGATTGTCGCGCATGCAGACACGCGGGCGCTCTGACGATACAAAAACTCCTGATACTCTTCGCGCACGCGACGAACGCGAAGAATCCTTTGGTCTTGCCCGCGCAATAGACATGGCTGATGCAAAAATTGTCAACGAATCCACACGCGAATCCTTTGAAGAAAAGGTATGCGCCTTTTTCGGCGGTGCCGCATGAAATTCTACTTCGCCTCCTCAAGCAAAGTCTGGGAAGACCCAAAATGGGTGGACGAAATACCTGAGGCGGGATTTGACGGCTGGGAAATTTCAGCCGACGGAAACTACCGGCTTGACATGCCAAAGACCCTTGAAAGCGTCCGCAAGACGATAGAGAAAAACGACATTCCGGTCACCGTTCACGCTCCGTTCAGTGATTTGAACCCGGCTTCAATAAACGTGCGCATCTGGGAAGAAACGGTACATCAGTTTGAACTCTGCATCAAAGCAGCAGCGGAATTTACCGACACCGTAGTGCTTCACCCGGGTTATTTGTCGCCTGTTTCTCGCTATGACCCTGCACCCGCATGGACTGCGCACAAAAATGCCTGCGTTCGTCTCGGCGCATGTGCAAAAGATGCGGGCGTGACTGCCTGTCTTGAAAACATGCCTGCACTGGACGATTTCTTCTGCCGCGACCCGTATGAATTAGACGGATTTACAGACGGAGTCGAGGGAATGAAAATGGTCTTTGACGTAGGACATGCAAATACCAACAAAAACCTGCCGGATTTCCTGAAAATCGTCCTTCCGAAGGCATATCACATGCACATTCACGACAACAACGGAAGTCATGACGACCATTTTCCGCTCGGACGCGGGTCTATCAAGTGGGACAAAATCATGCCGCAGCTGGTGAAAAATTACAAGGGTAAAATCATCGTTGTCGAAGGCCGCAATCCCCAGGAAGGCAAAATCAGCCTTGATTTCCTGAGAGAGTGGTTTAGATGAGCGGCGAAACCCTGTTTGTCCATTTTCTCGGAACCGCAGGAGCGCTTCCGACACCGAATAAAAACCCCTCCTGCATCATGATCCGCCGCGGCGCAGACTGCCTCTTATTTGACTGCGGCGAAGGCGCCCAGCAGCAGATGATGCGGCTTAAGACCGGATTTACCGTAAACGCCATTTTTGTCACGCATTTCCATGCAGACCATGATTTAGGCATTTTCGGTCTGATTGAAACCATGTCGTTCAACGGCCGCACCGAACCGCTGACGATTTACGGCCCCCGCGGCGTAACGAAATTCGTTGACATCTGCCGCATGCTTACGCAGAAAATCCCGTTCCCGCTTACGGCCGTTGAACTTTCCGACGGCGACCCGGTCTTTTTCGACGGATACACAGTTGTTGCATTCAAAACCTATCACGGCATCGAAAGCCTTGGCTACATCCTTGAAGAAGATATGCGCCCGGGCAGATTTGACCGCGAGGGAGCAATCGCGCTCGGAGTAAAGCCCGGACCGCTTTTCGGCCGCCTGCAGCGCGGGGAATGCGTGAAAATCATCCGCGACGGCGCCGAAGTCGAAATCACGCCTGATATGGTAATGGGCGCACGAAGACCAGGACGCAAAATCATTTACACCGGAGATACGCGCCCTGTACGCAACCGAAACGACATATTAAGCGGCGCAGACCTCCTTATTCATGAAGCAACCTTTGATGAAGAAGAAGGCTCCGAACGTGCAAAAGAAGTCTGGCATTCCACCGCACGCGAAGCGGGCGAAGTAGCCTCAGCCGTGCAGCCCAAACAACTTGCGCTCGTACACTTAAGCTCACGCTATACTGCAAGCGCAAACCACATCAAAGACGCAAAAGAGACCTTTTCAGGTGATATTATCGCTCCAAACGACCTGACTACGATTGAGATTCCCTACCGGGATGAATAATGCCGGTTCACGAATCTTGATATATTTGAGTAACAAAATTAATAAATAAGTATGCCCGAAGCGGACAGCAGACAACCATTGCGAATTTACTCCAACGATGGAGAAGTAACCACCGTCAGAAGCCCGGTCCGCAATGAAATACTGCAGCTGCTTGCCCGCGAAGGCGAAACCTCTTTTGCACGAATTTTAGAAGTAACGAAACTTTCCAAATCCACTGTTTCAGGATATCTTTCAAGTCTTGTGGAAGCAGGTCTTGTTCTTGAAGTCCCGGCACCTGACGACGCACGGCGCAAAAATTACATCCTGCATGCAGTATTTTTAGGTGATATGGTTCCGGCAACCTATTCCGGGGCTTCGGAATTTCGTGAACTCATCCGGCAGATGCACACCAAATCAGATAAAGTGGATTACCGTGATATTCTGCCGCATATTATTAAAATCGCACTTGCCGAAGCAGGTATTCAGATTAACCCGGTTCTTCGGCGGGGTGGAATGATTTTAGGTGAAGCGGTCGCATCCTATGTTGTTGCAGACACGCTTGAAAAAACGCTTGCCAATATCGCAGAATTCTGGGAACGGTATCAGTTCGGAAACATGAAGACCGCATCGCTTGAGCCGCTGAAAATCGACGTCTACAACTGTTATGAATGTGCTCTGATGCCCAAAGAAGTAAAGTCCAGCTGCATCATTTCCGTAGGCATTTTAACCGCACTGCTGTCTGCGTTTTATGGAAAAGAAGTGCTGGTGCAGGAAGTCAGATGTATTTCAAACGGTGACCCCTGCTGCTGTTTTGCGGTAACGGTTTGAAAAAATTACCCGTTTTTATGTTCCCGTAAGAACTTCAAATAATCACTCTGTGAAAGCGGCTTTGAATACAGATACCCCTGCATGAAATCACCGCCGTTTTCACGCACAACACGTGCCATATCCTCATTTTCAACACCCTCCACAACAATTTCCTTGCCAAGTTCCTTAACCATATGCATCGTGCTTGTCAAAACTTTCATAGCATTTGCATCATCCATAGCATGCCATAAAATCATCTTGTCTACCTTGACAATTGAAATCGGCAGAGAGTAAAGGTACTCAGCAGAGGCAAATCCGGAACCGAAATCATCAATCGAAAACGAAATACCGTGCTGACTTAACAGCTGCATGCTTTCGGCAAGACCTCCACCGGAAATTTCTGCAGTCTCCGTAATCTCAAAGTTGATACCGTTCGTATCGCCGCCGTACTTCTTAATAATGGACAGAAGCTGCTCACCCATGCCATACTGGGCACACTGTGCAGGCGAGAGATTGATTTCAACATAATCCACCCCGAGACTCTTAAACTCCTCAGTTGCGGTGAACTGACAGATTTTCTTAAGAATGATTTCCCCTATTTTGACAATCTGACCATTGCTTTCCGCAATCGGAATGAACTCATCCGGACCGGAACGGATGGGGCCGTCAAACGGCAGACGAACCAGAGCCTCCGCACTTCTGAACCGGTTTTCCTTTACATCTAAAATCGGCTGGTAGTAGACCTCAAATGCATCCTCTTCTATCAGGCGTTCAAGATAATTCTCGATTTCCATAATACGGTTGCGCCGGTCAATAATGCCTGCTTTAATCTGCCCGGCAGTAAGCGTTTTTGAACGACCCTCAAGCATTGCAAAGATAACAGAACGGGAGTTTTCATACGGCTCCGGAATATCTGCCGAATTCGTTCTGCAGATAAATATCCTTGGCTTGATTTCGGAATACAGCCGTTCCTCCACCTCAAGTGTCTGTTCATCTGTTCCGTTTTTAATCAGGACAACAAAGACGGTTTCGCTAATGCAGTATGCCTGCTTGCGGTACAGAGTAAAGAGCTGCTGGGCAACTGACCGCGTTAAATCCCCTGCTTTCTGATGACCCTGGGTACGCAGTACGCTGTCATACTCGGTAAGTTCAAATCCGACCATGGCAAAGGGGATTTTCTTGTTTTTGTAATACTGCATAATCCCGGCAAATGCCTGCGTATTCATACACTGGGTGTCGCGATAGGTATAATAGCCCGGATTTTCGAACACCACATAAATGAAGACCAGCAGAAGCGCAATTGCAAGGTTTCCGATAACATACTGCGGATAGAACTTCTGGAAGATGATGCAGACAACCATACCCAAGAGGAAAATATACAGCGAAAGCACCTGATAACTGCTTAAGCGCTTGCGGTAAATCTGAATTAGCACAACAGAACCGATGAGTCCAGCAAAGGCAATGACATAAAACATCACCATTAACGGACCGTGACAGTAGGTCAGCAACCCGTCAAAGTAAATTACCCAGTGAGTTAAAGGCGTTGTGGCAAGCGTAAGTCCTTCAAATATGGCGAATATGGCGCATGCGATACCCACCGGTTTTTTGAGTTTAGGCACTCCCAGAACAGAATTGACGAAGAGCAGGAAGAGGATTAACTCAAAATTATAGAAAAGAATATAGACAATACTTGCAGCCATATCGATTTGTTCGCCGAAAACCGCCGGATATGAAATGGTGTAGTTTGCAAATATATCAGCAACTGCTGCTATCAGGTTGAAGATAAGAATCAGAAGGAAGATGTTGCTTGATGTACTTTTATAGTTATGGCGGATGAGGAAAAGAGCAAGGATAACTGCTGTTGCCAATGCTGCTGCAATATCATACTGGTATTCGTAAAGCATCTTTTTCCCTCCGGTATAATTTGTGTAATATTAGACGTGAGTACATATTAGTCTATTGGATGAATTATAGTGACGATTTGTCACGCCTGATTTTTTTGTACACACACTGGCACGTATACGGTGACAAAAAATAGTCTGATGAGATTTCCGAGTGTTATAGCAGAAAAACACAGGACCGGTAAAATAGGTTAGTCCCGCCCTCTTTTTTTCAGCGCGATTTCCATTTCGGCCGCGTATTTTTTCCAGGGAACGCCGTTTACGGTCAGCGGTTCTCCGTAGATTTTTGCGGCTTCCTTCATCTCAAGATATGCTTTGATTTCTTCACTGCTTGCTTTTACCATTTTTCAGTTCCTCTTTTTTTGCTTCAAGTTTTTTTGCCTTTGCTTCTTCAATGAGCTTTTTCTTTTCCATCATCTTTTTCTGCATCCGGTAGTAATTCAGCGGATGCACGGCTTTTTCACACAGCATGTCTTTGTTGACACAGACTCCGTGTGTAAGCATCGTTGCACAGGAGGGGGGCACATAATCGTTTGAAAGAATATGGTTGACCTGATACATGGTCATATCCGGATTGTAGTCCGGACTGCGGGAGAAGATTCCTTCAATCTGGTTTACATCCATACCGATACTGTTCATGAATGCAACAAGGGAAAACCTTGCCGAATGTGTCAGATTCACCCCTGCTGCAGCACCTGCAATAATTGCCTGGATGCAGGGGGGAAACGCTGTTTCTTCAATCGCACCGAACTCGGCAAGAGTGCGTTCCTGCACTTTTGCAAGAATCTTATCCGTCCACGGCTGATACTCTGCGGCAAGTGTATCTATAACGCTTCCCGAAAGCGATTCAAAAATCAGCGACCGGATTTTTTCTTCGATAAGCACTTCATGTTCATCGGTTGTCACCGAAACCCTGCCGGATGTTACCTCGCGGTTTATCAGCCGCCACTTTGCATCAGGCATTTTTGATGCCATGCATACATAATCGGGAACGGAAAGCGAATCACCGGCAAAGGAAACTCCGATTTCCTTACACACGCGTGATTTCAGAACGTCTTCTGTTTCAACGTTGAGATATTTGTAAATCCGGCGTGCTTCCATTTTCGCAAACCGTTCGCGTGTTCTGCGGTCTTTGGTGCATTTGACAAGTATTTTTGCAAGAACAAATGTAACGATGTCAAGAACCGGGTCGTCTTTTGTATCGCCGTAAATCTGGTCTATTTTTGCTTCAACGGCTAATCCGACGCGTGCGCATGCCTCGTCAAGATACCGGACGCCTGCAGGGGTTTTTGACAGACCGACCGGTTTAATGTCGCGTTTGGACAGTTCGTCCTGCGCTTCTTTTAAAAAAGGATAGTGTGATAAATCACGCGGCCGGGGTTTGAAGGCAGCCGGCATTTTTTATTCTTATTCTGCCTCGATACGGGGGGCGAGCAGATATCCGATTTTTCCCTTGCCTTCTGCGTAGACAAAGCTGAACTGAACTGGATGGTCGTTTCCTAAACGAATCTGGACACGTTCTGCGCGGGAGATGGATTTTCCCATGTCTTTTAAGTAGTCAAGGGAGAAAAGCGAGCGTGCATCGGCACAGGTGATATAATGTACGTCGTCGCCTTCAAGGTCGCGCTGGATGCGTTCGGAGTCGCCGTCTGCTTTGAGGGTGAAGATTTTTGTCTCGCCGGAGACGGAGAGTAAAATCTTGTCGGATACCATGGAGGATGCTTTAATTGCGTCATTGAACATAATGCCTGCAATTTCAAAGGTTGCCGGGAGGTTGAGGTTCGGTGCGTTCGGGTCCTTTCTGATGGTCTTGGTGTCGAGAAGGGTGATGGAGTATTCGTAGCCGCCGAAGGTGAGTTTGAGTTTGCGGTCGGTGTCTTTGAGTTCCATGGAAACGGTTTCGGCTTTTCCAATCATCGCCATCATGGCGCGGATTTTTTCGATGTCAAGTCCGAGTTCGAGTTCGCCGTCGCAGGCAAAGGAGTCGAAGGCGGATGCTTCGAGTTCGAGGGAAACCATTGCGACGTTGGATGTGTCAACGGTTATTGTACGGATTCCTGTTTCGGTCACGTGGAGTCGGCATTCGTTAACCAGTGCGGAGATTGCGTCAATGGTTTCACGGAAGATATCTGCTTTTATGGTTGCTTTAAACATCTGTAAACCCCTTGCTATACGTATAGGTATAGTTGTTACTTATACCATATGTATATGCAAACGTAAATACTAATATTATTCTACTTACTAATAGATAATAAGTTTTATTTGTGAGGTAAATATGGGTTCGCAGTGGACACGTGATAATACATATAAAAGGTCGGTGCGCGAGGGTTATCGGGCGCGTTCGGCGTATAAACTGCTTGAAATAAACAGTAAGTACAATGTCATAAGAAAATCGGACAATGTTGTTGATTTGGGCGCGGCGCCCGGTAGCTGGCTGCAGGTGTTAAAGACGCTTACGGAGGGGAAGCTCTGCGGTGTTGATTTAAATCCGATTGTGCCGATGGATAATGTGACGACGATTGTGGGGGATTTTACGAAGCCGGAGATTCAGGCAAAGGTGCGGGAGGTTATGCCGATAGTAAATGTGGTTGTCTGTGATGCGGCTCCGCATCTGTCGGGTGCAAAGGTCACGGATCAGGCGCGGATTATCGGTTTGAATGAGGATTCGTTCCGGTTTGCTGATTCTCTCTTAAAGCAGGGGGGTAATCTTGTGATGAAGAGTTTCCAGGGTCCTGAGTTTGATGAACTGCTTGCGCTGGTGCGTAAGCGGTTTTATTCGGTGCGGGTTGTGTCTGTTGCGGCTACAAGGACGGGGAGCAGGGAGTGTTATATTGTTGCAAAGAATTTCATCGGGGATGCGCGTGACGACCGGGTGAGGAAGGAAGAGGCGGAAGAAGAGCAGGGGTAAGGCGGGTTCTTTTTTTGTAACTATTCTCCCCTCTTTTTTCTCTGGTGGAAATGGAGTATCTCCCCCGCGAAAGTCACCACGATTCGCCAGTCACTCATCTTCGGCTAAAGCCTCAGACCTTCGCTTCCGCGGTGAAAAACCCCACGAAAAACACGAAATCCACAAAAATCAGCGAAAGGCGCGAAAGATGATTTCAGGCCGGTTGGTTATTTTTGCGATGAGAAAAAGTGAGTAACTTTTTTTCTGTGTTGAAATGAGCAGGTGACTTTTTTTTGTTTTGTGCGGGGGTGGGTGGTGCGATGCTGTACTATAATCATATTAGCGGGTGTTTTTTGGTGCGGGATATGGTCGGCGGGTAAAACAGGTCATGGAATGGCGGGGGGGTTTCTTTTTTGCTTTATTCGCGTATGGGGGCTTGTGAGAAACCGGGCTTATGTATGG
>DALTWF010000020.1 GCA_029987235.1 Methanocorpusculum sp. | reverse complement strand
GTAGAATCCAGGAAATCAAGAGGAATGCCCATGGATTCAGAAATATGAGGAATTTTATTACAGCTATCTATCACAGACTCGGGGGGTTAGAGTTGGATATCTTGTTTGATGTTTTCTGAGAATTCACATAAAACGTCGAAGAGCCTTTTTATTTTTCTTTTTCCAGCGCTTTTCTGATATTGTCAGCCGCTTTTTCCGCTTCGATTTCGGTTTCCTTTTTGTTTCTCTTAAATGCCATGGTTTCAGCAAAGAATGCACCGGCTAAAATACATATTCCGCCGATAATTCCAAGCGGTGTTAAAAGCTGGTTTAAGAATAACGCAGAAAACACTACTGCAGAAAGCGGCTCAAGATATCCGACAGTTGCAACAGTCTGCGCAGGCAGTTTGATGATGGATGAAAAGTACAGGTATCCGGTAAATCCGGTGTTAACCACACCCAGAATTACCAGCGGAATAATATCAGACTGCTGCATGTGGAATTCCCAGCTGCCGGTGATTAAAATGAACAGCCCGCTTGCAGCAAAGGCAAAAATCATCTGCAGAAGCGGGTTTTCAAGCCCGTCGATTCTTCCCGCCTTCTTGTTAAACATAATCATGCAGGCGGCACAGCAGGCGGAAATCGCTCCGCAGAAGACACCAAACGGTGCAACTCCGGTAAAAAACGCCTGTGCATTAAAAAGAATCACACCCGTCATGGCAACAACGAATCCTATAACACGTGTTGCTGTGAGTTTTTCCTTAAAGACAAAAGGCGAAAGAACCATGACAATTACCGGTCCGCAGTAATAGGCAAGTGTCCCAAACGGAATACCTCCTTCTTTGTAGGCAACAAAAAGCGACAGCCACGCGCCGCCTAAGAACAGACCTGAAAGCGCAAGGAAAAAGAAGTCCTTCGGTTTTTTATGGAAGGTGAACTTTTTGCGTGCAATAAGAAAGATTGAAAGAAGTACTGCGACTGCAAGTACCGTGCGCAAAAAGACAATCTGGTGTGTTGGAAGTGAAATCTGCTCAATCCAGATTCCGTTTGCTCCGTAGATTAAAAGAGCAATGATGAATTTGATATAGGCAGCGTTCACTTTCATTAAATGCCCTATATTTAGGAGTGTATGGATTAAAAAAACATAGGGTTTGAAAAGTGTCAGAATCATTCCCTCTCCATAAGATGATATGGAGAGGTTTATATTATATAAGAACAGACTAATAAATAATCCATCTCAGGTGAAAATATGGCATTTGGACGTATCAAAGGATTCTTCTCAAAAGTCTTTAATAAAAAGCGGTCGCGTGTCGGTATTTACGGGCCGCCAAACGCAGGAAAAACCACTCTTGCAAACCGTATAGTGCGTGATGTTACCGGTGATGCCCTAGGTCCGGTCAGCGAGGTTCCTCACGAGACCCGCAGAGCACGCAGAAAGGAAGGTATTGAAGTAGGCGGATCAAACGGTCCGAAACTCAAGATTGATATCGTGGATACCCCCGGTGTAACCACCAAAATCGACTATCACGAGTTTCTGGAATACGGTATGGATCAGGAAGAGGCAGTCGCCCGTGCACGTGAAGCAACCGAAGGTGTCGCCGAGGCTATGCACTGGCTCCGTGAAGATATTGACTGCGTCATTTACGTTCTTGACAGTACCCAGGATCCGTTTATGCATGTAAACATCATGATGGTAGGCATCATTGAATCAAGAAAACTGCCGGTTATTATTGTTGCAAACAAGATTGATCTTCCTGACGCAGCCCCGCAGCGTATCAGAAGCGCTTTCCCGCAGCACCCGGTTGTTGAGATTTCCGGTCTGGAAGGAAACAACATGGATGCATTATATGCCAAGATTGCCGAGGTATTCAAATGATTCAGGGTGTTCAGATTGATATGATTTCAGCCGACAGAACGGCAAAAATGACATCCTATGAAAAAATCCGGCTGATTTTAGACGATGTTCACCAGGGTTCCGTTGTGGTGCTTGAGCAGGGTCTTTCACCGGAGGAGCAGGCCTCGTTACTTGAGATGACTATGATGGAGATTACTCCCGGGGCATTTTCCGGTATCGAGATTGAAACCTATCCGGCGAACAACAAGGATAAATCCTTCTTCAGCAAACTCTTCGGTAAAAAGACCTCTGAATCAAGAATGATGGTAATAGGTCCGGTTGATCAGCTGAAGATTTTCTCCCGTGAAAAAGACAGGCTTATTGCCTGGGCTTCCGCAGCACAGTAAAAAGATATGCCGCATAAGTGTACAAAATGTGGGCGCGAGTTCCGTGACGGTTCGGTGGAAATCCTCAGAGGGTGTCCCTCCTGCGGGGGAAAAAAGTTCCTCTACGTCAGCGACCGGATGAAAAATTCCGATGTGCTTGAGGAAAAGTCCATCGAAACAATTGCCGAGGAGACAAAACAGGAAGTCCTTGAGGTAAAGCCGATTGCAGGTCCTGCCACTCGCCCCACCGATATTCTGGAACGTGTGGAAAGTGTCAGAATCATGGGCAAGGGAAGTTATGAACTTAATCTTGAGCGGCTTGCAGAATCGCAGGATATCATTATCGGGATGGGAAAAGACGGCAATTACATGCTGGATCTTGCGTCCATGTCCAAACCGAAGAAGAAAAAATAAGAGGAATCTTTCCTCATTTTTTTGAAATATTTTACTCTCTTGCGCGGCAGTTTGTGCATTTCGGTACGTATTTTCCGCCGGCTAAAACCGGATAGAGATTTGCCGGCTGCATCTCCTGTTTGCAGGATACACAGGTGTTTTTGTGCTCTTCTAAAATTGATTTCCATTGTTCAAGGGAAAGTTCCGTGTCTTTCAGACGGTTGCGGAGTACATAATCCATATCAGCCATGTATAGTAATCGGCGTCAGAAGAGATAAGGTGAATGGTTATTTTCCGCTTAAGCGGAGGGTAAGGTCTGCGATAAATGCGTTCATCTGCAGGTATTCATTGCTGCCTTCGCGGATGCCGCATTCCGCATCGGAAAAGAGCAGGGCAAGGTCCGCAGTCATATCCGAGCCGACAGCGCTTCTTAGTAAGAGCAGTACGTCGCGTGCGGAAAGACCGTATTCGACAATCAGGTTTTCTGCAATATTCTTCGCCGCGGCAAAATCGCCCCGTTTTGCGTTGGCAAGAGCGGCTGCTGCAAGGTCTCCCGTTTCCGTGTGAGAAAGCGATGCGACATCAGTTTCGCCGTAGAGCGCCATAAGTTCAAGCCATACGACTGCTCTGCGCAAATCGCCTGCGGCGCTCATAATAAGCAGTTCCAGATTATCTTCAGATATTTTGTCTGTGCAGCCCTCGGCATCTAAAATCTTTTTCAGGTGTGTGCGCATAAGATCCGGTTCTATCGGCAGAAAATACAGCGGCACACAGCGCGAGCGAATCGGGTCGATTAACGATGCAAGAGAGGATGTGACAAAGACAAACCTGCAGGTTTTGGAGTATTTTTCCATAATCCGGCGAAGTGCTGCCTGTGCGTCTTTGGGCAGGTCTCCTGCGCCGTCAAAAATTATCAGCCTGAAGGGTGATGAGAGGGGCTGAAGAGAAGCATGCCATTTGACGATGTGCTTGAAATTTGCGATAACCGACTTGTCTTTCTGATATAAATGGCTGAACCGTTCGTTTTCGGCAAAATAGGCGTGACCCTGCGAAAACATAACGCTTACGGGAAGAACCGTGGTGTTTTCGGAGGCATTTTCCTTAAAAAACATCTGCGAAAAGATTTCAAGAGATGCCGTCTTTCCCACGCCGGGTTTTCCGATTACCATTAAATGCGGCAGATTTTCATGCGCCGCATAGGAGGCAAGCTGTGCGTTTGGTTTTTCCTGTCCGATTACGTCTTTAAATGATTTCGGGCGGTATTTTTCAATCCAGAGCATGAGACAAATATCCTGTCATATCGGAGATTGCGCCTTTTAATATCGCTTTTGCGTCAATTTCCGGCATTTCAACCTTCTGTCCGGCAAGTTTTCTGCATTCGGCCGCGATGTTTGGAAGAGCACGGGTGACTTCGTCAACAATGGGCAGTGTTGCCATTTTCGAAGTGCGGTCAATCGGGTTTAAATCGACCGTAATAACGATTTTTCCCATGGCAACGAGTGCTTCGCATCGGTCGCCGTCTTCGAGCGGAACAAGCACAACATCGGCAGAACCAATTCCGTCTACACAGCAGAGTCCGCGGTCGTGCGGCAGATTTACGCAGCGCTCGATTTTTCCTTTGTTTAAGACGCAGCCCGCGTCTTCGAGCACTTTGGAGACTTTGGCAATGCGCTCTTCGGTACGGTGAAAGAGATTTACCTCGACTTCTGCGCCGGATGCTTTTTGTAAATCGGCAATTTCTGCTGCGGCAAGGGCCGCAGTATTTCCGTTAATCGATAATACCGGGTGTTTTGCTGCAAGAAGCACGCGTGCTGCAAGTTTTTCTGCCTCCAGCGCTGATGCGCCCGTTTTTTCGCCAAGCAGGTAATCAAACGCCTCGCCGCGTCCGTGCGAAGTCAGCCCTTCATATGAAACAATTCCTGCATGGGCAGATTCAACAAGGTGCGTTCTCGTCATTAATGATTTGTATCTCGGGTGTGATTTGGGTATGTCGCTCATAATATCTCCATAATATAAGGACCGGTTTTACTGATTTTAAGGCTATAGGGTGTACCGAACTGTTCAAGAACCGCTTTTGCCGCATGACCGAAGGCAAACACGCCTTCGCCAAGCATCGTCATTGAAGCCGGGATTTTATGCGCTGCACATGCATCAAGTATTTCAGAAACCCGCGGGGTTGTAAGACCGCTTTTTTTCGTAAACGAAAGCGAGTTTTCCATGAATTCCTCAATACCCGACGGGATTTTTTCCGGAAACGCGTCACTTACCTGCTGCATTTTGTCCCGGCTTGTTATTACATCAGACGTCTTTATTTCGCCGAAGGAAAGAGCATAAAGTTCTGTTTCGGGAAATATTCGTGTTTCCACACCGAAAATACCGGGTTTTGTGCGCACAACAATTCCACCGCCGGATTCTGCTGCCACGTCTCCGAGGCCGGTTTTACATTCAACCTCGATTTCATGCGCCGCTTCAAATATCTCGTCTTTTGTCATATTCAGCGAGAACAGCTCGTTTGCCGCATAAAATGAGGCAAGAAGACCGGCCGCGCTCATACCGAATCCGGCACCAATGGGAAGTTCGGTTGTGACATCAACAGAGGCAGTGCGTCCGTCAAGGACCTTTTCAATCAGCCAGCCGTCTGCAGTATGCCCGTTGATTTTTACGTCAGTAGTCTTTGCCTCTTTCATTCTGACATAGACACCTTTGTCAGTGACGACACCTGCACCTAAACTGCCCGTTTCACGTGCTGTAGGTCCGTCAATACGCTTGAAATAACCGGAAATGTGTCCGGGTGCAAAAGCTACAGCAGATTTGCCCATATCGCCTTTGCTGCCTCCTTTTTCGTACCGGTTACGGTTTTTTCACGGTCTTTTTCAAGAAGCGTGTATTCTGCATTGCTGCTTCCCATTGTTTCCGGTCTGTTTGCGCAGACCATGACTACATTTTTCTCCGCAAGAAGTTTCTTTCCTTCTTCAATCGAGTTTTCGCCGAGTTTGAATCCGACAATCTTCGCCTTTGAGATTTCCGGGATTTTTGTAATCAGTTTTTCAAGCGGTGAAAGAATTATCAGCGTCTCTTTTCCGCTTGGAATTTTACCTTGGGCGCGTACCGGTGCAAAATCCGAAATCGCTGCGGCGCTGAGATAAAAATCTGCGTCTGCAGCGCGTGACAGTACAGCATCATGCATATCTTTTGCAGTCGTGATGTCAATGTTTTCCACACAGGGAATTGTGCCGTGCACTTTGGTGTTTGAAACTGCGCAGACCTCAGCGCCGAGCCGGAATGCCTCAAGCGCCAGTTCGCGCCCCATTTTTCCGGAAGAACGCGTGGTAAGAATCCTGACATCGTCTAATTCCTCGCGACACGACCCGCTTGAAACAAGAACACGTTTGCCTGCAAGAGGCATTCCAGAAACAGCCCGCTCTGCATAAAGGCATATCGTCTCAATATCGGCGATTTTTGCCTTTTCCTCTTCCATTTTCGGCGGAACAACAGTGATGCCGAATGATTTAAGCGTCTCAAGATTCTTTTTTACTGCAGGGTGTCGATACATTGATTCATGCATTGCAGGGGCAAGAACAATGGGCATTCCGCGACCGATTGCGGTTGTTGCAAAGGTGGTGACAGAGGTATCATCAATACCGCAGGCGATTTTTCCGATTGTATTTGCTGTGGAAGGCGCAATTAAGAGCAGGTCTGCTTTCCCCCCCTCACCGCAGTAAAGCACATGTTCCACCAGTCCGGATATTTTTGTTATTGCAGGAGTTCCGCAGGCATAGGTAAGACTATCCGGACTGATTATGCCGCATGCGTCTTCTGACATGACCGCAGTTACCTGCGCACCGCGCCGGCGAAGCTCGTGCGCGAGATGCACACATTCAACGGCTGCAATGCTTCCGGTTACTGCAAGGACGATATTGATATTTTCAAGGGTTTTCATAGCAGATTCACATCCCAGACATTATGATTTATACGGGCTGAATATTTCTTTACTTTATGTTCGCTTACTGTACACTTAAAACCTGCATTATGAACCGCTGAAAGTATCTCGTTTCTGCGGTCTCCGAGACCATGCACATGAAGGACAGTGCCGGGCGCGGAATGAGCAAGTGCCGCAGAAATAAAGAGAGGAGCATCGAAATGCCCCATTAGAATGCGGTCATACGTGCCCTTAAGCAGACTGCGGCAGTCGCCGCATTCCGCGCGGATGGAAAGGCGGTTTCTTTTGGCATTCTGCACAAGATACTGATAGGACTCGGGATTAATCTCCATTGCATGCACATTAGCGCCCGCTTTTGCCGCAGAAAGTGTAAAATATCCGATACCGGCAAACATGTCGGCAACCTTTTCTCCTGCGCGGACAAGTCCGCGCAGCCTGGCCTTTTCATTGCGGTTTCCCTGGGAAAACATAACCTTTACCGGATTTAACGTGTAGAAAATGCCGGATTCGGTGAAAGTCACATCATGCGGGGTGCCGAAGAGCACCTCGGTTTTTGGAATACGCATTACTCCTTCACAGGTCTCCTGCACGAGAATGCATTTTGGATGCTCCCATTCGCACAGGGCTTTGATTTCATCAGTTGCAGGTCTGATTCCGTGAAAAAGAATTGTATCACCCATCTTCTGATAACTTAAATTCGGCCCGGGGTGGCGGTCGGGGATTTCCTCATCAAAGTCTTCCCCCTCGCGCACCGGAACGTAGGCAATATCTCCTTCGCAGTAGACGCGGCGGGTTGTATCAACCCAGGGCTCATTCAGAATCGACGACAGATTCGATTTCTGCGTAATCCGTGTTTTCATCGCATCCTGCTGTTACAATTGTTTCATTGTCGCGCACAAAAAGAACAGTCATGCCCTCTTTGGCTCCTATCCAGGGCCGGTCAACCGCTTCAAAAGTGCTTCCCGTATTTAAGTCCATGAGCCCCAGAACCCCTGCATCCCGGTAAATTACGGTTGCCTTTTGCGGATTTCTGATGTTTCCAAGGAGCGGGTCTGTGACATCCTCGCGGAAGGAACGCTGAATTCCGGATTCAAGGTCTTTGACAAAGAGCGTGTCTTTTATCTGGCGCAGAATCTGGAAATGTCCTTTGCCGTGAACAATAATATCTCCGCGTGAAAAATGCGGCAGGCGCAGAAGATGCGTGATGCGGTAAATCGGAATACCCGCTTTTTCGCCGACGAGTTTCGGATGTGTGGTCGCTGTTCCGCCCATTGCGCCTTTAATATCATGTGCTATTGCATTTCCGATTGCCTGGGAACTGAAAATAATATCAATGCCGTCTTTTGTTTCATCAATGCTTGAAACAAAGGATAAGCGGTCGCCTGCCTTCTGTAGCTGGTCTTCAAGCTGATATGCGATTTCTGCAGCCCGGCGGAGTTCAAACTGTGTCGGTTTTCGTCCTTCGGCACGCACCTGAATAACGCCTTCATAATAACTTCCTGCAATCCGCGAGCAGCGGTCGCACTGCTCGCGTGCCCAGACGATTTTTACCTTTTTCGTCTCTTCCAGGGCAATTCCATATAATTTGCCCATGACAAGCACGGTTGCCATCGAGCGGTTGCTGCTTACCTCTTTAATATCAATACCTACCTGTGTATCGGTAACATCAGGGTGAAATTTTATTGCATTGTTTACCAGCTGACAGGCAAGTTCGTCACGGTCGTAGACCGAATCAGACCATACACCCGAGGTTTTTACCGATTCACATGTCGGGCATATCGTACACTGCACACGCGGTGCTATTTCGACCCATATCGTCTCATGCACTTTGCATTTTCCGCAGAGTTCGCCGTTTTGCGACGGCGCACCGCAGCGGGGGCAGAATCCTTGTGTTATCGCCATTTATACTCCGTAAATCTGTGCATGCGGAATGTCGCCAAACATTATGCAGCATTCAAGGTCTATTAATCCTTCATCGGCGGCTATTTTGCAGACTTTTTTGCCGATGATATTTGCATTTGTCGCCTGATGCAGGGCTTTTATTACTTCTTCTTCTGTTGCCGTTTCATCACCATAGAATCCGCTGTCTATAACAATATCATTGCAGAAATCCGATGTCAGGGTTTTACCCATTAACTCGGCGTCACATATTGCAAGTATATTTTCCTCGCCGGGTGTTTTGTGTATTTTGAGGTACATGTGCTAATAGTATTGGTTGTCAGTGATTATAGACTCTCGCCTTGCAGTTCGGTAAGCCGGAGAATGCAGGCTGCTTTTTTCTCGGCAGCCCCTTCGCGGCCGAAGACTTCTGCAAGGTTTTTCAGCGCATCGCAGTTGTCGGGTGAAAGAACCAGCGCACGCTCAAATGCGGCAGCCGCATCAGGATAGCGTTCCAGTGCGCAAAGTGCTTTTCCGCGTCCTATCCATAATTCAGCATCATTTGGCAAAAGTTCTGCGGCCCGAAGATAAGCTTCTGCTGCTTTGTCAAAGCGTTCCTGTGCAAAGCAGGTGTCGGCTGTTTCCTTCCAGAAGACCGGGTTATTTGTCGGGTGAAATGTCATAGGTATATATTGGACCCGGAAACTATTGAAAATGTTGATGTGTTATGAGAGAGAAGTATGTATAATGAAGAAATACCCCCTGATGATAACAATAGGATTACTGCTTTTCTGCGGGCTTTTCTGCGGCATGGTGTTTTGTTCGGCACTGAGCGGATGCGAAGTCTCGCCCGATAAGGCATTTTCTGTAAGCAGTTCAAAATATTCTGTTTCTACAGATGTTGTCGAGGTTTTGCGGGGAAAATCTTCGTTTCCGGTAACTATTTACGGGCCGCCGACACCGGACTCGGCCGGTGCAGACGGTGAAATACGGGTTACTGTTTCGGGCGGTGAAAATCTCGGCATACTAAACGGTCAGCTGTATGTTTCGTACTCCGGAGATTACTCGGATGTAAAAGAGTTCACCGTTACAAAAATTCCTGCATGCGGATATATTACTGTTATGTTTGTGACAAACAGCAGAACAGAACCTGCCAAATATAAGATAACCGCGCATTTCCCAAACGGCAAAAGCGATTATGTCAAGGTAAAGGTTGTGCGCTATTTCGGCGAACTTGACAATAAAGAGGTTGTAACCGAACCGATTGAGGTTCCTGCTGTGCGTCCGCGTACTGCTGCACCGACCGCTGTTCCGACCGTATCTGATGAAAATTCTTCATCACAGGCAGTTTTGGTAATTGTTCCAACTCAGGCGGTGCCTGAATCCACATCGGCAAAAAGCCCTGCAGGCTTTGCCGGGTTGTGTGCAGCCCTTGGGTGTGCCGCACTTCTTTTCAGAAGGGTATAACTTTTTTTATTTCCGGCTCGATTGAAACGGTGTCCGGAAAATGCTTCATCAAATCAGCTATGGATTTTGTCCGGTTAAGCAGTTTCATAACCTGCGGTTCGGGGAAGGCGAAAATTCCGTCAATGATATATTCGCCGTACTTTTCCCGCGGAGGATAGGCAAGAGACGGCGCATCAGTCGAAAATTCTGCATATACGCCCGGTTTGTTTCCGCGTGCATCAAGGAACATCCATTTGCCGTCGTAAAACACCGCGTTATAACCATGAATACAGTGTCCGAGCCGGTCGTCTTCTGCGAGCGTGATTTTTTCAAAGCAGAAACCGCAGGGGATTTTTTCATGCCGGAGAAGGGCGGCTAAAAGATTTGCCTTTGCATGACATATTCCGGTTTCTGCTGCAAGAACACCGGATGCTTTTGCCGGAAAGATATGACCGAAAATATCCAGAGTATGCGGGATTTCATCACGCACGAAATAATATGCAGTGCGGATTTTTTCAAGCTCATCAAGTCCTGAAAAAAGTTCGTCCGCTTTGGCTTCGACTGCGGGATGGGTGAAGTCGATATATTCCGATTCTGTAAGAAACGTATCTAACAACATAAAAATGGAGTGCTGATACCGGAATTCGAATCCGAGTCGCCGGCGTGAAAGGCCGGCATGATTGGCCACTACACTATATCAGCAATTGTAACAACTTAAGAGTTGCCTATATACATTGTCACTTGGTAAATAAAAATGTATTGGTTTGACGCCCGGTTTAGTAGGCGTCACCGGTTGAGCGGGTTTCTTCCTGGTATGCCTTAAGCAGCTGCTTGTAGACTGCCCCCGGCTTTCCTGTTCCGATATCTCTGCCGTCGATTTTCACAATTGCGCACAGTTCTGCTGCGGTTCCGGAAACAATAACTTCATCTGCGGTGTAGAGGTCGAAGAGACCGAGTTCACAGACTTCTGCCTTGATACCGAGTTTTGCACAGAGTTCAAGCAAAACCATACGGGTAATTCCCTTGAGGTTGTTGATGGTCGGTGGTGTGTATAAAACGCCGTTTTTGATAAGGTATATGTTGTCGCCGGAACCTTCTGCAAGTTTTCCGGTGCGGTCAAGGAAGATTGCTTCAGAGCCGCCCTTGTAGTTTGCCTCAATCTTTCCAAGGATGTTGTTTAAGTAGTTGAGGGATTTGATGTTTGGCGGAAGGGAATCAGGGGTGTTTCTGCGGACACAGACGGTAACCGCAGTCATTCCGGTCTCGTAAAGGTCGCCGTACATTGCTCCCCAGGGGGATGCTGCAACTACAATGGTCGGCTTGGGGCACTTGGTCGGGTCTAAACCCATGCCGCCGAATCCGCGGGAGAAAATCGGGCGGATATATGCGTCTTTGAGGTTGTTCTTGCGCAAAACCTCTTTGATGATTTCACAGAGTTCTTCTTTGGTGATTCCGGGTTTAAGGTCGATTGCCTTTGCGGAATCAAACATGCGGTCAACGTGTTCTTTCAGTCTGAACACACGTCCGTTATATGCTCTGATTCCTTCAAAGACACCGTCACCGTAAAGGAATCCGTGGTCAAACACCGATACAGTTGCTTCCTCTTCGGGTACGTATTTGCCGTTGACGTAAACTAACATAAATTAGTATTAGTCTTACTCTGTAATAGGGTTTCGGGTTTATTAGTGAAACCTTATAGGGTCGTAAGCCCTACATATAGGTATGAAAAAATCAGCAGTACTTTTTATTGTTTTTGCAGTACTTGCAGCCGTTGCAGGAGCCGGCTGTGTTTCGGATTCAGGAAGTCAGCCGGTGGTATTGACGCCGGTCAGCAGTACCGGTACTGCACAATCGGGAGATACGGTATCAGTAGACTATACGTTAACGACTGATTCGGGCTACACCGAGACCAGTGTCGGCAAAGAGCCGCTTCAGTTTACTATTGATGCAGGTACTATGATTGCAGGTTTCAATAACGGGGTAAAAGGCATGAAAGTCGGTGAGACCAAAACGATTGTCGTACCTCCCTCGGAAGGATACGGAGAGCGTACAACCGATATCGTTAAAAGCGATCTTGCCCTGAAAGATGTGGAACAATATCTCGGACGCGAGGCAAAAACCGGTGATATATTTGATATCATGATTCAGGCGGGAAGTTCTGTTATGCCGATGAGTGCGCAGATTTTAACCATTGACCGTGCAAATGATGCAATTACTTACTCGGTAAACCAGCGCCATGCAGGCGAAACACTGACGTTTGAAATAACACTGTTAAGCATAGACAAGAAGGCATAATCATGACTGTTGCAAACGGCAATACTATTAAAGTCCATTACACGGGCGAATTTACGAACGGCGAGGTTTTTGACTCATCCGAAGGACGCGAACCCTTATCATTCAAGGTTGGTTCAGGCATGGTTGTTCCGGGTTTTGATGCAGCAGTTTTAGGCATGGAGTTAAACGAAACCAAAAAAGTCACCATCCCGGCAAAAGACGCATACGGAGAACGCAGTGATGATTTCGTAGCAGATATTCCAAGAAAGGAGTTCCCGTCCGATTTCACCGCAAACGAAGGCGACAAACTGATGATTACACTTGGTGACGGAGTTCAGGTTCCGGTTGTAATCACGAAAATCAATGATGAAATCGTGCAGATTGACGGAAATCACGAGATGGCAGGAAAAGACCTGGTCTTTACCATCACGGTTGTTGAGATAAGCGATGCCTGAAGTTACCATTCGTGCATTTGCCTCTCTCAAAGAGATATTCGGCGCTGAAAATACCTTTTCCGTTGCAGCAGGCGCGACCGTTTATTCATGCATCGAGGCATTTGCAAACGCTTCAGGCAAATGCGGGGAGCTTTTTGATGCCGGAGGGTTAAAGCCCCACATCATTCTGATGTACAACCGCGAAAGAATTGATGCCGAAGATGCAAAAGAGATTGCGCTTTCAGACGGCGATGAAATAGTGCTTTATCCACCGGTTTCCGGCGGATAATTTTATTTTGTTACTGCAGCAGTAAGTTTTTCCGCCGCATACAGCGGAAGATTGCATACCAGGCCCTCGTCTTTATATTTTGCAAGAGACATACGAATGGATTTTTCCGGCGAGTATTTTTCCCGGTAAACTTTCAGGCTTTTTGCCTGCAGATTGATTCCTGCTTTTACTTCAACCGGAATGATTTTACTGCCGCAGGCGATGAGGAAATCAATTTCGGCGGTTGCTTTATCATTTGTCCAGTAATACGGGGAAAATCCTTCTGCGATAAGTTCAGAGCAGACATACTGCTCGCACAATGCGCCTTTAAATTCGGTAAACAGTGCGTTTTCTTCAAGAATCAGTTCCGGCGAAAGTTCGGCAAGGGCGCATAAGAGACCTGTGTCATGAACGAAGAGTTTGAAGTTCTGCATCTCCTGATAGGCTTTTAAGGGGAAGCGCGGTGTTGAAATTTTATACACCTGATAAATCAGTCCGCAGTCTTTCAGCCAGAGAAGGGCCGATTCGAAATCTTTTGCCCGTGCTCCCTGTTTAATTATGCCGTATTTGAATTTTTTATTTTCTTTCGCAAACTGTGCGGGAACAGATTCCCAGACCTGCCTGATTCTCGGGACAAGGGACGCGGGGGCATGTTTTGAAAAATCCTGTTCATATGCGGACAGAATATTTGTCTGAAGCCGGCGAACTTCTGCATAATCACCGTCTTTTGCAAAAGACCGGACCACTTCCGGCATTCCTCCGGTGAAATAGTATTGTTTCAGCAGATTAACGTATTTTTCGTGAAACACTGCGGTTTCTTCGAGATTGTCAAGTTCTTTTGCAAGACCGCATTCTCCGAGAGCAAACAGAAATTCGGTAAAGGTAAGAGGATAGAGATTCAGAATGTCTACTTTACCTACAGGAAACGAAGTTCCCTGATGAAGAGCAATACCCAAAAGCGACCCGGCGCAGATTATATGGTATTTGGGTGCTTCTTCAGCGAAATATTTGAGAGAGGATAAAGCGCGGGGTATCTCCTGAATTTCATCAAAGATGATGAGGGTTGTATCCGGTTCGATTTTTTCCCCGTGAAAGATTTCAAGGCGGGAAATGAGGCGGTCCGGTGTGAGGTCTTCTGAAAAAATATTGCGTACTGTATCGTTTTTATCGCAGTTGACATAAACCATCTGTTTATAGTCGGTTCTGCCGAATTCTTTCATAAGCCAGGTTTTTCCAACCTGACGTGCGCCTTCGATTACAAGCGGTTTGCGGACCGGACTTTTTTTCCATGACCGAAGTATTTCTATTGCTTTACGATACATTTTGATAAGTAGTATTGGATGTGCTGATACATAAAGTCATTCGATTTTTTGTAGTGTTATTACAAAAAGTCGTTCGACTTTTTGTGTACAACTCGCAAAAAGTCATTCGACTTTTTGTGTTCGCTCAGAAAGTATTTTTTATTCCTCAACCTCTTCCGGCAAAGCCCCGCGGAACCAGGAAAAGAAGACCCCGATTACAGCAAGACCTGCTGAAATAAGCATAGCAGCCTGCATTGCTGAAATAAACTCTGCATGCATTGCAGGACCAAGCATCTCTGCCCCTCCGACTATAAAGGAAATTGATGCCATACAGATTGCCATGGATAAAAGCATTCCCGCCTGACGAACAACGGCAACAACACCCGATGCTGTGCTGTACTCTTTTTTCGGCACCGAACTCATAATAGCCGTGGTATTGGGCGCTGAAAAAAGCGATGCGCCAAGACCCATCAGCAGTTGTGCCCCTGCAATATATGTGATGAACTCCGTACCGAAGAAACCGAGAGCCGCCAGAGTAATAAGACCCGCAATGGTTAAAATCATACCAATGGTTACCAGATATTTCGGGTCAATCCGGTCCGCAAGTTTTCCTGCAACGGGTGTTGTAATTACCTGAACAACCGGCATGAAAAGCATTACAAGCCCTGCCTGCAGCGCGGAAAGAGCCCCTACGGACTGAAGATACAGACTTACCATATAAGTAACAGAATATGCTGCCGCATAATTCAAGAGGGCTGCATAACTTGAGCGTGCGAAGCGTTTATTCTCAAAGAAGAGTCTGATATGAAGAATCGGAGCCTTCTGCCTGAGTTCGTACCAGACAAAAACCGCACCGAGAAGAAGTCCTGCGATAACGAAGAATATCGAGCCGTTGTCGGTGATAGTAGAAAGCCCGTACATGAGCGATACAAGGGCAAATGCATAAAGAAGGGCGCCAACTTTGTCGAATTTTTCCACCGGCTCGGTAAATTCCTCTTTGAGGAACAGACCCATTATGAGAGCACCAGATAAAACAACCGGCGGAACAAAGATAAACAGACTCTGCCAGCCGAAAAATTCCGTTAAAAATCCGCCGAGCACAGGACCAATGGATAAACCCACATAGACCATGGCAGTATTTATGCCGATAACAAATCCGCGTTTGTTTTTCGGAAAAATACGCGTCAGAATGGCGATTGAGGTAATCATGCAGAGCGAAATACCTGCACCTGTTATAATGCGTGATGCAATGAGGACGGGATATGATGGGGAAAATATTGCCAGTATACAGGATATTGCGCTGATTATACAGCCGGTGATAAAGGATTTTTTGTAGCCGAACCTGTCCACGAACCATGCTCCCGGAACAAGACATACTGCATTTGCGAGAATAAATGCAGTAGAAAGCCAGCCGAGGTCGCGCACCGAAACGGAAAACAGGTCGCCGATTGCAGGCATTGCCAGAATCAGCATAGTTGACAGCAGCGGATTGATAAGCGCCCCTATTGAAGTTGCGGTCAGTACAAGAATCCGGTTTGTTGCTGCCATGGTACTTACTGTTTGTCCGCTCAGATTATTAATTCTCTTTTGACGGACACTTTTCCTTTAGTGTGCAGTGTGCGCAGTCCGGTTTTTTTGCGGTGCAGACAGTTCTTCCGTGTGAAATCAGAAGATAGTTGATGTGCGCCCACCATTTTTTGTCAAAGAGTTTCATTAAATCCTGTTCGACTTTGACCGGGTCGGTGTTTTTCGAAAAACCGAGACGCCTTGAGAGTCTTCCTACATGGGTATCTACTGCAATGCCGTAATATTCGTGGTATGCATGATTTGTGACAATGTTTGCGGTTTTGCGGCCGACGCCGGGAAGAGTAATGAGTTCTTCTATAGTATGCGGTACGCTGCCGTCAAATTCTGCGACCAGTTTCTGTGCGGCGCCGATAATGTTTTTCGCCTTTGCATGGTAAAATCCGGTCGGGTGTATAATCTGTTCGACTTCTCCGGTATCGGCTTTTGCAAGAGCAAATGCGTCAGGATATCTGCCGAATAGTTCATCGCGCAGACCGTTTACGGTGACATCTGTTGTCTGTGCGGAAAGAATCGTCATTATGAGGATTTCAAACGGGGTGTTGAACTTAAGAAAGTTCATGTCGTCTTCGGTGTGCGGATAAAGGGTGTTGAGGTCGTTGAGAATGGATTCTGCGGATTTACGATTCATAAAAAGAAATGGGGCAGCCCAGATTCGAACTGGGGTCAAAGCGTCCCAAACGCTCTAGGATGGACCAGGCTACCCTACTGCCCCTTTGGTGCTTTTACATATATGTTGTTATGGGTAAAAAAGGCGACGGTTTGCGCAGGGTTACCGCGCAATATCTTTGATATGTGCATCCGTTTTTTCTACAAGTTCCTTTTCCCCGGCAAGGTCCGCAACAGAGCGCACCGCTTCAAGAAGATGTACCGACTCTTCAAGGAAACTTAAGATATCTGCCGGGAACAAATCGATGCCGTATTCATCCAGAAGCTGGCGGTGGATTTCCTTGTGGCTTAAGCCAAGTTCGCGCAGTTCCAGAATCTTTACCACGAACTTGCGCTCCGGACATCCGCATAAGGGTGAGTCCTTGCATTTGCACTCAAGGAAATCTCTGAAAAAATTGAGAACCTGTTCCCTTGTTCCCGGGTCAAGAGAATCAATGTTCATCGAGCCGGAGATTGCTTCCATCATAGCCGGATGAAAAGCGCCGTCCGGTAAATGATAGCCCGCTGCCCTCTGCAGCTTTTTTATGTAGCGAAACCGTGCCCGGGAAGCAATCAAAGTTATTCTTCTCCGGCTACTTCGTCAAAGTTCTTTAATGACTTGACCGCATCGGCGATTCTTTCGATTTCAACAAGCCATTCATCAAATAAGCCGGGCTCATCCGTATCCTTTACGAATTTCGCACAGCATGCTGCACCGTTGATAACCGCAGAACCAATCGAAGACGCAATCTCAAGCGCCTTTTCAGGGTCCTTTACCTCCGCTTTGCGGCCGTCTTTTACAAGATTCTTTAACTCCTCTGCTGCCGGATAGTCTCCTTCGAGATATTTCTGTCCTGCGGCAAACAAAACGAGCATCGAAACCTGCATGGATCCGACAATTTCCGCTACGTCCTCGTCCGTTACTTCGCCCATAACGATTTCTTCAACGCCCCGGAGTTTTGTTCTTGCTTCCTCAAGCGTAAGTCTCGTATTTTGGTAGAGTTTTATGATTTTGATGACTGCAAGAGTGATATCGTCCGAAAGTCCGTCTAAAATTCTGAAACCTTCCGGCATTTCTTCGGATTCCTCGTCGCCGCCGAAATCCGCTTCCTTTAAGGTCTTGAGCCAGTTGTCCCATCTCTCCTGATTGTAGAATATGTAGAAGAGTTTCGGTGCCTCCTGCGGCTCTGCTTCTTTCTTTGCTTTTTTCGCTGCCATAACTTTTTCTTATTATATGAATGATTTCTGATATATAAAAGATATTTCTATTGGCATCTCCGAAACACCTGCAAAAACCCGCATACTATATCTTTTTTGCCGCCCAATACTCATTCAATGTCTGAAGATACCTGGCAGCGCATGGTGCACACTCCCGAAGAAGAGGCAGGACTTGCAGGAGAGCGCAATTTATTGTCTGTCCTTGCAAAAATTCCGGGCGCATGCGCAAAAGGTCCTCTTTATATTCCGACACAATCAGGCGGCATTACCGAAATTGATGCGGTGCTTGTACATACATCGGGTATCTTTGTGTTTGAAAACAAGGAATATTCCGGCTCAATATCAGGCACACTTGCCGACCGGCTCTGGTTAAAGACCGGCAGTGCAGGCGCCACAATTTCTGTTGCAAATCCGGTGCATCAGAACAGAATCCATACACAGGCCGCCGCCTCCGCGCTGAAAGTGCCGGAAAAATACGTGCATTCCGTTATTGTTTTTTCAGACAGCTGCGATATTTCCCGTGTTCCAGAAAGCCGCAGCGATTTTTGTATCACGCAGACTTCGCGGATAAAAGCAGACCTTTCCACGCTTTTGTCTTTGTCTTCCTTTACGAAAGAAGAAGCAGATGCCCTTGCCTTTCGTCTTTGCAGATACGCCGGTTCTGCAAAAGCTGCGGAAAAACATGCGAAGCATATTGCTGACATAAAAAAGGAACGCAGGTCTGAGAAAAAACGCGGACGCTGACACGTACTTTTTATCATGAACAAAAGCCAATTATATAGCACAAATTCATGCCGCCGACAAACAATACTGTAACCTTCCGTCTTTCCAAAGACGCTATCTGCGAAATCTCATCGGAAATCGATGAAGCTTTCAAAGAATGGCGTGTCGATATGCGCGGTGCAAACCATCTGCATGCCGTTGTTGAAAACGTACTCGGACGGTGGCTTGAAGGTCTTGGTGAAGGGACGGAATGTATTTTCCGCAGCGGAAAACGCCTGACGCGCAGTTACATCACGCTTACGGTCGCCGGCAAAAAAGTAAATCCTTTCGGTCCGACGTCAAATGACTGCGTATTGGCCGGGGGAAACTCGGTGCAGACGCTTCTTGCAAGTATCGGTGTTGCACCGACATACACTTATGCAAACGGTGAAAACCAGATTACCCTGATGCCGAAGCGCAAGCGGATAAATCCGCTTATCAGCCTTGGTATCTCGGTTTTCCTTGGCATCGCTGCAGGACTTGGCTGTATGGGATTTCCGGAAGATGTCCGAAGCATGCTTGCAAATTCCTTTGTAACGCCGCTTTTCAACACTTTTATCGGTCTGCTTCTTGCAGCAGCGCTTCCGATGATGTTTCTCTCCCTTATGTGGGGTATTTACAGTATCGGGGATACGGCAACGCTTGGCAGCATCGGAAAACGGGTTATTGGCCGTTATATCGGGCGTATTTATTTCACGCTCATAATATGCACACTGGTCTGTGCGCCGTTCTTTACGTTTGTGTTCAGTACTGATATGAGCGGAAATCTTGATTTTAATGCTTTGATGGTGCTTCTTTTCGAAATTGTTCCGTCGAATCTGATTGTGCCGTTTACTTCGGGCAATTCGCTGCAGATTATTTTCCTTGCGGTTGTATTCGGCATTGCAATGCTTGTTTTAAACCGGAAAATCCCGGTAATTGTGCAGATTGTGGACCAGGCAAACAGTATTATTCAGCTGGTAATGGAATGGATTACTACTCTTTTACCGGTTATTATTTTCATCAGTGTCTTAAATCTCATGCTTTCCGCATCCAGAACCGGAGTAAAAGACATCTGGATTTTAGTTGTTACGATTCTGCTCTGTTTCGTGCTGAATCTTGTCATAATGACTGCAAGTCTTTCCATCAGGCGCAAAATCAATCCGCTTGTGCTGATTAAAAATCTTCTGCCGACGTTCCTTATTTCGATAACAACGGCATCAAGTGCGGCTACGTTTACCACTAACATGGAAGCCTGCGAGAAAAAGTTTTGCATCAATAAAAAGCTGGTCAATTTCGGCGTTCCGCTTGGAACTGCGTTCTCCCGTCCGGGGCATGCAATGAGTTTCTTCTGTGTCTGTCTGTTCATGGCGGACCAGTATAATGTCGAGATGACGGTTACCTGGATTTTAACTGCAATTATTGTGGCAGGTCTTTTGGCTGTTGCAGTGCCGCCTGTTCCGGGAGGGGGGATTGCGTGTTATTCCATCCTGTTTATGGAACTTGGTATTCCGGTAGAGGCGCTTGGTATTGCCATTGTGCTTGAAATCCTGCTTGATTTCATCAGTACGGCTTTAAATATGACCGCAGTGCCTGTTGATTTAAAACATGTCGCAGGCAGAATGAAACTGGAAGCAGGAGCGGAACCGGAGAATGTATAAGAATATCCCAAATATTCTTTCCATTTCCCGGATGATTTTAGCGCCTGTGTCGCTTATGTTTATTTTTCAGCCGGTGGTTTATTTTATCATTTATGCGGTATGTGCCCTGACGGATATGTTTGACGGAATTATTGCGCGAAAATATCATCTTGAATCGGAAACAGGAGCTCTGCTGGACAGTATTGCGGACCACATTTTTTATGTGGTGATTGTGGTGTCGCTGTTTTTCATTATAAAACCTGAGGATTTGCCGGTCGCAGTTCTGGTAATTTTAGTCTGCGTGATTTTCCGGCTTGCAAATGTTGTCATCTGTCTGGTGAAATTTAAGAGAGCCGGTTTTATTCATTCGATTGCAAACAAGGCCGCCGGTTTTCTTCTGATGGCGTCAACGCCGTTTTTTGTCTTTTTCGGTGTGCTGCCGGTCTGGTTTATGGTCTTTTTTGCGGTGCTTTCAACGGTTGCGGCGCTGGATGAATCGGTGATTTTACTGCGGAGCGGGGTGTATCAGGTGAATAAAAAATGGGGTTTTGGGAAATAGGGGGGGTTGTTTTTCCGGTTGAAAAAAGCCGGTGACTTATTTTCGTCATCATTTTAAGTCACCGACTTTTTTCAACCGCAAAATTAACCCACTGACTTTTTTCCATCACGAAAAAAAGTCACCGGTGTAAATCTGCTGAAAAATATAACCACCCGTATTTTTCACGCTTTCCCCCCGCCTGGCTTCCGAATCATATACCACTCGGTTATCCCCAGCTCTTCATTTACCGTCTGTTTTATCGTTTCAAAACCGAATCTTGCATAATAGCGGGCGTTCTGTTCGGTATGGGTCTCAAGATAAGCGTCTTTTTTGAGTTCATCCACTTTTGCAAGCATCCGCTTTATAATCGCAGTTCCCGTTCCTTTTCCCTGGTGACCGGGAAGAACACCGACTGAGTAAAGATAAATCGTGTCCGGCGGCAGATTAAACGACCGCCGGATTTTACCACCTTCTGCATCAACACCCATGAGATGACGCGCTTCGTCCTGATGCACGGGTATTTCCCGTGCTTTTTGTACAAACTCAGGTGATATGTTTACAGGAAGTCCGATAAATTTCCCCAAGGGGCACAGTACACCGAATGCGATTTTTTCATCATCGAAAAATGAATATGATATCGGAAGAACACGTGCCAGTTCATGTTCCCAGATAAGTTTCAGAATTTTTCTCCGCCGTTCCTCATCTTTTATCATCCCCCCCGGAACCGGGTATTTCATAAAGGATTCGGTAAGGATGTGCACAGCAAGGTCCATATCTTCAGCCGTGAGGATTTCTGCCATAGTCTATTTGTTTGGGTTAAGGATATAAAAAAGTATTCACTCTGTCAGATGAAAAAAAAGAAAAGAATTACTCAAATTCAATCGTTGCCGGCGGCTTACTGGTAATATCAAACAGAACACGATTGACATGCGCAACCTCATTGATAATCCTGTTTGAAATCTTTTCCAGCACCGGATAGGGAATCTGAGCCCAGTCTGCCGTCATGAAATCAGTCGTAGTCACCGCACGAAGCGCAATCGCATAATCATAAGTACGACCATCACCCATTACCCCGACAGACCGCATATTCGTAAGCGCCGCAAAATACTGATTGATTGCACGGGCAAGACCCGCATTTGCAACCTCCTCGCGGAAGATTGCATCAGCATCGCGCACGATGTCCAGTTTTTCCTTCGTAATATCACCGATTACACGGATAGCAAGACCAGGACCCGGGAACGGCTGACGCCAGACAAGGTTTTCCGGAATACCAAGCTCAAGACCTGCGGCACGAACCTCATCCTTGAATAAAATCCGAAGCGGCTCAACAAGCTCCTTGAAATCCACATGCTCCGGAAGGCCGCCCACATTATGATGGCTTTTGATAACCGCGGCGTTTCCAAGCCCCGATTCAATTACATCCGGATAAATTGTTCCCTGAACAAGGAAATCAACAGCGCCGATTTTCTTTGCCTCCTCCTCGAAAACACGGATAAACTCCTCGCCGATAATCTTTCTTTTGCGCTCCGGCTCGGTAACGCCTGCAAGCTTGTCAAGGAACCGCTTTTCCGCATCAACACGGACCAAATTGATATCGAACTGCTTTCTGAAAACCTCTTCGACCTCATCACCCTCGTTTTTGCGCAGAAGACCATGGTCAACAAAAATACAGGTAAGCTGCTTTCCGACCGCCTTGTGCACAAGAACGGCGGCAACCGACGAATCAACACCGCCGGACAATGCGCAGAGCACTTTTTTATCGCCGATTTTTGCCTTAAGTGCCGCAATAGTATCATTGACAAAAGACGACATCTGCCACTCGCCTTTGCATTTGCAGACTTCGTACAGGAAGTTCTGAATCATCAGACTTCCGCATACGGTGTGCATAACCTCCGGATGGAACTGCACACAGTAAATGCGCCGGTTGGGGTTTTCCATTGCAGAAACCGGACAGGTGCTGCTTGATGCGGTGACGGAAAAACCGGCGGGCAACTCTTTAATCTGGTCGCCGTGGCTCATCCAGCAGACAGTATTTTTTGGAACGTTTTTGAACAGAAGCGATGCGGACTTGACCTCGATTTCGGTTTTTCCGTACTCGCGCTTTCCTGCGGGCGCAACTTTGCCGCCTAAGGTGTATGCGGTAAGCTGTGCGCCGTAACAGATTCCAAGGACCGGAATACCGAGTTCAAAGAGCCCTGCATCAACATGCGGGGCTTTTTCCTCATAAACGCTTGCCGGACCGCCGGTAAAAATAATCCCGCTGTAGCCCTTTGCATGGATTTCCGACAGAGGCATTGTATAGGGCTTTACCTCGCAGAAGACATGCGCTTCACGTACGCGGCGGGCAATCAGCTGATTATACTGACCGCCGAAATCAAGAACTAAGACCGATTCCATGCTTCCTCACTTGTTCTGCCGGTCGCGGCAGGCTTTGACAAATCCGATGAACGGAGCAGACGGATGTGTCGGTCTTGAACGGAATTCGGGGTGATACTGGGTTGCAACGAAATACGGGTGGGAATCGAGTTCCAGGGCTTCCATGCGGCGACCGTTTCTGCCGACGAATTTCAGACCCTTTGCCTCGATTTCATCAATGTACTTCGGGTTTACCTCATATCTGTGGCGGTGGCGCTCGATGATTTCGGTGCTGCCGTACAGTTCGGCAAGTTTTGAACCTGCTGCAAGAGTTACCGGACAGTCGCCAAGACGCATTGTTCCGCCAAGGTCTTCAACACCTTCCTGTTCCGGAAGGATGCAGATTGCATGGGTACCTTCACCCATTTCCTCACTGGTTGCATCCTTGTAACCGACTACATTTCTCATGAATTCGATAACACAGAGCTGGAATCCGAGACACAGACCAAGCAGCGGTTTGTCGTGCGTACGCGCGAAGGTGATTGCATTAATCATTCCTTCAATGCCGCGGTTTCCAAATCCGCCCGGAATTAAAATTCCGTCAAGGTCTTCAAGGTCTGATTCGGTGTACAGCTCAGCATCAAGCCATTTGACAATAACCTCGGTGGAAAGGGCGCGTCCTGCGTGTTTGAGGGCTTCTTTGATGGACACGTAGACATCTTCAACACCGTATTTGGTAATAATGCCGACCGTAACACGGCGGGTATATTCTTTGGAAACGAGGGAGTACCAGGAGTTGTCGGGTTCTTTTTCTTCGAGATGCAGGAGTCTGATTAAGACGTCGGACATTCCTTCCTTTTCCAGTTCCATCGGAACAAGGTAGGTGTCCGGCGCGTTTGTGTTGCTGATTACTGCATTGGGGTCAACATCGCAGAAGGAGGAAATCTTGCGTTTGGTTGCTGTGTTGACCGGGAAGTTCGAGCGGCCGACGATGACATCGGCTTTGAGACCGAGTTCGCGCAGGGCTTTTACTGAGTGCTGGGTCGGTTTTGTCTTTAAGTCTCCCATGCTGTCGCCCGGAAGAAGGGTGACATGAACGAGTGCAAAGTTTCCGTTGCCGAATTCCCACTGCATCTGGCGCACGGCTTCAAGGAACGGCATGGATTCGATATCGCCGACGGTACCACCCACTTCAACGATACAGATTTCCGCATGGTTTCCTTCCTTGTCAACCCAGGTTTCCGCGGCTTTTGCGATTCTTTCCTTGATTTCGTTGGTGATGTGCGGAATAATCTGAACGGTGCCGCCAAGATAGTCGCCGTGGCGCTCTTTGGAAATGACTGATGAGTAGATTTTTCCGGTGGTCAGGTTGTGGTCGGAGGTCAGTTCAATGTCAAGGAACCGCTCGTAGTTTCCAAGGTCAAGGTCGGTTTCTCCGCCGTCTTTTAAGACGAACACCTCGCCGTGCTGGGCAGGGTTCATCAGTCCTGCGTCGATGTTTAAGTACGGGTCGATTTTTACGCTTGTTACATGGAATCCTCTGTTAATGAGGATGCGGCCGATGGATGCGGCTGTTATGCCTTTTCCAAGTCCGCTCATAACTCCTCCGGTTACTACTATGTATTTCATTTTTAGCCCTCGTTTTTCCATGGAAAAACAATGTATATGTATTGGTCGGGAAAGGTATTAAGTATTAAGGGATGATGAGGCAGACCCGGGTCTTGCACACTTCCAAAACTATATATCAGGAAAACTACTATTACTCTATACGTATGTTCTCAAAAATACTTGTTGCCCTTGACGGCTCTGAAATCTCCAAAATCGCTTTCACCCGTGCTCTTGACCTTGCAAAATCCAACGGTGCGGAACTTCACGCAGTCTATGTAATCGAGTCCGGAATTGCAACTCCCGGACCGGTGGACACCACATGGGAGCTTATCTATCAGCGCTTTGAAAAGGAAGGTAAGAGTCTGATGGAGGACTTAAACACTGAAGCGTCCGAAGCAGGGATTAAGGTTATTCCCCATGTGGAAACCGGACATGCCGGTGACACTATTGTAAAACTTGCCCGCGAACTTGACTGTGACTTAATTGTAATCGGTTCTCTGGGCAAGTCGAAACTTGACCGGCTGCTTCTCGGAAGTGTTTCCACGCATGTGGTAAATTACGGAAAGACCAATATTCTGATCATCCGCAAATAATTTTTCCCCTTTTATTTTACCGTTACTTTCTTCTTCAGGTACCATCTCAACCCGAGTATTTCAAAAAATACTGCAGCAATGCCTATTATGATAAAGTACACCATATCTTTTGGTTCAAGCGTTGGAAATATGAAAATCATCATGATGATATATGCTATATCAAACAGTGCTGCAATACCTATCCGGATGATTAATCCGGAGCGGTACAAAAATCTGTTTTCATACACCTGCCTGTATGCGTTCTCATAATATTCTTTATTCGCCTGCCTCTGCTCACTGCAGCGGGTACTTTGTTCTTTTAAAAAATCTTTCAGCGGAGCCATATTTTTTACTATGCGGTTTTCTCAGCTTTTTCCTTTCTGTTCCGTTTTGCCATTATCACTGTTGCATAGACAATAGACGCCGGAAGTGCTGCAACAAGATATACAGCACCGACCGAAACAAGCAGCATTACCAAAATGCCGAAGATATTTCCCTGAAACATTCCTGAGATGAACGTATAAAGCAGGAATACCAAAAAGAGCACCGCCGCGCCGATTAACCAGAAGTTTTTCTGCAGACAGTAGTAGAACAGTTCGTTCCATGTCATTTTATCTCTGGTGATGCCTTTGCGCATTTTGGGCAGGGGGTTTAAACTCATCGAATATATGTTGGCGCTTGAAGGTAATCAACCCCCCGTACAGGCGGTCATGTTTTAAATTATGTCCGCCGCAAAGGGACACCTTTAAGCATTGAGGGGATTAACATATGTAGATAAGTGGGATTGACACCACTCAAGACTTACAGATTTCACAACCCGAACGGAGTGTGGTCTATGGTTCAGAAGATTAACAACACTGGAAAAACTGAAACGACTGTTTTCGAGACCTACGAAAGCAATGTCCGGTCCTACTGCAGAAAATACCCGGTAGTCTTTACCAAAGCAAAGGGGTCTGTTCTGTATGAACAGAGTGGAAAGGAATACATTGATTTCCTTTGCGGTGCCGGCGCGGTAAACTACGGGCACAATAACGATTATATCAAGGGTAAAGTCCTTGAGTATATGGCAGATGACGGGCTTATTCACGGTCTGGATATGTATTCAAAGGCCAAGGCCGAGTTTATTGAGACGCTGGAAAAGACGATTTTAATTCCGCGCGGTTTTGATTACAAGGTTCTTTTCCCGGGACCGACGGGTACGAATGCGGTTGAGGCTGCGTTAAAGATTGCCCGCAAGGTTAAGCACCGGTCAAATATTATGGCGTTGATGGGTGGTTTTCATGGGATGAGTTTAGGTTCTCTTGCGGTTACTACCGAGTCGCTTGCTCGTGAGGCGTGCGGTATTTCTCTTGGCAACTGTACGCATGTTCCGCATCCATGTATGATGCCGGGCTTTGATACGATTGCTTACATTGAGATGCTGTTAAATGATGACCATTCGGGTGTGGACACTCCTGCTGCTATTATTGTTGAGTCGGTTCAGGGGGAGGGGGGCATTAATGTGCTTCCTGAGCAGTGGCTTAAGGATATCAGAGCGCTGTGCGACCGTCATGATATGTTGTTAATTCTTGATGAGATTCAGTCCGGCTGCGGGCGCTGCGGTTCGTTCTTCAGTTTCGAGCGTGCAGGGATTAAGCCGGATATTGTGGTTATGGCTAAGTCCATCGGGGGTATGGGTATGCCTGCTGCAATTGTGCTTGTCAAGCCGGAGTTTGATGTTCTTGTTCCGGGTGAGCATAATGGTACGTTCAGGGGTTTCCAGCCGGCGTTTGTTGCGGGTAAGGCGGCTCTTGAGCTGCTTATCCGGGATAATCTTGAGGCTGAGGCGGCACGCAAGGGTGCAATAATTGCTGAGTTCTGGGAGCGTAATCTTCCGTTGATTGACGGGCGGTTAAGTCACCGGGGTCTGGGGCTTATGCAGGGTGTTGACTGCGGGCTGTTACCGGAGAAGACGGCGTTTAATATCAGAAAGCGGTGTTTCGAAAATGGTGTCATTTTAGAGCTTTCGGGCCGTGAGGATTGTGTGGTAAAGATTATGCCGGCTCTTACTATTCCTGACGAGTTACTTATGAAGGGTCTTGAGATTGTCAAAAAGTCGATGATTGAAGTAATCACCGGCAAATGTTAATTTTTTTTTACTGTTTTGAATAATAAAAAAAAATCAGAGAGCCGGATACGTAATATTCTCCAGCTCAAAATCCGTACCGAACTTTGCATTAAACTCCTCTAACACACCCTCCGCAGTCAGCCCCTCAAGAACATCCGGGTGACACATGGTAAACAGCGCAACCGCAGCAGCACAGGAACGCGGACCGTATGTCAGATCATTTCTGATAAGCCAGACCTTGTCATTTTTCACCGCCGAAACCGTGTCAAAGCCCGTGCGGGAAAGAAGTTCCGCATACTGACCCTCTGCATTCTCCATCGAATTCACCAGTTTTACCACAACATCCGGACTTGATGAAACAACCCATTCGTCTGAGACCTTTTCTGATGCCGCAGTCGGCATAATATTGTTTCCGCCTGTAAGCGTACTCAGCTGACCCATACCCGAATCTGTTCCCTGACCCCAGTATGCGGTGTAACTTTCCGCATACACCGAAGGAGCATAATCTATCGGTGCAGCAGCTGCTTCAATCTTGCTCATCACATCAGTGTAGAACGCGGCAATTTCCCGCGCTTTTGCCTCATCGCCTGCGAGTTTGCCGACCTCGACAATATCCTGCGCCATAGTTTTCGGTTTCGTGCAGTCGATATAGACAACCGGAATACCGGCAGCCGCAAGAACCTCCGCATTCTTCGGTTTGCTTGCTGCATATCCGATAATTACATCAGCATTGAGATTTACCAGATACTCCACATTCGGTTCATTCCATGCGCCCGTAACTACTGCATTCGGATACATTGCCGCCTGCTCTTTGTTGTTTGCAATCGACTGCGAAATACCGACAACTTTTCCCGCATCGCCTAAAAGATACAGAATTTCACCGGCATTCGAGTTTAACAGCGCAATACGCTCCGGGACTTTGTCCAGATGCGTAACCGTTCCATCCGAATTCGTAATATCAAGACCGCCCGCGGTTTTCTGCGGTTCGGAAACACAACCTGCCGCAGCTGCGCATACAACCAGCGCGGCAAGAATTATCAGGATACTTTTTTTCATAGATACCATATTTTAATCCTCCGCAGGGTCACCTGCCAGAATAAAGCGACCCCGCTCGTTTTCAACAACATCTGCCTCGACACCATACACATCGCGGACCGCCTTCGGCGTTAACACATCGTTTGGCGTACCAAACGCATATGACGAACCGTTTTTCAGCATCAGAACCTTGTCGCAGTACCGCAGTGCGAGATTTAAGTCATGCAGTGCGATAATCATGCCTGATTTGTTCTCATGCACGATATCGCGCATCTTTGACAGAGTCATCAGCTGGTGACGCAGGTCTAACGAACTCGTCGGCTCGTCAAAAAGGAAAAAGGACGGTTCCTGCGCTAAAGCCCGGGCAATAAAAACACGCTGGCGCTGCCCGCCGGATAACTCGTTCACATACCGCGTCGCAAGGTCGGAAATGTTCATTGCTTCAAGACTTTTGTCCACAATCTCAAGGTCCCGGTCCGAAACCGACCAGCTCATGTATGGTCTGCGTCCGATGAGAACGGTGTCCAGAACGCTCGTAAACGAAGTGTAATGGAAGTACTGAGGAACATATCCAATCATTTTTGCCCGCTCGGTTTTTTCAATCTCCTGATAAGACAAGCCGTCAATTTTGATGTCGCCTTTGAACCGGTCTAAAATTCCTGCAATGGTTTTAATCAGGGTGGATTTTCCCGAACCGTTGGGGCCCAGGAGGGCAACTACTTCGCCGGATTTGGTTGCAAAACTTACGTCATGCAGTATTTCGGTGTTTCCGTAGTTCTGGCATATGTGTTCAACGGATATATTCATCCAAGGTACCTCCCGCGTCCTTTGGTGATAAGGAAGATGAAGAAGATGCCGCCTAAGATGTACATAATAATGCCCACCGGAATCTCAACCGGGGCGAAAATAACGCGGGCAACTGTATCGGAGATGAGAAGAATCAGGGCGCCCAGAAGTGCTGATGCCGGAATCAGATATCTGTAGTCGTTTCCAACAACCATGCGGCAGATGTGCGGCGCCATTAAACCGATAAAACCTATAATTCCGGTAAAGGCAAGACATGCGGATGCTGCAAAACTTACGATAAAAAGACCGGTGATTCTGAACCGCTGGACATTGATGCCGAGATTTTTGGCTACATCGTCACCTGCGGAAAGGGTGTTTAAGTCCCAGGAGCGCCGCATCACCAGTGCAAAGCAGATAAGGACTACCGGGACCAGAATAAAGACTGCCTGCCAGGTGGCGCCCCACATTCCACCCATCATCCAGGTGACGATTTCCCGCAGGGCATCATCATTTGAGACATATTTCAGTGCAAGAAGACCTGCTTGGAACAGATAGCCGATTACGACACCTGCCAGAATCATAATCGCCTGCGAGGTGTTTTTCGTGCGGGAGATGAAAAAGACGATGACAATAGACAGCCAGCCGAAAAGGAATGCGGATAAAATCAGCAGAATGGTTTTTGCCGAGAGTGTAAGTCCGAGGAAAGTAACCGACCCGGCAAACAGGGCGCCGAATATCGCAGGACCCAGTACAATCATTAAAGCGGCGCCAAACGACGCAGCCGATGAAAGACCAAGGGTAAACGGCGATACAAGCGGATTGCGAAGCAGTCCCTGCATAACGGCGCCCGCAACTGCAAGGGCGATTCCTGCAAGGATTGCAAGAAGAATACGGGGCAGGCGGAAGTTTATGACTATTAAGGCCGCATACGGATCTGAAGAAAGACCGAAGACGGCTGCAAGAACTTCTGCCGGCGGAATAAAAACCGAGCCGATTCCCGTTGCAAGAACCGCACAGACCAAAAGCGCCGCGGCTAAGCCGATAATAATCAGAAGCCTGTGTTTTGCCGCAAGATGATAAAGCCGTGCGGTTTTTGCATCAGTGTTACGGACCTCGGCTTTTTTCATAACAATATATAATTGGACGTTCTAAGATAAATATGTGATGAAATCTTACTGGTGAAGGAAAAAAGTGTGATTACTGGTAGGGAAGACTGTTATTTCCTGACCCCGGCACGCCCGGCCAGATTAAAAGCAGCTGCCTCCGCCTTTGCCATGACCTCATCCATACCCGGAATATATTTGTCATGCATTAACACAACACCGTCACAGATTGTGGTTGTCACATCCTTGCCGCATGTTGCATACACCGCATTTGATGTCGTGCTGAACGCCGGAACAGAAGACGGATTGCGCTCGACAAGGATGATATCAGCAAGATACCCCGGCTCAAGAAGACCGGCCTTAAGACCTACTGCCTTTGCACCATTGTATGATGCGACCTTGAGCGCCTCTGCAGCAGGCATAACGGTCGGGTCATTGGTTGCAAACTTCTGCAGGATTGCCGCTGTTTTCATCTCTTCAAACATATCCAGCGAGTTGTTGGAAGAAGCCCCGTCGGTACCGAGTGCAACATTTACGCCTGCATTGACAAGTTCACGGTACGGAACAACCTTGCCCCCTGCAAGTTTCATGTTGCTTATCGGATTCATTACCGCGGTTACACCGCGTTTTGCATAAAGACCGATATCTTCCTTGTTTAACCAGCAGGAGTGCGGCGCAATACAGCGCGGGGAAAGCACGCCGCATTTGTCAAGCCATGCCGGGGGGCGCATTCCGTGTGCTGCAATACAGTCTTCGACCTCTTTTTCTGTTTCGGAAACATGGATATGCATGCAGACATTTTCCTTTTCCGCCATCTCGGCAAGAGCGCAGAGCGCCTCTTCGGACACCGTATAGACCGCGTGGGGAGCAACGCCTGCAAGAATGCGCGGGTTGTTTTTCGCACGGACGTAATCAATAATTTCTTTGGTGACTCTCAGCTCGGTTGCACGTTTTTCCGCATCGCCGTTGTCGATTGTAGCATAACAGATACAGGCACGGATTCCTGATTCTTCAACGGCATCGGCAACTTTGTCCATGCCGAAATACATGTCATTGAAAAATACTGTGCCGGTGCGAATCATTTCAAGGCAGGCGAGTTTTGCACCGATGTAGATGTCTTCGGGAGTCAGGTGTGCTTCGGTCGGCCAGATAAGCGTTGAAAGCCACTCAAAGAGCTGCATGTCGTCAGAGTAGCCGCGAAGCAGGCTCATTGGTGAGTGGCAGTGCATGTTGTATAAGCCCGGAAGGGCGGTTGCTCTGTCGCCGTCGATGATGAATTCGGCGTCATGCTCAGTAATTTTTTCGCCGATTTCTTTGATTATGCCGTTTTCGATGTATATTTCGGCGGGTTTGCTGTCAATTAATACGTTTCTGATAAGAAGAGGGGCCTTCTTTCCGATGAGTTCTGTGTCTGGTTCTTGCTGTATCATGCGAATGTCTCTAGTATTTTTGTAAGTATGCCGGTAATTTTCTTTCCGTTCTGTTTTGCAACGGTGATGATTTCTTCGTAGGTTGGTTCGTGGTCTGTTATGCCGTTTGCGAAGTTGTCTACGGTGCAAAGGGCTGCTGCAGGGATACCGAGTTCTGCTGCAAGGGTAAGTTCAGAGGCGGCGGTCATGCCAACAACGTCTGTGTCTTTTGCAAAGCAGGCAATCTCGGCGCGGGTTTCAAAGCGGGGGCCGTTTGTCTGAAAATAGGTGCCGAATCGTGCTTCGGGGACGATTTCAGCAAGGCGGGCGGTCAGTTCTGCATCAACTTTTGCACCAGTATGGCAGATTTCCGCATCATGGAATGTCGGGATGTTCCAGGGGGAAAACCAGTCGTTAATGATAACGAGGCTTCCTGTCGGGAGGGTTTCTTTCATGCTTCCTGTGGAGCCTATTATGATGAGGCGGTCAACGCCTGCAAGTTTGAGGGCTGCAAGGTGGGCTTTGTGGTTTACCTTGTGCGGGGGGCGGTTGTACTGGTGGCGCGGGATGAAGGCGATTTTGCCGAGGTGGATTTCAACCGGACCGTAAGGTGTTGGTGCGGTTTTTTTCTCTAAGGGGGGCAGTTTTGCGTCTAAGAGCGCTGTTCCGCCAATTATTCCAAGCATTGGTTATTATATTGGTTGCGGGGGGATAAATATCTGAGTGAGTGCTTAGTCGTACTCTGCTTTGTATTTGAGAATGTCGCCGTTTTCTGCATCTATGTCGATGTCGTATTCCATTACGCCGGATTTAAACTCAATCTCATAGACGGCTTTTCTGTAATCATCGTCATAGGTGTCAAGTTCACACTTATATGACCGGATATCTTCTTCTTTCAGTCCTGCGCGGTTTAATGCAATTTCTGTGGCTTTTTCTACTGTGATGTACTTTCCTGTGTCAATGGGTGCGTATGTCGGAATTGCGATGGATTCCGGCACTGTTTCTGTTTCTTTGCTGTATTTGACTATCTCCCCTGTTGCTGTGTCAATGTCATATTCATATTTGTCTGTGCCGCAGTAGAATTTGATTTCATAAACCTGCAGACCTTCTTCATAGTCTAATCCGCTTTTGGTAAAGGTAACCTGATCTGCGGGAACTCCTGCATTGCGCAGGGCGATTTTCTGTGCGTCTTCAAGGGAAATCTGGTTTTGTGCGGGGGCTGTGCAGCCGGCTGCGGCAATCAGGCAGAGGAGGAGAAGGATTCCTGTTGTTACTGCGGCTGCTGCTTTGTTCTTTTTCATATTTTAGTAATGGGGCGGCGGGAATTAATATGTTTTTTGGTCTGTTTTCCTTTTTGTAGTATCCTGAAATTAGTTCACAAATTTTTGGTACTGAATATTAAAAATCCCAAAACCAGCTGTTAACATACTCAAATATCCGTTCCGGCGCTTGCGCATGCCAAAACACATCTTCTGGTGTATGTCC
>DALTWF010000019.1 GCA_029987235.1 Methanocorpusculum sp. | reverse complement strand
TCCCCCCCCCCCTCCTTTATATTTATCATAGCGGAGCGGTTTTTGTTTTATTTTAGAGGGGTTTGGAAAATTTCTCAAGTAAAATTGTATCCAATAGTTTGAGGGGGTGATTGGACAGGCTCGCAGAAAACCCCCTATCAGAGAGAATATAAACTCAAACAGCAAATAAAACTATTATATATGGACGAAAGCATACCCAAGACCGGGACAAAAACCCCCTCGCCGGCGAAAAAAACCGCTAAAAAACCCGACACAACCGAATTAAATATAAAAATTGAACAATATGCACAGGACTGCGAATTTTTAAAATCCGAAAATGAAGCCCTCCAGAATATCGTAAAAGAAACCCGCGCGGAAAACGGCGAACTCAAACGTACCAACAGCAAACTCGCCATGGAAAACATGCAGCTGAAAAAGGAAAACAGCCAGTTAAAACGCCTCCCCCTCTTCGTTGCAGTAGTCCTTGAAAAACTCCCCAATAATGAATTATATCTCCGCCAGCAGGGAAACAATCAAGAATACGTCACCGTCTGCAACCCGGTTCTTTATGCCGAAATCAAATCCGGTACCAAAGTTGCAGTCAACAACACCCTTGCCGTAGTCAAAATACTCGGAAACACCCTTGACTCCCGCGTAAAAGTCATGGAACTCGAAGAAAAACCGACCACGACCTTTGACGACATCGGAGGCTTAAAAGATGAAATCGTCGAAGTCCGTGAAGCAGTTGAATATCCACTTACCAAACCCGAAGCATTCGAACGCTTCGGCGTGATACCTCCCAAAGGCGTCCTGCTCTACGGCCCCCCCGGAACCGGTAAAACCCTGATAGCCAAAGCCGTAGCAAACAACGCAGGCGTGCCCTTCCTCCGCCTTGCAGGCTCTGAACTCGTCCATAAATATATCGGAGAAGGAGCACAGCTTGTCCGCGACCTGTTTGAAATGGCGCGCGACCTCTCCGCATCAGCCGGAGGAGTCGTTGTTTTCATCGATGAAATAGACGCAGTCGGAACAACCAGAACAAACGATGGAACCTCAGGCTCTGCCGAAGTCCAGAGAACTCTAATGCAGCTACTTGCCGAAATGGACGGCTTCAACAACCGCGGCAACATCAGAATCATGGCAGCCACCAACCGCGCCGACATGCTGGATGCAGCCCTCATGCGCCCCGGACGCTTCGACCGCCTGATTAAAATCCCCGAACCCACTGCAGAAGCAAGACTTCAGATATTTAAAGTACACACCCGCAAAATGCAGGCCGCAGGCTCAATGAAAAACGTGGACTTTGAAGAACTTGTACACTTAACAGACGGTCTGACCGGCGCACAGATTGAAGCAATCTGCCGTGAAGCCGGAATGCTTGCAATCAGAAACGACAGCAAAATGATTACCGGAGACTACTTTATGCAGGCAATCAGAAAAATAAGAAACCCTGAAGGAAGTGAATCCGCAGCAGACCGGATGTATATCTAAATGAAAATACTCTGCATCGCCAAAAAAGACCTTGACCTCTACCAGATTCTCTCCGAATCCGAAACCAGCCGCCAGATTCTGCGCTTCTACCACCCGAAGCGCACAAACTACGGTGTAACACTGGAAGTCTCGACCGTTTCAAATGCACTGTCCATCATCAGCGAAATCCGCTGGTACATAATGCGCTACATGGCCGATGTCTTGATTGAAGATGAAGAACACCACGTCTACATCACCCGCGAACTTGCGCGGGAAGCGTACGAAACCCGTTCGGTTATTTTAACGCCCGGCTGGAACATGGAATTCACCGTATGCATTCTTGAAAACGGTGAATGCATACGTGTCCCCGAAGGCATTGAAAAACCCGCAGATACGGTGAACTCATTTATTGTGTGGGGGCTCGCTGCCCAGCAGCCCTGAAAGTATGGCAGTCAGATTATCATTTACCCTGGACCCGGAATTATCCGAACGCATCGATGAATTTGCAAAATCGCAGGATTTCGACCGAAACGAAGCAGTCCTGCGCCTGCTTGAAGCAGGACTGCTGAAGGCGGAAGAAGAAGGTTTTGTCTCTCCTCCTATCAGTCGTGATTTCCGTGAAGCTGAACGCATGCAGAAAAATATTGACAATCTGATGCGGACTGTTGACGAACTGAAAAAAGAAATTCGTGTCATGCATCACATGGTTGATCTGCAAAACAAAACTGAAGATACCCAGAAATCCGGTAAACTCTTTAAGAAACAGTAAACCCGTATCACCAACCTCTTATCTTTTTACAACCAACACTATTCTATGACACTTACACCAAAACAGGCACTTGTCCAGTATCATGAAAGCGAGCGTCTGAAACTCGACATCATGATGATTGCCCATCAGATGACCACCATCACCAACCTGAAAAAAGACCAGAAGGTCGGCGCAAAATACATGCTCGTCACCTTAATGGATGTGCTTACAGGAGATACCCAGCGTGCTGCGGAACTGACCGGCTGTGCCGAATTTACCAAAGCAGCAGACCTCTTAAAAGAAGTTATGGAACTTGCCGATACAAACCAGTTCGGACTTGCCTGCGACAAAGCCGGCGAAGCAATGATTCCAGTGACCAACGCCGCAGTTGAAGCATTTGAAGTTCTTTCCGCAAACGGACTTGTCTAAATGGATCCGGATGACTTCTTAAGTTTTCTGTCCACGCGCCGCTCTGTCCGTGAATACTCGGGCGAATGTGTTGTTACCGAACAGGACAAAGACTACATGCTTGCAGCAGCCAAAACCGCACCGACTGCAGGAAATCTTGAATCATGGGATGTTATTGTAGTAACCGACGAAGGACAGCTTGAACTCCTGTCCGATGCATGCGGGGGTCAGCACCAGATTATTGCAAGCGGCTGCGCGTTTGTGGTCTGTGCGAACTATGTCCGTGCGATGTCGCGCTTTGGCGAGCGGGGAATTTTATATGCAGTACAGGATGCAACAATCGCAGCAAGTTATATGCAGCTTGCGGCACACGCCCTTCGCCTGCATACCTGCTGGATAGGACAGTTTGACGAGACAGAAATAAAAGAGGCGCTCGAACTACAGGGTCATATCCGGCCGGTCGCAATTCTTGCTGTTGGTGAAGGAATGCCCCCGGACATCTCGCCGGAAAGGATGGATGCAGAAGAGCATGTGCATTACGACTTCTGGTAAAATGTAAAAAAAATATTTTTTTTTTCTTAATTTATTTTCTTATCTTCCGCACAGCAAATAAAGCCGCGGCAAGTCCCGCAAGCAATCCTGCTGCAGGCGCGGGCGATGAAGCAACATTGGTGTTTACCGGTGCAACCGCACCGGAACCGATAATAATTCTTCCTGCCGGCTTTTCATAAGAAGTACTTACAGTGTGGTCGAGTGCCTCACTCACATATTCGATAACGCACATATCAAGAAGCCGACCGAGGTTGGTTGCTTTTGCCCCGGCAAACGGTGAATACTTGTCTCCGCCTGCTGAAATATAGTCATTGGTAACAACCTTATAGGTCCTGTCCGGATTAAAGGCATAATCCCCGACAGAGGCAATCGTTACACGGTTGATTTCGCCCTCAACATACGGCTTTGAAGTATCAATATAATATACCATGCCCGAAACATGCGGGAAACCGCCCTCTGCGCCCGGAGTATTTGCGGTGTTCATTTCAAGCGCCTGCAGAAGTGCACTGCCCTTAATCTCCATTATTGTCAGCGTGTTGGAGAAAGGAAGCACATTTACTACATCATGCATCGTGATATCTCCCGGCTGAATCGAGGCACGGATTGACCCTCCGTTAATCAGGGCAATATCCGGAGAATACTGCAGTTTCTTGGCTTTCCAGAACAGTGCATCACAGATTAAGTCTCCGAGATTGGTTTCTTCCGTGCGTGAACCCGGGTTTTCCTGACCGTTTAAGAGTACTTCCGACTTTCCTACAATTTCCCCGTATGCAATGTTTACTTCATTGAGATACTCATTGATTTTTTTGCTGACAGTTTCATCTTTTTTCGTGTAGTCAGAAACAAGGCTTGCCGCAAGTTTTCCGTTCTGCAGTTTCACAACTCCTATATTGTATAAATAGCAGCCGGAATTGACAATCAGCGTGTTTCCGACCGCCATGCCGTTTGCAAGTTCCGTGTGGCTGTGACCGTCAATAATTAAATCGATACCGGTGACTTTCTCCGCTAAATCAACTGATCTGATGCCTTTGGATGTGTCGTCAATACCGAGCGAGGAAAGACAGATTATCAGGTCGCATCCCTGACTTTTCAGGCTGTCAACTTCTTCCTGCGCTTTTGCATATATCTCGTCACCGGTAAGGAATTTAAGACCTTCCGTATGTTTCGGGTGGCTATATAACTGGATTTCCGGTGTGGCAAGACCGAATACACCAACTTTTTTACCGCCTGCGGTAAGAATTACTGAATCGGAAAAGACAGGTTCACCTGTTTTTTCGTAAAAGATGTTGCATGCGAGTAACGGGAAGTTTGCTTTGTCTTTAAGTTGAAGAGTGCGGTCATAACCGAAATCAAAGTCATGCGTGCCAAGTGTCATGGCATCATATCCAACCATGTTCATAAGTTCGACACTGGACTCGCCTTCAAAGAAGTTGGCATCATTTAAACCCTGAAAAGCGTCCCCGCAGTCAAAAACAAGTACATCGTTTCCTGCTTTGCGGAGATCCTGAATATAGGCAGAAAGTCCGTCGTATCCGATATTGTCCGCAAATCTGGCATGCACATCGTTTGTATGAACAATTACCAGGTCTGCTGCCGCGACCGGACCTGCACAAAGCAGCAGGACAAGGACAGCAGCCAGCAGAACTGCAGTTATCTTCTTATACTTCATACAGTATATTCAGTGTTAAATTTATTTAAAGAATTGGGTATTGTTCAGATAATTTCATAACCTGCAGTTTCAAGTGCTGAAATCCCCCGGACGAAATTCTCCTCTTTTACAAAAATATAGTCCGTATTGAACGTAGACACCGCAAAAATCCCGACCTCTGCCTCAGCAAGTACTGCAGAAATTTTTGCCAGAATACCGGTTAAGGAAAAGTCAAGCACACCTGTAATGCGAAACCCCCTCCATCCATCCGAGACTGCAAGAGCATCTGCCGGCATCAGTTCCTTCGGACACACCAGGGAAACCTCCTCATCGGTTGCCGCAGTAAATACAAACGGCTTTCCTGCATCCACCCCTTCAAGCGATGCTAATTTACCTATCGAAAATACTGGTTTCAGTTTTTTAAGACGCATACCTACCTGTATGCTTCCTTGCGCAATCTATTTTTCTCTTACGTGCCAACACATAATCATGAAAGTGATGCTTGGCGGGACCTTTGACAGTCTGCACAAAGGACACACTGCCCTTCTTTCTGCCGCGTTTAAACTCGCAGGCAGGGGAGGAAAAGTCATAATAGGTCTGTCCTCAGATGCATTTGCCGCCCGCAAAACCCACCTGGTTCATTCGTATGCGGTACGAAAAAGTGACCTTGAGAAATGGATAGCATCACAGAACTTCAGTGCTTCCTATACTATAGATGCCTTAAACGACCCGTTTGGAAGCGCGCTTGAAACCGACTTTGACATCCTTGTCGTAAGTTATGAAACCTGCAAAACCGGTGAACTCATCAATCAGAAGAGAGCGGAAACCGGCAGAAAACCGGTTCTTCTGTACACCATCCCGTGTGTACTTGCCGGGGATGGAAAACCCGTTTCCTCAACCCGCATCTGCCGCGGGGAAATTACGCCCTCCGGCGAGTCCATAACTATTCTTAAATAGATACAAATTCAATATCTGTTAATGATAAATGTAGGTATTTTAGGAGCGACAGGCGCTGTCGGTCAGCGTTTTGTTCAGCTCTTAGCCGACCATCCGTGGTTCAATTTAACCACGTTAACTGCATCTGACCGTTCCGCAGGAAAACACTACAGCGAAGCAGTAAACTGGAGACTTGACTCTCCGTTCCCGAAATCCGCAGGAGATATTGTCGTTTCCCCGACCAATGTTGACGCGGTAAAAGACTGTGACATCGTATTCTCCGCAATGCCCGCAGACCTTGCCCTTCAGCTTGAATCCGACATTGCCGATGCAGGTGTAGGGGTATTTTCCAATGCCGCATCCCACAGAATGGAAGAAGATGTTCCATTAATGATTGCAGAAGTCAACCCTGAACATGCAAAACTCATCGACATCCAGAAAAAGAACAAGGGACGCGAAGGATTCATTGTCACCAACCCGAACTGTTCGACTATTATGCTTGCAACCGCTCTTGTCCCGCTGATGAAATTCAAGTTCAACCACATCAATGTTGCAACCCTGCAGGCAATTTCCGGCGCAGGATTTGACGGTGTTCCGGCATTCGGTATTTACGACAACGTAATTCCATTCATCGGAAACGAAGAGGAAAAAATGGCGCGCGAGGCAAACAAAATCCTCGGCAAATTCGAAAACGGTAAAATCACCGGCGCTCCGTTCAGTGTATCTCCGTCCTGCAACCGTGTTCCGGTAATTGACGGTCACACCTTAAATGTCTGGATTGATATCGAGGCATCTGTTAACGAAGTTATTGATGCATTTAAGACCTTTGAGCCGCCGTTCAAAGGTCTTCCGACTCAGCCGGAAAAGTCTGTCCTGTATCTTCCGGACGACAACAGACCGCAGCCGCGTCTTGACAGAAACCGGGGCAATGGTATGACTGTGTCCGTAGGGCGTGTCCGTGAAGGCATCAGATTTGTTGCCATGGGACACAACACCATCCGCGGCGCAGCAGGTGCTTCCGTTCTGAATGCAGAACTTCTGCACACCATGAAATACTTCTGAAGGGAACGAAAAATGGACGACAAAGTTGTACTTGTTGGAACGAAACCGGTGATGAATTACGTTTTGGCAGTTGTTACTATTTTTAACAGCGGTAAAAAAGAAGTTATCGTCAAAGCGCGCGGCAAAGCAATTACAAGAGCCGTAGATGCGGTGGAAATTGTCGTCCGTCAGTTTCTGACAGATGTGGTTAAAGAAAAAGTATCTATCGGGACCGAGTCGGTTGATTCTGACAACGGTCCGTCCAATATTTCCTCTATCGAGATTGTGCTGTCCCGGAAATAAGATATGATTCCGGCAGCAGTCTGGATTTTACTCATTGTTTTTCTTCTGATTATCGTACGCCGCATAGGAAAAGTTCGTCTTCCGGTCTGGCTGATTATGGCCGCAGGCGCGGCTGCAGCACTCGTTTTTCAAACGATTTCGCCGCTTGATGCGCTGTATGCAATAAACATCGATGTTATTGTTTTCCTTTTCGGGATGTTTGTTGTTGGTTGTGCCCTTGACAAATCAGGGCTGCTTGATTTTGCCGCAGCAAAGGCGTTTGTGCATGCAAAAACAAAAAAACAGGTTCTTCTGATTTTTATTCTTCTTGCAGCGCTTTCTGCAGCTTTATTCATGAATGATACAACGGCTATTATCGGAACACCGGTCGCCCTGCTGCTTGCAAAGCGGTATGCGATTCCGGTAAAAAAACTCCTGATTGCGCTTTGTTTTGCGGTAACATTCGGGAGTGCAGTAACACCTGTGGGCAACCCGCAGAATCTGCTGGTCGCTCTTTCAGGCGGTGTTCCATATGCATTCGGCAGTTTTGCGCTGTATCTTTTTGTACCCTCGATAATAAGCCTGTTTTTTGTCTGGTGGTTTTTGTCGCGCAAAGAGGATGGAGAAATTCAGCAGGTACCGGCTGAATCAGACTATGACAAAAAACTCGGCACCGTCTGTAAAATTTCCATCGGGATAATCTGCGGCCTGATTATCGCACGCATAATCCTGTCCTGTTTCGGCTTTGAACTGCCGTTTATGCTGATTGCGCTTTTCGGTGCAGCACCGGTTCTTTTGTGCAGCAGAAGGCGCTTTGAGATTCTTAAGGCTGTTGATTATACAACGCTGCTGTTCTTCGTCTCGATGTTTATAGTAATGGCAGCCGTCTGGAATTCGGGCTTTATCCAGTCGGTTTTGCCCGCGGATTTCGTAAACTCGGTTCCGTTAATGGTCGGCGCAGGTACGCTTGTTTCGCAGTTTGTATCCAATGTGCCGTTTATTTTAATGGTTTTACCGCTGATGGAGGCAGCCTGCGCCGCCCTTCCGGTTTACATGGCATCCGTTGCGGGCACAACATGTGCAGGAACCCTTACAATTCTCGGGGCTGCCTCAACGATTATTGTACTGCAGCATGCTGAAAAGGAAGGAGAATCCTTTTCTTTTATGGATTATCTCAAACCTGGTATCCTTGTGACGCTGTTTTCCTGCCTTGTCTACACCGGCTGGATTTTATTAATCGGACTTTTCTAAAGGTACTATTTCACAACCTATTTATTCCTGTCTGAGAAATATACCAGTATCGTATGTCAGATACAGATCAGGACAAATCAGACATAGTCGCCCCTGTTCAGCCGCTTTCAGAACCGGCAGTAATTTCAGCAGAGGAACTTGCGGCTCTGCGCAAAACCAATATCGCGCTTGAAACCCGCAATTTTGAACTGCGTGAAACCGTACGGCAGTTCCGGCTTCAGCTGCAGGCCTCCGAGTCGGAAAAAGAACTCTACAAACGCGATGCCCGCAAATTCAAAAACGAACTGGACCAGTATAAAAATCCGCCCCTCGTTATCGGCACTATTGAATCTCTTGCAGGTGAAGGGCGTGTTGTTGTACACAGCACAACCGGTCCGAAATTCGTCTCCCGTGTAAGTGAAAATGTTGATACGGCTGATTTAATCCCCGGAGCACAGTGCGCCCTGCACCCGCAGTCTTTTGTCCTGATTGAAGTTCTTCCGCGCAGATATGATTCTGACGTTACCGGAATGGAGGTGGAATCCGCACCTGATGTCAGTTATTCGGACATCGGCGGGCTTGAAGCCCAGAAGGAACTTCTGCGCGAGGCGGTTGAACTGCCGCTTACGCGCCCCGACCTCTTTGAAAAAGTCGGTATCGAGCCCCCGAAGGGTGTGCTTTTGTACGGACCCCCGGGAACGGGCAAGACGCTTCTTGCAAAAGCGGTTGCCCACGAGACGAATGCGGCTTTTATCCGCATCGTGGGCTCCGAACTGGTGCAGAAATATATCGGCGAGGGCGCAAGACTGGTGCGCGAGATATTTGCGCTTGCCCGGGAAAAATCGCCTGCTATTGTCTTTATTGATGAAATAGACGCGATAGGTTCATCCCGCAGTATTGATGCATATTCCGCAGGCGACCATGAGGTAAACAGAACCTTAATGCAGCTTTTGTCAGAGCTGGACGGCTTTAACGCACGTGGCAATGTCAAAATAATCGCTGCAACGAACCGGATTGATATATTAGATGCCGCTCTTCTGCGGCCCGGACGTTTTGACAGAATTGTTGAATTCCCGATTCCGGATGCAGCAGGAAGGCGCGAGATTTTACAGATTCACACAAAGAAGATGAATCTGGACAAATCCGTATCGCTTGACCGGGTTTCCGAACTCACTGAAGGCATGAACGGCTCCGAGTTAATGGCAGTTACCGTTGAAGCCGGTATGAAAACCATAAAAGACGGGCGAATCAGAGTGAAAACGGCAGATTTCGAAGCGGCTGTATTAGAAGTAAAGAAGGGGCGCGAGTCTGCACCGGTAAAAGTACCGGAAGGACTCTATGTCTGATTTTTCTTTTTTTCTCTCTTCAAACCATCATATATAAAACAAACCAGCGCAAAAATATACATAGTATTAACCGGGGAAAACTATGGACGTATATAGAAATGACAGCGTGAAGACATTCGATTTTACCGAAGCCGACATGCGCTCGCTTTACTCATTATTTCAGTACGGCAGAAAACACGGTGCAGATAGAGCCCAGGCACTGTACTACTTCGGCACCCGCATAAATTATGCGGAACTCTTTGAACTTGTTGACTCGTTTGCAGCAGGTCTCGTGCGTTTGGGTGTTAAAAAAGGTGATTTCATTTCCATTTTCCTCCCCAACATTCCTCAGTGTGTTATTGCCGTTTATGCGGTAAACAGAATCGGCGCAATATGCAACCTTATTCACCCGCTTTCGACCAGACAGGAACTTGAACACTGTATAAAACTGACCGAAAGCCGCTTTGTCCTTGCCTTTGAAATGAACGAAGGACTCTGTGAAGGACTCGGCGCACTTGTCATCCGCTGTAAAATCGGCGCATTTTTCCCCAAAGACATCAAAGGCCGCGCTATGAAAGCATACCTTGCCGTTTCAAACCACAAGGCAAAAAAGATAGCATCTGCGGTCAGGTTCGGCGATATTCTTGAAGACGGCCACAAATTCCTTTCATCCGGTGGAGGGCTGCCTGAGGATACGGTGCAGACTGATGATGTAGCAGCAGTAATGTATACGGGAGGTACCACCGGCGAAGCAAAGGGTGTACTGCTTACAAATAAGGCAATCAACGTCAGCACCTCGGAAATCGTCTTAAACAAACTCAACGGAAAAGCCCACATAGGCACCAAATTCCTCTCGATTCTTCCGGTATTTCACGCATTCGGTCTTTCCATTGTTATTCACGCCCCGCTAATGAGCGGCAGTTCTGCATATCTTCTGCCGAGTTTCTCTGCAAAATCATGCGCAAAACTGATTCTGGACGAAAAAATCGCGATTCTACCCGGTGTTCCGGCTATGTTTGAGAAGATGTATCCGTTCTTCGTAGGAAAAAACCTCTCATTTGTCGAACACATTGTGACCGGCGGAGACAAAGTCTCGCCCGACCTTGTCAAACGGTACAAACCGCTCTCAAATACGGAACTTCTGCCCGGATACGGCTTAACCGAGGTCTGCGGCTGCTGCATGCTTACTCCGCTCGGACTTGAGGAATTCCCTGAAGGATGTATCGGTCAGCCGCTTCGCTACAACAAAATATGTCTGGTCGAGCCGGGAACAACCAGAGTCATTCCAAACTCACAGGAAGGCGAATTATGTATTTCCGGTCCGATTATGATGAAGGGTTATTACAAAAACCCGGAGGCGACAGCCGATGTAATGCGGGTGCATGAAGACGGATTGACCTGGGTGCATACCGGTGATATTGTGACGGTAAACGAACAGGGCAACCTGATTTTCAAATCGCGCTACAAGAGAATGATTAAGGTAAACGGCTACAATGTGTACCCTTCGGTCATCGAAAACACGATGGAAAAATGCCCTGCAATAAATCAGGTCTGCGCAGTCGGCATGCCGTGGAACGGCGATGACACCAGAATCAAACTCTTTGTCACGCTTGCGTTTCCTTCCACATCGGAAGATGAGGCGGTTTCCGAAATCAAAAAATACGCAGCAGAGCACTTAAACCGCTGGAACCAGCCCAAAGTCATCAGAGTTTTAAAGGAGATGCCGATGACTAAAATGAACAAGGTTGATTTCCGGTTGCTTGAGACGATGGAATAACAGTAATAAAATAAAAAGAAAAAAATAAACTTTTTTCCGGTTCAGAGAATCTGGTCAATATATTCGGAAATTTTCGGAACGGAAACAGCGCCGATTGGAACAAGTCTGCCATTTACGAGGATAATCGGAAGAGGGGGGTGGTTTTCACGCACCAGTTCTTTTACATACTCTGGAATCTCCTTATCAAGCGGCACAAGATTTACCGAAACCTTATCACCGTATTTTTCCGCAAGAGATTTTTTCAGAGCCGGAAATGCAAAGGAAAGCTTTTCCTTTTCAAAACATTCCTCAAGACCACATGAACGGTCCTTGTCGCACGGGAACGGACCGCACGGACGGTACGTATAACCGATTACATCTACAGTTACAGTCATGGATACTTAGAAGAATGCGGAAAGCAGACTTTCAAGAGTTGCGGCGTCGGTCAGACCTTCAATTCTGTGCATGACTTTTCCATCAACTTCGATAATTAATGTAGGAACGACTGCAATCTCATACTTGGCTGCAATATCAGGGTTCTGGTCTACATCGACAACTTTGAAATCAACCTTGTCACTGAGTTTTTTCTCAAGTTCTTCAACGATTGGCGTCTGCATTTTGCAGGGACCGCACCAGGTTGCAAAAAAATCATAAAAGACTGGTTTAGACATACTATATAATAAGGGTGGTAAAGTTAATATACCTTATGATTGAGGAAGGGTATAGGAAAAAAGGGAAAAGAGATGATGTCTGCTGTTTACAGCAGTGCTTTGACAATATCGCGGTCAAAGAGCATTCCGGCGAGTTTTCCGTCTTTATCGATAACCGGAAGCTGGTCAACACGCCCGCGTTTCATCTTTAATGCGCAGTCTGCAACTTCTGCATTGGCCGGGACTGCAATGACTTTTTTAATCATGAAGTCCTTAACCGGTCTTGAAGGGAGCTCGACTTTGGAGATGCCGAAGGTTAAAGTGTGGTTGTCGCGGATGCTTTCCCATGTCCACTCATCATCATCGGTTCCGGTTGAGAAATCACTGGTCTGCACATCGTCTTCAATTTTTGAAGAGCGGATTAAATCGCGCTCGGAAATGATGCCGGTCAGTTTATTTTCGGAGTTTAAGATAGGCATTGCGTCAACATGGGCAAGTTCCATGATTTTTCCGACAACGCAAAGCGGAGTCTCTTCCCATACGGCAACCGTCTTTTTGCTGATGAATCCGTCGCGGAGTTCGCGGTTGTCCTTCATTTTTGCAACCGCACCCACAATATCAGAAACACTGATTATACCTACCAGTTTCTTTCCGTCAACAACCGGAAGTCTTCTGATGTTTTTCTCGTTCATTAACTCGGCTGCTTCGGTTAATGTTGCCTTGGAACCGATAATTACCGGGCTGCTTGACATCAGAATTGCGACCTGGTTTTCTTCAGGGGTGTGAAGAAGGTCTTTTCGGGTCACAATGCCTAAGAGTTCCTTGGTTTTTGCTTTGATTACCGGAACGCCGGAAATTCCGGTGCGCTTTAAGATGCGCAGTACATCGTCGCGTCCGGATGGAATCTCGACGGTGACGACATCTTTTGTCATATAGTCTTTTACAAGCATTTCAGTCATGTTGCATCATCTGTTTTACGGGATTTTTCCCGCTTTTTCCCTTAGAAGAAAATGTAAGTATGCATTTGGTTTCCATGGTTAAAAAACAGTAGTGTTTGTGACTGTCCACCGGATTTGAGTGGTGCGGCTGTTTTTTGAAAATGAGATGAATTTGTTTTTATAGTATAAGAGTATATAATGTAGTATATGAAAAAAACAGCCATTGCATTAATTGCAGGAATTGTTCTCCTTGGTCTTTTCATTTTCCCGTCTGTTGCTGCAGCAGATGTTGATGATGATTATGACTGGGATGAAATTGAGGATGCTATTGGAGCAGGTCTTCTTGCAGCGGCCTTATCTTACGACTATGATCCGACTCCGACTCCGTATTATGTCTATGAAACCGTCTACGAACCGGTTTATGTTTCTTCCTATTCACCGTCCTACGGCTACCTTTATGTAAACTCCAGTCCGGACGGATGCTCTCTGTATGTTGACGGACGTTACCAGGGAAAGACTCCGATTTCAGTAACTCTTGAAACCGGACGTCACTCGGTATCTCTTGCAAAATCCGGATATGACGAGTATAACACAACTGTCGGCATCAATACCGGAAGCGAGACTACTCTTTATCCGACATTGTACAAGAAAGTATCCGAAGGATATCTTTCCGTAAACTCCAACCCGAGCGGGGCAGATGTTTACATTGACAACTGTTACCGTGGGACTACTCCGCTTACGCTGTACCTTTCCTCGGGAACTTATGATGTTCTTATCAAAAAACCGGATTACAAGCCGTACAGTTCTACAGTTTCGGTAAAAGACGGTAAAACTTCAACACTTTCCGCAAACCTGCAGAGTGACAACTCTTATGGTTATGTGACTGTTATCACTGTTCCGGGGGGTGCTGCAGTTTACGTTGACGGCGCATATTTTGGAACAACTCCGATTAATGGAGGGGGGGTAACTTTAGGGCCGTACACTTCTGCAACTACTCATACGGTAATGGTTTCAGCAGATGGTTACGCTTCCCAGAGTCAGACTTTCTCTGTCAGTTCCGGTCAGACCAAGACTATGCAGTTCGCTCTGGAGAAAGATCAGAATGCAAAAGGTTCTGTTGCAGTTTCTTCCTCTCCGTCAGGTGCTTACATCTACATTGACAATCTGTTCTATGGTATGACTCCGGTAACTATTCCGGGTCTTGAGAAGGGGTCCCATATCCTTAAGCTTTCTGCTGCCGGATATAATGACTACCAGGACACTTTTACGTTAAATCCAGGTGAGAGTGTCCAGAAGTCGGTTGCAATGAGTCCGGCATCATCACCGGTTCCGACATCAACACCGTTGCCGGCAGCAGGTCTTCTTGCAGGACTTCTTGCAGCAGGCGTTCTTTTCACCCTGAAAAGAAAATAAACTTTTTTTTGTCTTTTGTATGTGAATCCGGCTGATGCTGTGATAACTATTAAATACGATGGTAGCAGACTACTAATTAGAGAATATGCATAAATGTATTTCAATCCTGATTATTTTCCTGCTCTGCATAACGCTCTTCTGCGGAGCGGTTTCTGCTTTTGCTCTCCCGTCTGATGCCGGCATCGGAAATATTGCCGGTGTTACGGATAAAAAGGCGGAGCTGAAAGATGCAGCGGTGCAGACGCTGGATGATGCATTGTCACAGGTTGAAACCCTCCAAAATGAAAAACCTGTAGTAGCGGGTGCAAAATCCCTGCTTTCCGATGCCATGGGCAGGACGGAAAATCTGAAAGAGACGCTTTCTGCAAAGTTTACCTCTTTTAACAACAATCAGTCCCTGCCGGTGAAAAATCTTCTTTCATCATCCGGCGAAGAAAAACCGGTTCTGAGTTTTATTGAGTCGCAAATCCCGGAGGGAGCAGCAAATCTGCTTCAGACGGCAGCAGCGGAAAAACCTGTACTGAATGCCATACAGAATATAAATCTGGATACGGTGCAGGACCTGCTGCAGACTGCGGCTGAGGACAAACCGGTCCTGAGTTTTATTGAGTCTCAGGTACCGGAGCAGGCAAAAGAGAATATGCAGAATGCGAAAGACAAACTGTCAGAGATTGCCGCCAATGCAGACAAAAAACCGGAGATTTCGCTTGACGTAACCGTTCAGATTCCGGGGAAAACCGGTTTCTCAGCGGATGACGAGGTGCCGGTGATGTTTACCTTCTGGTATGCCGAACTCAATAAGAGTGGTGTACCAGTCAAATTATCAGGTGGCTGGAAATCTCTGGAAACCGTCACTTCACGGTATGCGAAAAATTCAGATGAAGGGCTCAATCTGCATATTTCCTTAACAGGAACACTTGCCCCGGTATCTGATTTACTGGACGCCTTATGGATGGCCCTTTCCTCTCTCTGCGGGGAAATTGCCGAGGAAAACGGTTTAGTGCTGCAGTATGAAATGATAAAAAGTCTGCTCGGCACTGTGGTTGGACAGAAGTAATTTCCTTTTTTAACACCTTAAAACAGTATCCCTGCATCAAGTGTGAAGAATCCTCCGTACTTTCTACGGCCGGGAAAATGACACAGGGACAGCATACCTATTGCACTTCAAACCAGATAAAACCCCCGCACTAACCCTGTACATTAACAGAGCGCAACCTCTTGTGCCGGCATATTTAATACATCATATAGCAAAGAGTATCATATGTCCAATTTCACATGCCCCAAATGCGGCTCCGGCCTCGACGTCAAACCCGGAACCCAGATGGTTACATGCAGCTTTTGCGGTACAGTGACATACATTGACAGAAGATACGCCCTGTTCTTCTATCTGCTGCCATTCTCAATCAATGAGAACGCCGCACGCGGAATCTTTAAACGATGGACCGCAAGCCCGGCTAACGCCAAAGACCTCGAAGCAGGTGCGAAAATCAAAACATTTTCCAACATCTTCTTCCCGGTCTTTCTGTTTAACCGCAAAACCGGAGCAAAAGTACAGGCAATCGTCAAACCCGCACGCGGAACCACCCTTCCCGGTCTGCAGAACCTGATAATTCCCCCGGGAGACATCAAAGTTTATGACGCCTCGGTATCCACCGGCTCTGCAGAAATCTTAAAACCGGACATCGCAATTGACTCCTACCTTCCGGACCTCGAAGGAGAAGCAATTGACCAGGCACTTGTCTACTTCCCGCTCTACCAGGTAACCTACACGTACAAAGGAACCGAATACCGCCTTCTCATCGACGGCTCATCCGGCGAAGTCTATGCATCCAGCGCCCCGGCACGCAGCTCCGCATCCTATGCAGGAGTAATGGCCCTTGCATTCGCATTCGGCTTTGCAGGCGTTATTTTAACATTCCTCACCGGAATCTTCCTCTTCCTGCTATTAATCGTCGGCGGATTCTTTGCAGGAAAGATACTGGGTCACGCGGTAGCAAAGAAAAAACCGGTAGTATCAGGAGGCGGAACATGAGCGCAAACAACGCACCCAAAATTCTTCTGACCATGACATGCCCCTCATGCGGAGGGCAGGTGGAATGCGAGGAAGGAGAAGACATGATTCTCTGCAAATACTGCGGCTCGGTCTTCGGACTTGAAAATGACGCGGGAATGTCCAAAGTCATGTACAAAAACGTGGTGAACAAAGAAAAAGTCATGGAAACAGTCCGTAAATGGATGAAAACCGGACCGAAGGCAAAAGACCTCCTTACCGCGCACACGATTTCCGAAGCGTATCCGATATACCTTCCCTTCTGGAGACTTGTTGCCCGCGGAAAAGCCTGCGTCTGCGGAGAAGAAGTCCACAAAGACAAAGACGGACACGAAACCAGAACTCCCCATGAAGCACTTGTCAACCGTGAATATGTCTATTCAGACATCGCATGCGACCCGGGAGACTTAGGTATCCGCGCAGTCAGTATTGACCCCTCGGCACAGGCAATTGCGTTCGACGACCAGAGCATTGTAACATTTCAGGCAACCGAATCCCGTACCGATGCATACAAAGCCGGCGGCGAAATGATTATGGCAGAAGCCCTTGACGACGGAAAACACAGCATGGACGACATCTACTTCTCCAAGGCATTCTTCTTCCCGCGGTCATTTACGCTGGTCTACTATCCGTTCTGGATTGTCAGATACAAGTACCAGGAAAGAGACTACTTCCTGACCATTGATGGAATCTCAGGAAATACCGTTTCCGGCCGTGCCCCGGGAAGCGCCGGTGCGCAGAGTACTTCTGCCGGCGTTGGCGGAACCGTTGGCGGAGCCCTGATGGGTCTTGGAATCGGCGGCGGTCTTTTAGGCGGTGCCGCACTTGGCAGCGGAGAAGCGGGAATCGGTATATTTGTCGTCTGTTTAATCATCGCAATAGCAATATTCGGCTATTTCTGGAAACGCTTCAGATACGGCGATGAAATCCTCGAAGGAGCCATGAAAGGAAAAGGACTGAACACGAAGAAAGCTGTTTCCTATGTACAGGAAACCTCTGCACCGAGGTTTGACTACTACAATTAAGGAGGGTAAAAAATGTTATTAAAAACTTTAAAATGCCCCCACTGCGGAGCACCTCTGAAATCCAAGGTAAAAGACCACATGCTGCTTTGTTCGTCCTGCGGACGGATTTCGCTTTTCAGCAATGGAAACGTAGGCACCGTTGATTTCCGGATTGCAAAACCGGGCGAGAAAAAACCCGATGAGACACTGGTCTATGTTCCATTCTGGATTGTAAACGCAACCCTTGATGTAAAACGTGAAAAAATATCCGGCGGCAAAATCCGGCGCGCAGTCAAAAACGAGCGCCAGATGCGGGGAACACGCGACTTCTATGTCTGCGCATCCGACCAGGTCCCGGAAGAATACTCGCGCATCTGGAACATGGATTTATCTCTTGACCAGCCGTCTTTTGAAACGATTGACGCGTTCAAAGACGGAAAACGCGAACCGATGGTCGTTGATGAGCATGTTGCAGAAAACAATGCGGAGTTCCTTTTCATCAGATATGAGACGGAAATCCCCGGCACCCTGCAGGAACTTGACTACGACTTTAAGGTAAACAGCACAAAAGTGCTTTATCTTCCGGCGTTCAAAAAAGATAATAACTACAAGTTAGGTATGTAAACATGACAAGTACAACTACGACTGAAGACAAACGGATGTACATAATCTGGCTTTCCGTTGTCGGAATGCTTGCAGTTGCAATTCTCCTTGGTCTGCTGCTTCCGAATGTGTTTACCTCATTTTGGATGTGCGCCGGAGTATTCCTTGCAGGTGTGGGATTAATTGCAGGTATCCTGCTGCTCTTTATGGGAAAAAGGTATGTGTCCTTCTTCTCATTATTTTTGGTAGTTGCAGGTATCGTTCTGATTTTATCAGGCGTCTTTGCAAATCTCGGAATTGTACTCAATCCGTTTATTATGCCCGCAATTGCAGTACTTGTAATTGTAATCGGCTTAATTTTATGGATTGTACTTGGTAAAAAAGAGAGGGAAACAAAATGGTAGATTTACGACAGGAAGTCGAAGACGACAGAGGTCTGATTAAAAAGATTCAGCTCTGCATCCCGGGCTTCCGCGGATACAGAAAGAAGGAAGACCTGCGTATTGCAGACTCCCTTCTGCGCATTCAGATTGCAGACAGTGTAAAAAACAATCTTCTTCAGCCGCTTGAGCAGACCCGTGAGGCAGCCTCCCGCGAGCTTGAACTTGATTTAATGAACGACCTTGCAGCCGTCATTTCCAAGGCAAAACTTGCCGAGGCAAAAATCCGCCACGCAGAGCAGGGATATTCAGGAATCTCTGCTGATGTGCGTATCGGAACCGACGAGTTAAACCAGCTTTACGAATATGACCTTGCTTTAATTAATGGTATTAATGCAATGGGAAATGTTGCATCCGAGACGCTTGTGTTTGCAGAAGGCGGTGACTTTGAAACGGTGAAGAAGAACCTGCGCGAATTAAAGACAGGCTTCACTGACTTTATGAACATCTTTGCCAAAAGAAATACTGAAATGGCAGGAATCAGTGCAGTATAATGGGACTTGGATTTTTCTCTAACGTAAACAAGGCAACCGGACAGGGTACAGACCTCGAAGGCGCCGATTCCCGTAAGGGATACTACTGGGTGGAAGACAACAAAGGCGACAATGTCATCTGGCGTCTGCCCAAAAACATCATGCTCAACGATAACGTTCTTGTCCGTGAAGACGAGTTCGGTATCTTCTTCCGTGACGGAAAGGCGTTAAAGGTCTTTGACAAACCGGACCGCTATGCCTTAACCACGGAAAACATCCCGATTTTAAAGAACATTCTCGGCACGATTGTCGGCAATGTGCAGATCGGTGAGTTCTACTGGGCGCAGAAGCGCGAGTTCCGCGACAAGTTCGGAACCTCCCAGCCGTTAGCATTCCGTGATGTTGATTTCGGCGTAGTTCAGCTCAGAATCTTCGGTCAGTTCTCCTATAAGGTTGTTGATGCACTTGCACTCATCACCCAGTTCGTCGGAACAAAAGGAGTTACCTCGTCTGAAGAGATTGTCGAGTGGCTCAAGAGCGCTATCGTTACGGTCTTAAACGATACCCTTGGTGAGTTAAAGGTCAAGAAACAGATGGGCGTCCTGGATATGCCTGCATATCTGCAGGAAATCGAGCAGATGTGTCTTGGCAAACTCACGCAGGAAACCGAGATTTACGGTCTGAAGATTATGAAGTTCTCGGGTTTGAACATCAACATGCCCGAAGAGGTTCAGGAGGCAATTAACAAGCGCGGCGCAATGTCTGCTCTTGGCGTCAACTACATGCAGTACCAGACTGGTAAGGCAATCGAGGGATTCGGCGAGGGTGCCGCACAGGGCGGCGAAGGTTCTTCCGGATTTGCCATGATGGGTGCCGGCGCCGGTATGGGTATGGGCATGGGAACCATGATGATGCAGGGTATGGCAGGTGCCATGAACCAGCAGCCTGCGCCGTTCGGTGGTCAGGCCGCCCAGCAGCAGCCTGCTGCACCAGCAGCACCGGCAGCGCCTGCGGCAGCTGCCATGACTGCATGCCCGAAATGCGGCGCTGCAGTAAAGCAGGGCGCAAAATTCTGTCCGGAATGCGGTCAGAAAATGGCGCCGGCAGGAGCAGTATGTCCGGCATGCGGTGCTTCAGTCACCTCAGGCGCCAAATTCTGCCCTGAATGCGGTGCCCGCCTTGGTGCGCCCAAATGTCCGAACTGCGGTGCAGAGGTTCCTGCAGGAACCAAGTTCTGCCCGGAGTGCGGAACAAAAATCTAATCTTTTTTCACCCGTTCATTCAAAGACTACTAATCCTATTACAACATATATTACTGTACCATCCACCGTCAGGAAACTTCCATGGTATACAGAATATTCGTTGAGAAAAAACCGGACCTTGCAAACGAGGCAAAAGCCGTAAAGGCGGAACTTTGCTCTCTTCTTTGCATCACCACCCTTGAAAAAGTCCGCATACTGAACAGATACGATGTTGAAAATATTGAAGAAGACCTTTTCTGCTATGCAAAAAAGACCGTCTTTTCCGAACCGCAGCTTGACATCGTAACAGAAACGTTAGGCGCGAGCCCTGATGACATTGTATTTGCCGTGGAATACCTGCCCGGTCAGTATGACCAGAGAGCAGATTCTGCCGCACAGTGCATTCAGCTTATCTCGCAGAAAGAACGCCCCGTGGTAAAAACCGCCCGCGTGTATGTACTTGAAGGCAAATTAAGCAAAGAAGAAATTGATGCGGTCAAAAACTATCTCATCAACCCGATTGAATCCCGCGAAGCATCTCTGGACCTCCCAAAAACCCTGATTACAGAGGCAAACATCCCGGAAAAAGTCGAGATAATTGCAGAATTTACCGCACTTGACGATGCAGGACTTGGCGCATTTATCAAATCCCGCGGTCTTGCAATGGACCTGGATGACATAAGATTCTGCCGCGATTATTTCAAATCGGAAGGCAGAAACCCGACCATTACTGAAATCCGCATGATTGACACTTACTGGTCGGACCACTGCAGACACACCACTTTCCTGACTACCCTTGATGCAGTGCGCACAGACTCCCCTCTCCTTCAGAAAACCTTTGACGAATATCTTGCTGTCCGCAAAGAAATCGGCAGAACAAAGCCGGTAAACTTAATGGATATAGGAACCATTGTCGTAAAATACTTAAAATCACAGGGTAAACTTGACAAACTCGACGAATCCGATGAAATCAACGCCTGCACGGTAAAAATAACCGTGACCGTTGATGGAAAAGAGGAAGACTGGCTTCTTTTATTCAAAAACGAAACGCACAACCATCCGACTGAAATCGAGCCGTTTGGAGGGGCTGCAACCTGCATCGGCGGCGCGATTCGCGACCCCCTTTCCGGTCGTGCATACGTGTATTCAGCCATGCGCCTTACGGGATGTGCCGACCCGCTTGTTCCGGTCTCAGAAACCCTTGCAGGAAAACTGCCGCAGAGAAAAATTGCAACCAGCGCAGCAGCCGGGTATTCCTCGTACGGAAACCAGATTGGTCTTGCAACCGGCATTGTGGATGAAATCTATCATCCGGGCTATGTTGCAAAACACATGGAACTGGGCGCCGTAATCGGTGCTGCGCCGCGCAAAAACGTCGTGCGGCTCGTGCCGAAAGCAGGCGATGTCGTAATTTTGCTCGGAGGCCGGACCGGGCGCGACGGATGCGGGGGCGCGACCGGCTCTTCCAAATCCCATACTGCATGCTCCCTTGCGTCCTGCGGCGCCGAAGTGCAGAAGGGAAACGCCCCTGAAGAGCGTAAAATCCAGCGGCTTTTCAGAAATCCGGCCGCATCCCGTCTTATCAAGCGCTGCAATGATTTCGGCGCCGGAGGAGTGTCGGTTGCCATCGGGGAACTTGCAGAAGGTCTCTTAATTGACTTAAATTCCGTGCCGAAAAAATATGACGGTCTGGATGGAACGGAACTTGCCATCAGCGAATCACAGGAGAGAATGGCGGTTGTTGTCGACGCCGCGGATGCAGAGAAGTTTATTGCACTTGCAAACGCAGAAAACCTTGAAGCAACAAAAGTCGCAGACGTTACCGAAACAAACCGCCTCGTTATGACCTGGAACGGGGACAAAATCGTTGATATCTCCCGTGAATTCCTGGATTCAAACGGTACGGAAAAGCACATCGAAGCAGAACTTGCATCGCCGAAATCCTATGCAAAACCTGCACCCGCCGGATTTGCCGAGGGGATGCGCAGCGTTATTGGCGACTTAAATGTCTGTTCAAAACGCGGTCTTTCGGAAAGATTTGATTCAACCATTGGTGCAGGAACGGTTTTAATGCCGTTTGGAGGAAGATTCCAGCGGACTCCTGTTCAGGCGATGGTAAATAAAATTTCAGTGGAAGCAGGTGACACAAAGGACTGTTCTGTCATGGCATGGGGCTATAATCCGTATATTTCGGAGGCAAGCCCGTATCACGGTGCATATCTTGCGGTGGTTGAAAGTGTTTCAAAACTTGTTGCAACCGGCGCCTCCTATGATGATGTCTATTTATCGCTTCAGGAATTCTTTGAAAAGCCCGGACGCGATGCAAAACGCTGGGGAAAGCCGGCGGCGGCTCTTCTTGGTGCGTTTAAGGCGCAGAAGGAGCTTGGTGTCGGTGCAATCGGCGGAAAAGACTCAATGAGCGGTTCGTTTGAAACTATCGACGTCCCGCCGACGCTTGTGTCATTTGCGGTAACCACTGCAGTTACTGACAACATTGTTACAAACTATTTCAAGGGCGCAGACCATGACGTAGTTCTGATTTCTCCTTCGATTGACAAGGATTCAGGTCTTCCGACCGGAAAATCCCTGAAGGAAGTGTTTTCAGAGGTTACAAAACTTATGCGTGCCGGAAAAGTCTTAGCTGCCTGGACTCCGGGATTCGGCGGGGTTGCAGAGGGTATTTTTAAGATGGGTCTTGGCGAGGGGTACGGATTTAATTTCGCCGAGGTGCCGCTTGATGTGATTTTCGGTCACAGTTACGGCTCGTTTATCCTGGAACTTGCAGGTCCTGCGGACTGCGGCACGCTTCTTGGAAGAACGACTGAAGAGCCTGAGTTCAGATACGGTGACGAATCAGTAACCGGCGGTGAACTTTCAGGCATTTACGAAAACAAGCTTGAACCGGTCTATCCTGTCAGTGCTGCAGCGCAGGGCAGGCTCCCGCTTCCAAAAATTACGTATAACGAGCGCAATTGTGTAAAACCGCGGGTGCGCTGTGCAAAACCGCGTGTGCTGATTCCGGTTTTCCCGGGCACGAACTGCGAGTATGATTCGGCAAAGGCCGTGCGCCGTGCGGGCGCTGTGCCTGAGATTTTTGTCATCCGCAACCGTACGGCAGAAGATGCGGCAGATTCTGTTGAGGAATTTGCAAAAGCGGTTCAGCGCAGTCAGGCAATATTCATTCCAGGCGGTTTTTCCGGTGGAGACGAGCCGGATGGTTCGGCAAAGTTCATTGCGGCATTCTTCAGAAACGCAAAAATCAGGGACGCTGTGCATGATCTGCTGAAGAACCGCGACGGTCTGATGTGCGGTATCTGCAACGGGTTCCAGGCACTGATTAAGCTTGGTCTTGTTCCGTACGGTGAAATTGTTGATACGGACGAGAACTCGCCGACGTTAACCTTCAACACTATCGGACGCCACCAGTCAAAACTCGTGCGTGTGCGTGCCGCATCGGTAAAATCCCCGTGGATGAGCAAGGTAAATGTGAATGACATTTTCACGGTGCCAATCTCCCACGGCGAGGGAAGATTTTATGCATCGGACGAGGTAATTCAGGGGCTTATTAAAAACGGTCAGGTTCTGACGCAGTATGTGAATCTGAACGGTTTCCCGACTTCTGATATCGCATTCAACCCGAACAATTCAGCGTTTGCAATTGAGGGTATTACTTCGCCTGACGGTCGTGTTTTAGGAAAAATGGGGCATGCGGAGCGTATTGGTCCGGGTCTGTACAGGAATGTGGACGGGGTGTTTGAGATGCACCTGTTTGAGAGCCTGGTTGAGTATTTCAATTAACTTTGAACAATATTCCCCCACTTTTTTTTATCAGTTCAGTAAATCTATTTCTTCCCCGCGAAAAATGAATGGGAGATATTTCGAAATGTTATGAGAAATGAATCAGAGGTAGTTTTTATTTGATTTTTATGCACCACAAACACATTAAACTCTTGAAACAAATAAAATTCTATGGGCAAAAACCCCTGCACCCCCAAAATCGATAATTGTCCCCCAGAAAAAGTTATTCTTTTCGCCCAATATCTTGTAAAAAATACCAGACGTGATGAAAATCCAGGTTACATACTTCCCCGTCAGATACAAAATCATGCCCGGCGTCTGAAAATCCTATCTCAGACCTACCCTCAAAATCCGGAACTGCTTCACATCTATGCGGAAGAACTCACCCATCTTGAAAAGAAAAGTCTAGAATGGAGAGAATATCACCTTCTTGCAGAAACTATCAATGAGATGGAAAAAATATGTGCATCACATCCGGATGATGCAAAACTTTCGGCATTCTATCTTGAATCACTTCGATATGATGCAGCCCGAGTTTTTCCTCTCCAAATAAACAGTGATTGGAATGTTATTTGTGATGAAGTCGGTATAGAGCCCCCAGTTTCTGAGGAGGAAAAGACCGAACTCGAAAAAGAAAATGATAATCTCAAACGTGAATCTGGATATGCTGTGACCCGATGGTCGATAACTATTGACGACAACTGGTATCTTGAGCAGCACCTTGTTGAAATAGAAGCAACTGCTGAACTAATCTATAATCTTCACAAAGACCACCTCGGTATTCCTGAAAGATATGCTGACCTTCTAAGCCATTGTGTATTTTCCCTCTGGTTTGAAGAAATTGCCGATAAACAGGACTGTATTCAGGACGGGCAGGTAAAACGGGAACTTGACAAACTAAGTGCACTTTATACAGAGCATCCTTCTGAAACTGTAGCTTATCGATATCTTGAAGCCCTCACATTTTCCATGATTGATGCTGATCTTTGCGCATGTGACCGAAACGAATGGCTTGCCCGTGTTGAGAAAAGACGCAGCAGAATTGAACAGATTTATCACAACCATGAAACAGTTTCCAATCCGGAACTAAAAGGGATGTATCTTCGTGCACTTGCTGCTTTGGCAAGTCATTTTGTATTCATGGAAAAACAGCATGATTTTTGTGAATACACGCCTGCTGGAAATATAATACGGGAACTTTCCAACCCATATACGCTCAAAGGAAAAGAGAAAAACTGGTGCAAAAAACTTGCAGAAGAAATTATTGACTTTTTCCATGAACAAAGTACGCGTGCCGAAGAAAATGAACAGGCAGAATGTGTCAATGCAACTATTGCATGTGCTGAAATTTTTGCGAATTATCTTATTCCGACCGGTTCCATAAAAGAAAGAGAGGCAAATATATTATTTGATGAAATATCTGACGAATTATATGATGCTGAGACCGGAGATTATGATAAGGATGGGGGAATTCTGGCAAAAGTCCGGATATATAATGCATATATTAAAAAAGGATGGACAATTCCGGAAGATGCATCGATTTTCAGACTTAAAACAATACCTTATATTTTTCTGCTGACAGAAAATGATATCAGTCAAATAAGATTTAAGGATGGTGCCAGATATCATGTGTTGAAAGAAATTTAATCATATTTTGCCCGAGGTTTTCTCCGAGGGAGAGTTACTAAAACCGAAGATAACTAGTATCCTTTTTTTACTTCCCGAAATTTCTCCGCAGAGCATCTAAAATCTCCGGAATCTGATAATAATCCTTTGCCGCCATCTCAAGCAGCAGCTCATCCGGAAGCAGTTCGCCGAATTTCCAGTGCGATGAGGGGATTTCCGGAAGTTCTCTTACTGCATCCTCCCAAGACAGAGACGCAGCAGATTCAAGCACCTGATACACGGATTTCAGCCCGCTTTTTGCGCCGAAATCCATAATCCGCACGGCAAAATCCGTGTACCGGATTGTGTGCATTCCCGCGAGGCGGTTTTTTATCAGGCGTGCGAGCACCTCATTTGCCCGCAGTCCGAAAAAGGTTGAAACAACGACTGACCAGGCGTTTCCTTCCGGCTCTGCACGAATATGAATTTTCTCTGGCTCAAAATCATCCGGCAGGGATGCAAGTAACTCTTCAAGCATCCCGCTTTGCGCTGCCGGAAGCGGCAGAAGCGTTTTTTTCCGGGCCAAAATCCGTGCCGCACTCTGTGCAACAAGGCGGCTCACACCTGCACTCCCGCCGCCGCTCCAGAACGGGCGCTTCAAATCCCGTTTTGCAAACGCAGGCTCGACAAGCGCCCGTTTGTGTACATCATCGCGGTGCAGGAGCCGCCAGGTTTTTCCGGTAAAGGAAAAGACCATGCCCGGCTCGCCCGCAATAAAACGCGGGTCAAGAGTACCTACCGGCGTTCCGTCCGCAAGAACCGCAAGATAGCCGCCTGAGTCGTGAATCACCGAAACAAGCGCAAGCCAGTTGGATTTCCCGAGTTCCGCCTCGGCACGGACTCCTGCCGTATACAAATCGCCGTTTGCCGCAAGATAGCGGTTTTCGACCAGATGCGAAAGAACTGCAGAAACTGCAGACGGAGACATTTCAGCAAAAGGAGACAGTGCCTGAAGAGAGCGGATAATTGCCGGAAGACCAAGTCCCTGCCGGTTTTTCAGCAGTAAAAAGAGCTGCTGGACAAATACATGATAGGGACATGCCGGGACACGCAGGGATTCTGACTCATGACGCATCGCGGCCTCGATTGCAGAAACGCAAATCAGCAGTTCGCAGGCATCTTTTAAAATAAACGTCATTGACGCAGGATTTCCCCTGCGCCCGGTGCGCCCGAGCCTCTGCAGAAACGAGGCCGCGGATTTCGGAGGCCCGAACTGGATAACCGTGTCCAGTTCGCCGATATCGACACCAAGCTCCATCGTGCTTGTGCAGATTACACAGGACGAATCACCGCCTGCAAACGACGATTCGGCGATTTCGCGGCTGTCTGCGCTCACCGACGAATGATGAATATACACATGAGACAGACTGCCTGAAAGTTCACCCGTCAGCCGTTCGGCAAAACTCCGCGAATCCGTAAAAACAAGTGCTTTTTTTCCGCGGACGGCGCAAACAACCGCCTCCGCCTGAGCGCAGAATTCCGGCTCGACTACGAATGAAAACTGTTTTTTTGAAGGCGCTGCCGGAATCTGCACAAGCTTATGCTGTCTTTTTGCATCGCTCATCCACAAAAGCAGATCTTCCGGGTTTCCTACGGTCGCAGAAAGACCGATGCGTACCGGATTTTCAGCGGATTTGAACGTCAGCCGGTCGATAAGACATTTCAGATGCACCCCGCGGTCCGATTCCATAAACGCATGAATTTCATCAATGATGATATGCGAAAGCCCGCAAAAAACAGACGCGGTTTTTGCATCGCTTAAGAGCACCTCAAGCGATTCCGGCGTGGTTAAGAGGATATCGGGAAATTCCCCCGAATCAAATTTCCAGCGCTCGCGTGCTGCAACATCGCCGTGCTGAACCCCGACTAAAAGCCCCGCCCGTGTGCATAAATCAAGAACACGGTCAGTCTGGTCGTTTATCAGGGCTTTTAAGGGCGAGATGTACAGCGCCCGCACACTGCCGGACTTGGGATGCTTTAACAGATAATCAATGACCGGAACAAAAGCGGATTCTGTTTTGCCCCCTGCGGTCGGCGCCTGAACTATGCAGTCAAATCCTTCGGATACGGCTTTGTATGTCTCTTCCTGCACAGGACGCAGTCCGTCCCATTTCAGTCCCGTAACGAGGACTTCCTGCAGACCGGGCGCAAGAGACGAAAATATGCTCATCTGCGGTAAATGCGGTTCAGTTCTTCACGCAGCCGGTCTGTATCAAGCGCTCCTGATACAATTCTTTCCACGGTTCCGGATTTCACAAAAAAAATCGTGGGGATTGCGGAAATATGGTACTGGTTTGCAATATTTGGGCATTCGTCCGTATTGCATTTGCAGAACTGCACTTCGGGATATTCGTTATGCACCTCTTCAAAGACAGGGGCAAAGCGTTTGCACGGTCCGCACCACTCGGCCCAGAAATCGATGACAATATTTGGTATCTGCGTTGCGAATGTATTGAAATTTTCCTCGTTTAAATGAAGTACTGGCATTGCTTTTACGGGCGGCGCGGAATTTTCTGTCATACTAATCCATTTGTTCTCTTGTGTTATGAGCATATCTTATTCCCGTTAGCAAAGTTATTTATTATATCAGAACTAATAGTATATCCCAATTGGAGCGAGGTGGGGTAGTCAGGAGATCCCGTCGGGCTCATAACCCGAAGACCAATGGTTCAAATCCATTCCTCGCTATGATTCGTTTTTTTTTTGAATTTTTTGCATATCTAATGTATCATTCATGCGCGTTTTACGTGCGGTCTTCAAAAGTCCCGTAAATCAGTGATGTATCCCCTCATTTTTTACGGCATGAGGGCTTTGTCCGGTGCCTTTTTCTTTCTGTTTTTCTATAAAATAGGGGTGCGGAACAAAACACTATTATAGAATAGAAACAGAAAGAACTATACTAATATTTCATACCGAGAGTAAAAATGGATACCAGAATGAAATTCTTAGAGCACGAACTGGCTGCCCAGGAACGTGATCTTGCTGCAAAGCAGGAAAAATCCGCCGCACCTGCTGCTGAATCCGCAGACATCCCACAGGCATCAGAAGACCTTGAACTCAGAGTCCGTGAGCTTGAGGCTATGGTAAAGGGTCTGACAAGCGAAATGCTTGACTTAAAGTCGGTCTGCAGACGTCTGTCCACCCAGATTGAAAAACTCGGCGGTGCCCCTGTCAAGAGCCACCCGGAAAATGCGTCCAGATTCGGTGTCCGCCGTCCGTCTCCGGAAGCAGAATCCCCTGCAGCACCTGCTGAAACGCCGATTTCCCGCGGCAGTGCAGCACGCGGAAGAATCCAGCCGGCAGTTCCCGAGACTCCGGCAAGACAGGAAGTGCCTGCTGCAAGACGCGGCAGTGTCCGCCCGGCAGCCCCATCCCAGGCAGAAGAGCCGCCGCGGCGTGTAATCAACACCCCGGTTCCCGAGCCGCAGAAACCGGTCGAAGAAGAAATTCCGCCGGAAAACCTTGGTCCCGGAGAATATGAATATGTTATGCAGCCGGATGGTTCCATTCAGAAACGCCGCAAGACTCATTCCGGAAACGTCATTATCGCAGGAACCGGCTTTAATCCGGGGCATGCCTCGCGTTCCTCTGCAATCCGTGCAGATTCCAATGCAGTAATTGAAGCAGAAGAAGACGATACCGTTGAAATCAAATAAAACCGGAGCTGCCCGTGCATATTGTCCAAGTTGAAATAGATAACTTCAAATCATTTTCCAGAAAAACCAAAATCCCTTTTTTTGAAGGATATACGGTCATTTCCGGTCCGAACGGTTCGGGAAAGAGTAATATCATCGATTCCATTTTATTCGTTTTGTCTCTTACCTCGTCGCGCACGCTTCGTGCGGAGAAGATGACTGATTTCATCAACAACACCTCGGGCAAAAATATCGCTGAGGTTACGCTTACGTTTTCGGATGATACCAAAATCCGGCGCAGAATCAAGCAGTCTTCACCGACGAACTACTACAGTTACTACTATCTGAACGAAAAAACCTCGTCGCAGGCGGAGATTATCGACTGGCTTTCCAAGGCGGGAATACGTCCGCACGGCTACAATGTGGTAATGCAGGGTGATATCTCGCGCATCATGGATATGTCGGATATGGACCGGCGTAAAATCATTGATGAAATCGCGGGTGTTTCCGAGTTTGACCGCAAAAAGGAGCAGGCAAATCAGGAACTTGACCAGGTCCGTGCGAAAATCGAGCGGGAGGAGATGATTTTAGCCCAGTATGCGGAGCAGCTGCAGGAACTTGCGGGGGCGAAAGAGGATGCGGTCAAGTACAAGAACCTGAAAAACGACCTTGATTACTTTAATGCGGCAAAACAGATGGTCACGTTAAAGGATAAGGAACGGGAGGCGGGTCTTTTGGCAACCTCGCGTGAGGAGCAGGTTTTACAGAAGGAAAAGTTCGCAGAAGACATCCGCCTGGAGGAAAACGAGCGGGATGCGCGGATTGAGGAGCTTGAGGAGCTGGATAAGCAGATTGCAGAAAAGCAGGGTCCGGGTTATCTGAAACTTATCGAGAAGCAGACTGAGCAGAGAACGATTATCGGAACTGCGGAGGGCACGATTTCACGTCTCAGAAAAGACAAGGAGTCCAATCTTGCGCAGATGAACACCATTTACGTTGAGCAGCAGAAATATCAGGACCTGTTTTCCGAATCAACGAAAAAGGTGCAGAAACTCAACATTGATCGTGCAAATCTTGCAATGGAGGTCGAGGGGCTGAAAAAGACGCTTGATAAAGCCCAGGAGCTTGTAACAAAGCGTACGAAGGATTCTTCGGGTGCCGAGGCAAAACTTGTTGAGCTGGGTGCTCAGGTGGAGAATCTGAAAAACGAGCGGGGAGAGATTTACCGTGAGCGCGACCGGATTATCGACCAGAGCAGAACCCGTGAGCGTGAACTGGAAAAGCTCACGGGCGACAAGGCGTATTTCGAATCGGAGCGCGTGGAAAAGCAGAAGGAGATTGAAAAGCTCGAGGGCGAGCTTCGCGATGTTTCCGAGGAGCGGAATGTCTTTGGCAAGCAGATTGCCGCAGCCGAGCGGAAAATGGCTGATTCCCGCAATGAACTTGAGCGGGTGCGCGAGGAACGTTCCCGGCTTGAAAAGCGTCAGGCGGTTCTTGCCGCACAGCAGAAGGCGGTTGGCGGTTCTGATGATGCAATCAAGGCGGTTTCGGGAATCGACGGTGTGTACGGAACGGTTGCAGAACTCGGTAAAGTCCTGAATGCGGGTCACACGATTGCATTAAATGTTGCAGCAGGCGGCAGGCTTCGCAATGTGGTTGTAAATAATGACCAGACGGGTGCAAACGCGATTAACTATCTGAAATCCGAGAATCTCGGGCGGCTGACGTTTCTGCCGCTGAACAAAATGAAGCCGCAGGCAGCACTTCCCCCTCTTGCCGGAAACGGTGTGATTGATTATGCAATCAACTTAATCGATTTCGAGCCGGAGTTCCGTGATGTGTTCAGTCTGGTTTTCGGGCAGACGGTCATTGTGGAAACACTGGACGCGGGACGGCGTCTGATGGGTCGGTACCGGATGGTTACTCTTGACGGCGATTTGCTTGAAAAGGGAGGCGCTATGACGGGTGGTTCGCAGACGAAGGCGATGCAGAAGGGATTCGGCGCGGCTCCGGGTCGTGAAACGTCGGATATTGCCGCAAAACTTGCCGAACTGTCCCAGGACGAAGAAGACCTGAAAGCCCTTGTTGCAAGAAATCAGGCGGTTGTCGATGGTCTGCGCAAGGAAAAGGGTGAGTTTGATACGAAAATCACGCAGATTGAGCTTGCCATCAAGGAATGCAACCGTGTGATTGACAAGGTTGAATCTGACGAGGTGCAGGCAAAAGCTTTGCTTGAAGCAACGGAAAAGGACAAAAAGGAGTGTGCCGTGCAGGTTTCCGAACTTGAGGCAAAGGGCGATGAGTTATCGGACAAAATCGAGGAGCTCAATAAGCAGATTGGTGAGCTGCGGTCGGCTACGAATGCGGAGGAGTTCAAACTTTTAACCGAGGAACTGACTGCTGCCCAGAAAAACTATAATGCGGCACGGGTGCGTCTTGATACGAAGCAGAACGAGTTAAACGGTGAGAATCTGGAGCGTAATTTCCACAAGAAAAACGTTGAGGACAAAAACCGCGAGCGTGCTTTAATTGAGGAGAAAAACAAGGCGATTGAGGATGAAATTGCCAAGCTGCACAGCGATATTGAGCAGGCAAATGCAGCTCTTTCTGCTCTGGAGCAGGAGTTAAGTTCGTTCCAGGGTGAGATTGCCGGATTAAATGCGCAGCGGAAGTCTGTTGACCAGTCGGTGACGGAGGCTAAGATTCGTATTGAAAAATTAAACGGTGATGTGGAGCGCTGCGAGCTTCAGATTGCTGCAATTGATGAGAAAACCGCTGCAATTTCCAAGGAGATTGCTGAAATCCGGGGAAGTATTGACGGGGAGATTGAGTGTGATTTAACGTCTGAGGAGATTTTGGATAAAATCGCCACGACTGAGCGTGCAATTCGTCGTCTGGGTGATGTGAACATGCAGGCAATTGATCAGTATGATGATCTGCTGAAGCGTACGGAGGAAAAGACGGAGAAGAAGAATACGTTGTCGCGTGAGCGGGAGGACCTTCTTGCGAAGATTGAGAGTTTCCGTCAGATGAAGCATGATGCCTTTATGGAAGCGTATAATTCGATTGCGGAGAATTTCAGCAGTATTTATCTGCGGTTGAATGAGGGTGAGGGCAGGCTTGTGCTTGATGTGCCGGAGGATCCGTTCCAGGGTGGTATGACGTTTGAGGTGTCGCCGCGGGGTAAGGAGGTGCATCGGCTGAATATGATGTCGGGCGGTGAGAAGTCGCTTACTACGCTTTCGTTTATCTTTGCGATTCAGCAGTATATGCCTGCTCCGTTCTATGCTCTTGATGAGGTTGATTCAAATCTGGATGGTCTGAATGTGGAGCATCTGTCGCATATGGTGCGGGAGATTTGTGAGAACAGTCAGTTCATTATTGTTTCGCACAGGAAGCCGATGATTGAGGCGGCGGATCGGATGATGGGTGTGACGGTTCGTGCAAGCGATAAGAGTACTCTTGTTACAGGTGTAAAGACGAATAATGACAGAGACTGATGTGCAGATTCCGCAGATTGCTATAGATGGTACGGAGGATCCTATCGAGATTCTTTTGTCTATGGCGGAGAAGGGTGATATTGATCCGTGGAATATCAATATCACTGATATTACGAGCCGGTTTTTGTCTGCGCTTGAGGAGCGGCATGCGTTAAATCTGCGGGTTTCGGGGCGGCATATTTTTATGGCGTCGCAGCTTTTGCGGATGAAGGCTGAGATGCTTGATGAGCCTGAGCCGGCGGAGGAGGAGTTTGATGAGGGGGACGGGTTTAATGAGGCGGCGGATCCGTTTTCAGATGAGACTGATGCGATTTCGTTTGGGCAGATTGATTTTCTTGAGCGTGAGATTCAGCGGCGTCTGAAGCGTAAGGATGTGCGGCATCGTACGACGAATCTGTATGAGTTAATCAAGCAGCTGCGTCTTGCGGAGAAAACGGAGCGCAGAAGGCAGAGGCGGCAGCGGTATATTGATTTTGAGGATGAGTTGTTTGAGGAGCCGACTGCGGAGGAGGTTGTGAGTATTGCGCATGATGAGGATTATGAGCGGATGGCTGCCGAAATCTTTGAGATTATCAGGGGGCATCCGGATGCGAGGGATCCGGGGATTTCACTTGTTGAGCTTCGTTCGATTCTGCACTGGCCGATGTATATGGTGTATCTGCCGTGTCTGTTTTTGGTGCAGGGGGGTTTTGTTGATCTGGAGCAGGATGAGTTTTTCGGGGATTTGTGGGTGGTGTTCTTGGGTTCTGATGGGGTTTTGGGGGTGTGAGGTGTGGTTGTTCAGAGGAGGAGGCAGAAGAAGAATTATTTCTGGTGGATTGTTCTTGCGGTTGTGATTTTCGGTGCGCTTTTCGGTCTGCTGTTTCTGGTGTTCGGCGGGTTGTTTGGGTGAGGGGGTGATTTTTTTT
>DALTWF010000018.1 GCA_029987235.1 Methanocorpusculum sp. | reverse complement strand
TCCTCAACGGCTACGGACCGAGTGAAGCAACATGCTGTATTACCTGCGAGCAGGTAACTGACGAGAACGCCTGCCGGACAATCGGAAAACCGCATGACAATGTAAAACTATATGTTGTCGACAAAAATATGCACCGGCTGCCCATAGGTGCGGCAGGAGAATTATGCGCAGCAGGTGTTCAGATTGGACGCGGCTATCTTAACCGCCCGGACAAAACCGCTGAGGTGTTTGTGCAAAATCCGTTCACTTCCGATGCTGAATATGCAAAACTGTACCGCACCGGCGATGTTGTGCGCATGCTTTCAGACGGGCGGGTTGAATTTATCGGCAGAACAGACGGTCAGGTGAAAATACGCGGTTTCCGTGTTGAACTGACGGAAGTCGAGCAGGTAATTCGTGAATTTGCAGGGATAAAGGATGCTACGGTTGCCGCGTTTGATGATGAAGCCGGCGGGAAATTTATTGCAGCATATGTAGTATCAGCAGATTCCGGTGCCGATATTGATACAGAAGCCCTTTCCGCATTCATTGCTGAGAGAAAACCGGCATACATGGTTCCTGCCTCAATAATGCAGATTGCAGAAATTCCATTAACCGTCAATGCTAAAGTCGACAGAAGGAAACTGCCGAAACCGGAATTACAAACAAAACATGTGGGGACGCCCGCAGCAAATCCACTTGAGGAAAAACTGTGCGGTATATTTGCAAAAGTTCTCGGCATTGACACTGTTTACGCAGACGATGATTTCTTTGCACTTGGCGGCACCTCAATTTCAGCATCAAAAGTTGCGATGCTGTGTTATAATGAGGGATTGAATATCGTTTACAAGAATATCTTTGACAATCACACCCCGCAGAGCCTTGCTTCGTTTGCGGCTGCAGCATCAAAAGAGTCCGTACCTGTAACTGAAAGCGATAAAGAACTGCCTCCTGTATCCGAATATGCAGATGTTCTGTCCTGCAACACCATCCCACATCTCAATGCAATACAGAAAACCAGCACCGGAGTTGTTTTACTCACCGGTGCAACAGGATTTTTAGGAATTCATGTCTTAAAAGAACTGCTTGAATCCGGATGTGAAAAAATAATCTGCCTGGTCCATAAAGCGAAGAACCAGAAAGCATCAGACCGGCTTCGCATTTTTTTGATGTACTATTTCGGAGGAATGATTGATGAACAGATGTTTGAACGCATAACGGTTGTTGAAGGAGATATTACAGATGAAGAACTTGCATCAGCCCTTGCATCGCATACCTTTGACACAATCATAAACTGCGCGGCAAGTGTCAAACATTTTGCCTCAGACGATTCCATTGAAAAAATCAATTACACCGGTGTGAAAAATCTCATTCAAATTGCATTTGAACATAATGCGCAACTCATTCAGACATCGACATTAAGCGTATGCGGCAGTTCGGTTGCAGCATCAGATGGCGTCAGTCAGGTTCTCTATGAAAACACACTGGACATCGGACAGGAACTGAACAACAAATATATTCACTCAAAATACATGGCGGAACAGGCCGTATTTGACGCAATACGTAAAGGACTGAAAGCAAAAGTGATGCGGCTCGGCAATCTTATGAGCCGGAATTTCGACGGCGAATTCCAGATGAATTCTGCAACAAATAATTTCATGCGTACGATGCGGGCGTATAAGAAACTGGGTGTTTTTCCGGTAACACAACTGGCAACACCGGTTGAATTTTCACCGATTGATGTTGTTGCAAAAGCCATTGTACTTCTCAGCACCACTCCTTCTCAGTTTACGGTGTTTCATGTAAACAACTGCCATCAGGTCCATATGGCAAATATCATCGAAGAATTCAATGAACTCGGCATGCCTATTGAGGTGGTTTCGGAAGAAAAGTTTGCCGGACGGTTTTCAGAAACAATGAGTGATGAGAAGGCAAATGTTGATATTTCCTGCCTGCTTTCCTATGTTAACAATGAGGGAGAAAAGGTTTTAATGAACGATAACAACAATATATACACAGTGAATGCTCTTTATCGTCTTGGTTTTTCATGGCCTTTGACAGATATGGCATATATCAGACGAATGCTTAAAGGATTGGAATCACTACGCTACTTTAATTAACATGTCAGAAATTCAGCAGGAAAAAACCAGGAATGATGTAATATCAAGACTAAAAACGCATATATTATCTGAGTTTTTGGGAGAGAATACTTATTACAATATAATGGAACTCGAGACGAGCGCAAATAAATTTTCTTTGTTTTGCCTTATTCTCTGCGTTGTTCTCACATTTGTTTGCGTAATCGTGGGTTCTATTAAGGCTTATGTATTCTATGTAACACTTGGTATTTCTTTGTGTGCGTTAGCAGTAATTCTTATCCACGGCTGGAAGAAGAGTCTGACCAAATATATACTCCTCAGTGCTATTTCGTTAATAATTATCGTAATTATGTTTGAAAATTCAAGGAATTTATTATTTATTCCGTTTCTTCCTCCCCTGATAAGCTGCCTTTATTTCAAACCGCGCATAACTATTAGTATATCATTTCTGATGGTTGCTGCGGTTCCAGTTACGTCACTTCTGGCTATTGCCGCAGGTGAACTTGATGAAGCAATGATTAATATTAATTTCATAGCAAATTCGGGCTCTCCGCTGGTCATGTCTATCATAGTCAAAACAATTACATCAATAGGAATTCTTGCAATCCCGGTAATTATTACAATAATCGGGCAGAACATAATTATAAAACAGACAACACTGTCTCAACATACCGCAGGATTACAAAAAGAGCTGGCGCTTGCATCATCAATTCAGCTTGGTATGCTTCCGGCACCCATTCAGCCCCGACCGGAATATTATGTGACTGCGGCAATGCATCCTGCTTCCGAAGTGGGTGGTGACTATTATGATTATTTCATGACGGATGAGAAACATGTAGTTATCATGGTTGCTGATGTTTCTGGTCACGGAATTCCGGCTGCCTTGTTTCTGGCAAATGTAAAATCCTGCATCAGATCATTTTCCCACCACACCGGGCTTCCTGTAGATACAGTAGTTAACAGGGTAAATCGTGAGTTATGCGCATTAAATTCAGAAAAAATGTTTGTAACCGGATGGATTGGATATGTGGATCTGGAAACGGGCATACTCAAATATGTGAATGCAGGTCATAACCCCCCTGCACTCCGGACAAACAACGGGGAGTTTAAGCTGGTTAAATCAAAACCTGATTTTGTTCTCGGCAGAAAACGTCTGACGCGCTACACAGAACAAACCATAACTTTATCCGAGGGTGACCGGCTCTTCTTATACACAGACGGAATAGTGGAACTGGCAAATCCTGCCGGAGAATTCTTCGGAGAGGGACGGCTGCTGGATGCTTTGAATACTTCCATCCATCTTACCGCGAGCGACTTTCTGCAGAAGTTAACAAATGAGTTATCTGCGTTCAGAGGCTCCCGAGAGCCTGCCGACGACATAACCATGCTTGCATTTGAGTTTAATCAATATTACAATAAACCCGAACCACTGTGTCTTGAAGTCAGAAGTGATACTGCAGGATATGAAAAACTTATGAAATATGTGACAGAAATAATGACTGCTGCAGGATGCAACAGGATGATTTTATCCAATATTTCCATTGCCGTATCAGAATTGTTGTCTAATATTATTCTTCATTCATTTGAGGGAAAGCCTGATGGAACGATATCTCTTTCGATCCATACATTTAACCGTCGTGCATTTATTGTGATTACTGATAACGGCCGGTACTTTGATCCGCTTGATTTCGACTATGGCGAGTGTAAAACAGAGGTGAAGAGCCATCGTAACGGCGGACTTGGCATATATATGGTGAGCAAACTGACTGACAGGATAAAGTATAGATATGAAAATAAACATAATATAATCACACTGGAGGTTGAATACTGACATGGATATTACAGTAGATAAAAACGGAAATACCGTAACAATAAAACCGACGGGAAATATTGATTTTCTGACCGCACCGGAACTGGATAAGGTAGTAGAACGTGAAGTGGCGGACGCCGGAAAACTTATTTTTGATTTATCCGCGGTCAATTATCTCGCATCTGCCGGAATCCGCTCCATACTCAATGCTGATGAACTGATGGAGGAAAAAGGAGGATTAAAAATTGTGCATACCACCCCGAATGTGATGGCTGTTTTGGAGATAACCGGGATTACTTCCGTCATAGATGTGGAATGAGAATTTACTCCGCATCTGTTGATGAACTGCTTTGCGGTCATGACGTTTCTTTTTTTTATCCGGTTGTAAGTGAGTACAGACAAAAGCAAATTGACAAGTTTGTATTTGAAAAAGACAGGCGGCTTGGTATCTGCGTGGAACTGCTGCTTTTGCGTGCGATGAAAGAGGAAGGTATTGCGGATGAAAAATACGAAATCACTGTCGGAAAATTCGGAAAACCAGAACTTGTTTCTCATCCGGAATTCTGTTTTAATCTGTCGCATTCTGAACCGATGGTAATGTGCGTTGCGGCGTCTGTTCCAATCGGATGCGATATCGAAAAAATAACCCCGTTTTCACCGGATCTCGCAAAATTCTGTTTTACCGGGAATGAATATGAAAAACTCATGAAAAAACCTGCAGGGTTTGAACGTAATCTCTATTTTTGCAGGCTCTGGACGTTAAAAGAGAGTTTCATGAAAGCAACCGGTCTTGGAATGAATCTGAAGCCGGATTCATTTGAAATCGAGATTTCCGCTGACGGGCAGGTGTCAGTTCATCAGAACGTTTCTGATGCACAGTTCGGATTTATTGAAGGAAACAACACAGACGGCTTTTGCAGAAGTGTATGTTTTGAAAAGAAATAAGGAAAATGCGGTCACCCCCCGCTCTGCTTTTTGAAACAAAGGGGCTGAGCTGAAAAGAAAATTTAAGCCGCCGTACCGGCTTCTTTTTCTGCCTCTTTATTTAAAATCCGGTCGATTCCCTTTGAAACAAAGAAGAATATGACCTCGGATACGGCAATAATTATCGCAACCGCGATAATCGCCTCAAGCGAAAGCGGCACAAGACCGAAGAACCAGGGCATTATCAGGGCCGCGGCAATGAAGCCTGCAATGCTGAACAGATAGACAAATATCCTGTATTTACTCATCGGAGAACTGATACGCCGCATAATCATGAATCCAACGGTTGCAAGAACAATTGTTGCACAGGTCGCCAAAACTGCCGGGTCGATACCGGCATACGAGCCGTAAAGACTCATAACGGTTACCGCAAGAGAACTGGTAATTCCGGCGGGAAGTGCTTTGAGAAGCACATTTTTAATGAATTTACCCTTGATTCTTGCCTTGTTCGGCTCGACTGCAAGGAGCAGACCCGGAAGTCCTATCGTAAACACACTCACAATCATAATCTGCGACGGGCGAAGCGGGTAAGTAAAGCAGAGAATCAGCGCCATCAGGGAAAGAATAAGGGAGAACGTGTTCTTGGAAAGGAAAAGAATTGCCGAGCGCTGAAGATTGTTGATTGCACGTCTTCCTTCAAGGACCACGTTAGGCATGCAGGAGAAGTCTGATTCAAGCAAAACGACCTGGGCTGCCTGAGATGCTGCATCACTTCCAGATGCCATAGCAATACTGCAGTCCGCATCCTTCATGGCTAAGATATCGTTTACCCCGTCTCCGGTCATGGCAACAGTATGACCTGCTTTTTTCAGGGCTAAAACCAGGCTTTTCTTCTGCACCGGCGTTACTCTGCCGAATACAGTGTAGAAAACGGCGGCTTTTTCAATATCCTCATCGGAGACAAGAGTTGTAGCATCCACATATTTATCTGAATCGGGAATTCCGGCACGGCGTGCAACTTCTGAGACAGTAACCGGGTTGTCGCCGGAAATGACCTTGATTGTAACGCCCTGAGCACGGAAGTAGGCAAAAGTTTCGACCGCATTTTCGCGCAGGGCATTATTGAGCATCACTGCGGCAACAGCGGTTTTTCCGGCGGGCGAGTCTGTTGCCAAAACCAGTACACGCTCGCCTTTTTTCGCATTTTCAAGGGTTGCCGCGCTGAATTTTTCCAGTTCATCACCACTTATGACAAATTCAGGCGCACCAAGATACAGCGTTTCTTCAGCATAGCGAATTGAACCGTATTTTGCCGATGAAGAGAAAGCATTGACTTCAAGCGGAACGGCGCTGCCTCCTCCGTCAGAGTCTTTATAATACTCTTTCAGCGCAATCATTGTACTGTTGTTGTCAACCGCGTCACAGACATAGCGGCTGAGTTTTTCTGCGGCACCCTCTCTAAATTCAACGACTGATGCAACCTGCATCTTCGGCTGGGTAATCGTTCCGGTTTTATCCACGCAAAGCATATCAACGCGGGCAAGCGACTCAATACTTTTCATCTCATGAAGCAGAACCTTGCGCTTTGCAAGCCGGATTGTACCTACTGCTAAAACAACCGACATCAGAAGATACAATCCTTCCGGAATCATGGCCGTTATTGCGCCTGCGACCGAAAATACGCTGTTTGCATAGGTGTTTGCCTCGCGGACGAAAGAGTTGATGAAAAGAAGGATACCGACCGGCAAAATGATTATCCCAATCCATTTCAGCAGGTTATTTACCGAACGGGTCATTTCCGACTGTTCGACGCGTTTCATCTTTTTTGCTTCAACCGAAAGTTTTGCAGCATAGGATTCGGCACCGACCTTTTCAAGAACCGCAGTACATGTTCCGGCAACGATGTAACTTCCTGAAAACAGTTCGTCACCCGGCTGTTTGCGGATTTCGCGCTCTTCTCCGGTCAGAAGCGATTCATTGACAGAAACCGTCCCCGTGCAGACGCGGGCATCTGCCGGAATCGTGTTTCCTGCGTTTAGTACAATAAGGTCATCTTTTACCAGTTCACCGGAGGAAATTACTGACTCGGTCCCGTCACGGATAACTGTGGTTTTCGGGGCGTTGAGAATAGTCATCTTGTCAAGAACACGCTTTGCACGGAGTTCCTGAACGATTCCTATGAATGTATTGGCGATTACAACGAGGAGGAAGGACAGTTGAGTGACGAAAGAATAGTCCTTTCCGTCAAATGCGGTGCAGACAAAGATGCCTAATACGGCAAAGATGAGGTTGAAGTAGGTGAATATGTTGGTGAGAAATATCTGAAGAACGCTTTTGCTGACCTTGATTTTCGTATCGTTTCCAAGACCGCTGTTTTTTCTCTCACGGACTTCGGCACTGGTAAGTCCGGTCTGAGATTTCTGCTGATCTGTCATGAATTATGTAATATTATTCGCACTCAAAAGAGATATCTTTGCGGGTTTAATCCCTAAAAACGCAGATAGTAAAAAAAAACAGCACCGCAATACTGCTGATAATCTGAAAAAAGTATATTTATTTTCCAAGACCGCATTTGCCGCCGGAACCATCGCCTTTTCCGCAGCAGCCGCAGTCAAGACCGCTCTGCACATCTTTACCTAAAAGACCGACAGCATCAGCACGGCAGCGCTGACAGTGACGCATCTGGCGCACGAACGGTGCGCAGCGCTCATGCATTTTTGCCTTTTCTTCAGCAGTCGGCGGCACAATATCCTTGAACTTGTACTGCGGGATAAGCGGGATAATATTGAAGTTGAAAACCCCGATTTCCCCGACAACTTTAGCGATTTCCGGAATATGCTCATCGTTTACACCCGGAACATAAACCGTGTTGATTTTGACCAGCATCTTGCGCTTAACCGCCTCGCGGATACCCCGCATCTGATGGTCGAGTAAAATTTCCGCCGCCTCGCGTCCGTGGTATTTTTTGCCTTCGTACTCGATGAACGAATATATTTTCTCACCGATTGCCGGATCCACCGCGTTTAAGGTCACCGTCAGGTTTCTGACATCGTATTTCGTCAGTTCATCGATTTTGTCCGGCAGAAGAAGACCGTTGGTGCTGATGCAAAGAATGGTGTCCGGATACTTTTCATGAACCATCTTCAGCGTCTCAAAGGTTTCGGGGTTTGCAAGCGGGTCACCCGGACCTGCAATACCTACGACTTTGATGTGCTTCATCTTCTCAACGACTTCATCAATGCGCTCCATCGCCATGCTGGGCGTCAATACAATACTGGTGACACCGGGGCGTGACTCGTTTACACAGTCAAAGTCACGTACACAGTAGTTGCACTGGATGTTGCATTTCGGTGCAACAGCCACGTGACAGCGGCCGAATGTGTGTTTTGCCTGAAGACTGTAGCACGGGTGCTCGTTGATACGGCGCAGGGTTTCTGCATCGTAAGGAAGATTTGCCGGGTTTTCTTCACTCATAGTAATTATGTATTTGTCCCTCAGTCTATTTAAGCAAGTGTATAGGGGCATTACCCCGTGGCGCACCTCCCGTTTCGCAAACCTTTTTATGTTTTTAAAAACAAACTACATTGTATAAAAAATTACATTAGTGAAATTAAGATGACAACAAAGATACCTTACAAGATTTACCTTGAAGAAGACGAACTCCCGAAAAACTGGTACAACATCAGAGCCGACATGGACGAAAAACCTGCGCCGCTGATTCTTCCTGATACCCTGCGCCCCGCAGAGTTTTCCGACCTGCGCGGCGTATTCTGCGATGAACTCGTGCGGCAGGAACTTGATGATACCACGCGGCACTTCAAAATTCCGGAACCGGTCTACGACTTCTACAAAATGTACCGGCCTTCGCCGCTTGTCCGGGCGTACTGCCTTGAGAAATATCTTGACACACCGGCAAAAATCTACTACAAATTCGAAGGCAACAACACCTCCGGCTCGCACAAACTCAACTCCGCTATCGCCCAAGCCTATTATGCGAAAAAACAGGGTCTTACCGGCGTCACCACCGAAACCGGAGCCGGTCAGTGGGGAACCGCACTTTCCATGGCCTGCGGATATCTGGGCCTTGACTGCCGCGTGTTCATGGTAAAAGGAAGCTATGAACAAAAACCCTTCCGAAAAGAAGTAATGCGCACCTACGGCGCAAAAGTAACTCCCTCACCATCAGACACCACTGACGCAGGCAGGCGGATTTTAGCAGAACACCCCGGAACCTCTGGCTCCCTTGGCTGCGCCATCTCCGAAGCAGTGGAAACCGCAACAAAAACACCGGGATACCGCTATGTTCTTGGAAGCGTCTTAAACCAGGTCATGCTGCACCAGTCGGTCATCGGTCTCGAATGCAAAACCGCAATGGACGACTATGACATCACCCCCGACCTCATCATCGGCTGTGCCGGCGGCGGATCAAACCTGGGCGGGCTGATTGCACCCTTTGCCGCAGAAAAACTCCGCGGCGAAATGGATTATGATTTCCTCGCCGTTGAGCCCGCATCATGTCCTACACTCACCCGCGGAAAGTACGCCTACGACTACTGCGACACCGGAAAAGTCTGCCCTCTTGCAAAAATGTACACCCTCGGATGCGACTTCATTCCATCAGCAAACCACGCGGGCGGACTGCGCTACCACGGCATGAACGCAGTGTTATCCCGGTTCTATCATGATGGATTTATGCGGGCTGAATCGGTGGAACAGACCAAAGTATTCTCCGCCGCGGTACAGTTTGCACGCGTAGAAGGCATTCTGCCCGCACCGGAGTCAAGCCACGCAATTTCAGCCGCAATCGACGAAGCCCTCCGCTGCAAAGCAAAAGGCGAAGAAAAAACCATCCTCTTCGGCCTTACAGGCACAGGCTACTTTGACTTAAAAGCATACGAACTGTTCAACAACGGACAGATGACAGATTCAATCCCGACAGATGCGGAACTTGAAGCAGGTTTTGCACGGCTGCCCGCCGTATAACATCTTTTTTTCCTCTCCACAGAGAGAAGACTTTATACTCATAACACTATAAACTATTACATCTATATTCAGGAGAAGACATGGACTTAGCAGGATTGTTCAACAAAGCAGACAAACAGCAGAACCCGTGGGTGTCCAAAGCAGAGGCCGCCTATGAAAAAGGCCTTTATCATGAAGCAGCCTCTCATTACACCAAAGCAGTTGATGTAGAGCCGCAAAACGCCGTATCATGGCTTAATCTCGGCAGATGCATGCGCATGATTCAGAATTATGACGAAGCAGCGGCCGCATACACCAAAGTCGTGGAAATCGACCCAGAAAACGCTGCAGGATGGATGAATCTGTCCCTTCTGCTCGGCGACGCCGGCAAATATGAAGAGGCAGCGGCCGCAGTAAGCCATGTCATTCTCCCCGAATCCGAAGCATATCTTAAGGAACGCAAATGCGAATGGCTCATGCGCTGCGGAAAATATGAAGAAGCAGCATCAGTTGCCAAACAGTTAATTTCCATATTCCCTGACAATAACCAGTATAAAGTCCAGTACGCCGGTCTTTTAATGCGCAGCGGCTCATTTACCGAGGCTAAGAATCTCTATGACGAACTTGCCGCATCGGACAATAAAAACACGGCAGTTTACCTTGCAAACGCCGGATTCTGCGCAGAAATGGCAGGTGATGCAGATGCAGCCGTAAAATGCTACTCCGACCTTTCCGAAGACGATGCAACCGGCTGGTACCGCCGTGCAGTAATCGAAGAATCCCGCTGCAATTTCAAGGACGCGGCAACTGCATACAACATGGTCCAGTTCGCATCCTCGAACACCGATGACATAACTGTTGTAATCCGGCGCGCATTCTGCCTGCTCTGGGACGGCGACGGACGCGAAGCAGCCGTTCAGCTTGAAAAAGTGATTGCAAAAGGATTTGCCTCTCCTGAACTCTGGTACGCGCTCGGCAGCATCTCATTCATTAACGGCTCGCTCAAGCGCGCAGTCGAGGCATTTGAAGAATACATCCACCTTGCATGCTCGACAAACGCCGCACAGTATCTCAAAGGCGCGTCTGCAACCGCAGTCTGGTATATGAAGGGCTGCGCCGAATTCGAACTTGGAAAATACGCCGATTCAGTAAAAAGCCTAAGACAACTCGCACGCGCAGGTGCCGCATCTCCTACAAAGATGAAATGGTTCACCGACGAGGGAGACTTCGATTTATTCGATGCGGATGCACCCAAAGCGAACAAACCGCTTGAAATCGGCGTTGTAAACGAACCGCTTGAGTCGCTTCAGGCCCGGTCATACCTTGCCCTCGGCAAATTCGCCGAAGCAGACAAAGCGGCGCGTGCAGTACTTGACGCCGCACCCGAACGCCTTGACCTTGAAATGGTGCACACCCGTGCAATGGCGGGCCTCGGACGCTTTGCCCCGGCAGCAGAATCGGCGGCACGCGTCCTTGACGCTGAACCTGAAAACGCGGCCGCCCTTCACGAATTGGCCGAAGCAAAGACCGCACTCGGTCAGTATGCCGAAGCAGACGCCTCCTGGAAGAAACTTCTCGAACTTGAGCCGGAAAACGCCCGTGCACAGACACAAAGCGTCAAAACCTCGATTGCGGCCGGTAATTTCACTGAGGCAAAAGAAGCGGCCGAAACCCTCCTTTCCGACCCCATGCCGGCAGATATCAGTCTGACTCTTGCAGCAGCTGAAGCGGCCGCATCAGCCGGACAGTATGCCGAAGCCGCCGCACACTACAAAGAAGCCTCCGTACTCATCCCTGACGTTTTGAACTGCTGGACCGGTCTTGGTTTTGCTCTTGAAATGCAGGGCGAATATCCTGAAGCGGCCCAGGCATATGCAAAAGCAGCCGAAATCCTGCCCGATTCACCCGCAGTGCTCATCCCGCTCGCCCGCACACTTGAATCCGCCGGCGACAAGCGCCAGGCACTGTCCGTATATCTCAATATCGTAAACAACGCGCCGGAAACACCGGGTGCAGCATCATCCTGCGCAAAACTCGCATACGACCTCGGCGAATACACAACCGCAGCCGATGCCGCAAATATTGCAGTGCAGAACGGAGACGGTTCTTTTGAAATTTACCTTATCGGAGGCAAATCCTGCGCTGCAGCCGACCGCCTTGAAGATGCGGCGGCATATTATGAATCTGCACAGAAAATCCGTCCGGACAACATCGAAGTACTTCTCCTGCTCGGTCAGGCAGACCTTGACAAGGGCGCCTATGAAGATGCAGTCCAGTGCGCAGGAATTGTCTTAAACAAAGAAGAAGACAACACACGCGCGCTGTTTATCAAAGGCAATGCCTGCGAAAACACCGGACGCTTTGCTGATGCAGCAAAAACCTTTGAAAGAATCGTTGAACTTGAACCGGAAAACACCAAAGCGCTGCTCGCGCTGGCAAACGTGTACCTGCAGATGCAGAAATATGACGATGTGCTCGCAGTATACGGCAAATACATCGACATTGTGCCGGCAAACACTGACATTATCCGCAAATCAACGGCAATTTACATCTTAAAAGGCGACTATGATGAAGCCCTTGCCGGATACGACCTGCTTCTTGAAGCAAATCCAAAGGATCTGGTCACCCGCCGCTACAAAGCTGAGGCAGAGGCATATCTCGGTGATTACGAGGCATCGGTCGAAACCTGCGCCGAAGTGCTTGCAAATCGCCAGGACGACACTGCAATGCGTACGCTGTATGCACGCGCCCTTGCAAACTCTGCAAGAACCGAAGAAGCCCTGCGCGAATACGCAGAAATCACCTTAAAAGAGCCGGAAAATGCCGATGCGCTCTTCGGCTACGCAGATATGCTCTCGCGTCTCGGACGTTATCCTGAGGCAATCCGCTACTTTGCAAAACTGATTGAACAATATCCGCGCAACAGCCTCGCTTATCTCGAAAAAGCCCTGTGCGCACTCAAAGTCGGCGATCCAAAGACGGTGCTTGCAGAATTCACCAGGACAGCGCAGGCTGACCCGAAAAACCCGTATGTCTTATCCGGCCTCGGATTCATGCACCTTGTAACCGGTCACCCGAACGAAGCCCTGCAGCTCTTTGACCGCGCTGCTGCGGCAGGATGTACCGACATCGACCTTGACTACTGCCGCGGTCTTGTGCAGCAGCAGATGTCCCGCTTTGACCTCGCAAACCGCTCAGCAGACAAGGTTATTGAAAAGGTGCCGGACCATGCAGCAGCCTGGCATCTCAAAGCAAAGGCAATGGAAGGGGCAGGCGACTTAAAGCAGGCGATTGCATGCTTCAAAAAGATTGACGAACTCGAAAATGCGGCAGCGTCTGCAGAAGAGCCGGAAGGGCTCTTCTCGCGCGGTGAAGCAGCGGCAGATGAAGAAACTGCGGCAAAGGAAAATTACGAGCCGGGTTCGTTCGGTGAGGAGCCGTCAACGCATGACCGTCACGGCGACCACCCAATAAACGGATTCGTTTTCTGATGCAGATTCAGATTCTGTGCGTGGGAAAAATCAAGGACGCGTGGATAGCAGAGGGTATCGCTGAATTTGACAAGCGTCTGCGTCCGTATGCGAAGGTGTTTGTAACCGAACTTTCCGATGTGCGCATCCCTGACCGTGCATCCGCCGCAGAAGAGGCCGCCGTTAAGGAAAAGGAAGGCGCTGAAATTCTTGCGGCCCGCAAACCAGGGTTTTTGTTTGCGGTGCTTGACCCACGCGGAACGCTTATATCAAGCGAGGAATTTGCCGGATTCATCGGCGATGCGCAGATTGCGGGGCGTGGCGGCATTACCTTTGTAATCGGCGGACCGCTCGGTCTTTCGCCTGAGGTTCTTTCCGCGGCGGAAAAACGTCTGTCTTTTTCGAAAATGACATTTACACACACTATGTGCCGGCTTATTTTATTTGAACAGATTTACCGCGGCTGCCGGATTTTATCAGGCGAACCGTATCATAAATAAAAAAAATGCCTGATTTCAGGCAAATGCTATATTTTTGAGAGTACGAAGCTCTGCTGCCGCTTCACGCAGACCGTGAACCAGAAGCGGGAAGTTGCTTGAAACAAGAGTAACCATTCCGGCTGCAAAACCGATATTTCCCTTCCTGTGGATTACGAAGCGTTTTACGAAGAGCAGAATCAGACCGGTGAAGAAGGCCGAGGTAACAAGGGCAAGCATAAGTTGTGCCAGATGTTTTACCGGGCCGTTGAGCATTTCCGGAATGGATTCTTCATAATGCGCCGCTTTTTCCGGGTCGCGCGAGATGTAGGATGCGCCTGCAATTATGTACGGCGCTGCAGTGTCTGCAAGAGATGAATAGATGCCGTTATCGCTGAAGATAAACTCGGAAACCTTGCGCTGACCGATCAGGAGGTCGATTAACGTCTTAAGTGCGGAAGGATTGCCCTCTTTTTCCGGCTCGGCGGTGTATATTGTGTGAAGGACAACGGGAAGGTCCGTTGCCGCGACTTTTTTGTCCGGCAGATGTACTTCAAGGTCAGGTTCAATTGAGGAGAACGCAGCGTTGAAATCCGGCAGCACATTTGCCTCTTCTGCAACCCGGCGCAGAATTTTGACCGGCATGCTGTCGCATTTTTCCAGAGTCTCTTTGGGGATGTCTGAGGTGATGTCCAGACCCGCCCGGCTTAATTCGTCTGCCGCATCATGGAGTTTATCTGCAGCGTTTTCAATTTTTCCGCCGGAGTACAGCGTTTCTGCTTCGCGAATCAGCTCTTCTGCATAATTCAGATGTTGTTCAATTTCTGCATCCACAGTCATTACATAGTATTAGTTGTTACTTGTTGATAAACAACTTGTATGGTGCGGATGTGCAGGCAGAATAAACCGCAGGCATATAATAATTAAATCAAGAAAACAGGCGTTCGAATGCTATACTTATTTCGGAGTACGACCCTTACAGACTAATCACGTTTCTCGGCAGTTCACCTCCGTAAACTGTCTTAATAAATAATCGCCGTATAATGATATATACTTGTCGGTCACTCGTCAGACAAAAAAAAGGAAATTATTCGTCGGCTTTTTCTGCCGCTTTCTTCGCACGCTTGACACGTTCTTTCGTGGTAAAGCATGTGGTAAGGTCAAGGAACTGGCGGAACTTTTTGTTTGTGTCTAATATGATTTTGTCCGCCTGCTCGTCAGGCATGGATAATACGCTGTTGTCGGTTTCGGTGTCGACCATCAGGGACTTGTTTTTGTCGCCGCACCAGACTTCAAGGCGCTTCATGCTGCCGTATGCGATTACATAGTGTCCGTCCTTTATTTCGGGCTTGACGCCGAAAATATCTGCAAATCCGGTGCTGATTCTTTCTTCAAGTTCTTTGGAGGTACCGCGTTTTACTTCGTATTCCTGCATATGCATATAGATGGGTTATCATCGAATAATATTTTGTCGAAGGGTTTTGATGAAAATATCCGCAGGCTTTATCTCTTAGTAAAGCAAATAGTATAGAGCACCTTTTTGGGGCTTGTGGCTTAGCCAGGATATAGCGTCGGGCTTCTAACCCGAATGCCGGGGGTTCGAATCCCTCCAGGCCCGTTTTTGTAGTATTTTTACGTTCTTTTCCTGCATTTTTCCTGTCGGAAAGAGAATGTATTTACACTATCAGAGATAATGTATCATACAGTAAGTCGATACAAAAACTTACACCGGGAAGCCGGATAGAAGACTCAAAACAGCCTTCAAATGCCACACCTCTACGCAAAAGAGGAGATGACCGAGTATAACTTATCACCGAGGTGAAAATATATATGACATGTCACAACAAAGAGGCAAAGAACGCCAAGAAAGCAGCAAAAGAAGCAGCTCAGAACGGCGCTGTTAAGTCTGAAGGTAAGAAAAACTAATACTATTATTTTCGGGGGTGTTTTCACCCTCCCTTAATTTATAAAAAAAATAAAAGCAGGATGAAATCCTGTTTATTCAACAACGATTGCCGGTTTAAACGGTAATGCGGAACGTGCTTTGGGATGAGTGCTGTCTTCAGCTGCAATGATTTCCACATCAAGATTGAACTCTTTTCTGATGAAATCGATTGCTTCATTGAAAATCGGCTTTTCATCGATTCCTTCTGCAACTGCCGCTGCAAGTTCTGGCGAGAGGGAGTGGACGAGTTTGATGGTCTGCTGGGTTGCATCGGTTGCGTCTTTTCCTTTTGCGCGAAGAGCGGAGTCTGCCATTACTGTTTTCATGACAGCGCGTTTGTCTTCAGCGGTTGCAACAATCTTAAAGACTTCTTTCTTCCACTCGGGAGCAATAAAGAGAGTAAGCTTCTTTGCCTGAATCTGAACGAGTTTTAAGATGGACTGGATATCTTCAAGGGTTCTCTGGAGAAGCTCTTCGGAGATTTCAACAGACTTGTTTAACTTGGAACGTCCGCATGCAGGCCAGGGTGCGAAGGAGACAAGACCTTCGTGTCCGGTCTCTTTCCAGAGTGCTTCTGCGGTGTAGGGGATAACCGGTGCAAGAAGTCTTATCCACTGAGACATTATCTCTTTTAAGACCGCACCCGGTGCTCTGCCGGAAAGCCGTCTGCGGTACCAGGCAAGGTCGGATACAACGCCGTTGTATGCCTCCTGCAGTGCCTGGCGGGTCTGGAAGTTCTCAAGGCATTTGGTGGTTGCTGAGATTCTGCGCTGCATGCGGGAGACGAGCCATGCATCAATCGGGGTTTCACCGCTTGCATTTTCTGCATCAAGGACAAGTCCCCACATGCGCTCAATCTGCTTTTTGACGGAAAGAACAAGCTCGTTTCTCCAGTCAAAGTCCTGCCAGGGCTCTGCGCTGCCGACCAAGAACATACGGACGGTATCTGCACCGAACTCGTTTGCCGCATCTTCAAGCAGGAAGACGTTTCCTTTGGAGGAGGACATCTTCATACCGTTTAAGAGACCCATGCCGAAAACGACCATTCCTTTCGGCTGAAGCTCGTCGGGGAAAATTGCACGGTGGTGGAACATCTGGAAGGTCAGGTGGTTTGAGATAAGGTCTTTTGCACTGAAGCGGTAGTCGTAGGGGTACCAGTAGAGGAACTCGGCACGCAGGTCTTTTACGGTCGCTTCATCAACCGGAAGGTCTGCAGGGTTTCCTTTTCCAAGGAAGATGTAGTCGAAAACGGCAGGCGTCAGTTTTTCCGGTGCAATTGCCTTTAACTTGTAGGAAACGGTGTAGTAAGCCATGTAGATGGTCGAATCCGACAGCGGTTCAAAGAGCCATTTGTTGTCCCACGGAACACGGGTTCCGAGACCGACACGTCTTGAGCAGGGCCATTCTTTCAGCCAGTCGATGGTTCTTTCAAACTCGGCTCTGACTTCCGGCGGTACAAGGGAAACATTGGGCATGACTTCGTGAATCTGTTTCTTCCATTCCGGATTACCATAGTTGATGAACCACTGGTCGTCAAGGATTCTGACGTAAACGCGGTTGCCGCATCTGCAGATGACGCGTTTTGCGCTCATTTCATGGTACATTATCGAACCGCGCTTTTCAACGAACTCTTTAGTAACATCCTCGCGTGCCTGGCGGACCGCTTTTCCTGCGTGTTCGCCGCAGCGGTCGTTTAATTTGCCTTTGGAGAATTCTGCGGTGTATAACTCCTGGGTGAGTTCATCCATGCGGGGGTCGTCCTGGTTCGGAATCTTGTATTTTTCGACAATGTCTTTAGCCGGGATTTCACCGTAGCCAGGGGTGGTTACAAGGGAAACGGGCTTGATTTCAGGGTATTTGCCCTTTTCCTGCAGGTCGCGGAGTGCAATGTAGTCGAACGGGGCGTGTGCCGGAACGGACATGACAAGTCCTGATGCCATGTCGGGGTCTACGAAGGATGCAGGGAGAATCTGTACGTCTGCACCGGTGTAGGGATTCTTTGCGAACTGGTCTACAAGTTCGCTGCCTTTGATTTTGCCGAGTTCTTTTACGGTGTGCTTCTGCATTCCGAGTTTCTTTGCGGCTTCTGCGGAGATAATCCATTTTTCGCCGTCGACTTCGGCTTTCAGATATTCAACTTCGGGGTTTGCCCAGAGGTTGGTGACGCCGAAGATGGTCTCCGGACGCAGGGTTGCACACGGAATGATGTAATCCCCAAAGGCGAATTTGATGAAGACGTAGTGCATGATTTCTGCAGAGTCGCCTTCAAGGAGGTCGTGGTCTCCTACCGGCTGGTCGCAGTTCGGGCAGTATCTTACAGGATATTCGCCTTTCTGGACTTTGCCCTGGGCGTAGATGTGGGAGTACTGCCATTCGATGAACTTGGAGTACTGGGGGTCGATGGTGATGAAGCGGCGTCTCCAGTCGATGGAGAGACCGAGTTGTTTCATTACGCGCTGGTATTCGTCGGCAAAGTAGTTCACAATCACGATCGGGTCGGTGAACTTTTCAAGGGTTGCCGGAGGTACGCGGTAGAGACCGCCGTAGAGTTTTAAGGTCTTTTCATCTTTGTTTGCAATACGTTTTGCAATTCCCAAAACCGGTGCTCCGGTGACGTGGAATGCCATCGGGAAGAGGACCTGTTTTCCTCTCATTCTCCAGAAGCGGGCGACTACATCGGGGATAATGTAGGTTCTGCCGTGTCCGACATGCATTGCGCCTGAGGGGTAGGGGAATGCAACGTTTACGTATAACTTGTCTTTTTCCGGGTTCGGATTCGATTCAAAAGCCGGCTGCCATTCTTCGCGGATTGCCGGTTCAATTTCATTCATTACGAAATTTTTTGCCATATTTTATTTCACCTTAATCAACGGGGCGGATTTTCAGTTCTTCGCCTGCGCCGTATCTTCTTATCATTTCGGATGCGATACTTGAGTTTCTTGCGAGATGGATTTCACCTGCTTCGTCCACGGTTGCGGTGAAGAGGTATTCTTTTCCGGAGAAGAGGTCAACAATTTTGCCTTTGTATTCCGGGCAGATGATGGAAATCTGTTTTTTCTCGCTTCTTATTTTGAGGTTTCCCGGACCCGCGCGGGGTGTCTGGACCTCTTTTAGGGTCTCCCTCCCCGGATGGTCTGATAGCGGGCGGACGTCGATTCCAATGCCGACTTTGCTGACAACGGAGGCGATGTTTTTGCCGGCTTTGCCGATTGCAGCGGGTACGTCGATATCTTCAATGTAGACGGCGGCTTTGGTGTCGGAAATCATGCGGACGATGATTTCGCCTTCGGTAAAGCGAATCATTTCGTTCTGGATTTCTTTTTCGAGAACTACCCATGCCGGGTTGTCTTCGGTGACTTCGTAGGTAGGCATGGAGTGTATCGGGGATGTGGTACGGGGTTCTTCAGTTTCGCATTCTTCCGGTTTTTCTTCGGCGGGGGCAGGGGCTGCTTTCACCGTCTGTGCCGGTGCGGGGGCGGGAGCGGCTGCAGGTGCCTGGGTCGGTTTTGCAGGTTGTTTCGGTGGTTCGGTCGTTACCGGTTCAACTTTGGCAAGGCCGGTAGCAGGGGTGACCATGACTTCGCCTTCGTATCGGAAGGCTTCTGCAGAAACGGACTGCGTAAGGACGTTGGTGAGTCTGACAATCGGGCGGACCTGGGGGTCGCCAAGTTGTTCGAGGGCTTTTGGTACGCCGAATCCGGTGGAGATATTGTAGATTTCAGAGATATCGCCTGTTTTGACAAAGACCATGGTGGAGACTATCTGCGGTATCAGATTTAAGTCCACGAGGCTTGAGAGGCGGATGAGTGCGTCGAGTGCGGATTTTGCATGGAGACCGCCGATGACTTTGATTCCAGAGAGTCTGAGGTCGGCGTAGACAGCAAGTTCTTCGCTTCTGCGCATTTCGTCAAATATGACGTAGTCGGGACGCAGGAGTGTCAGTACTTCGCCGGTTGCGGCGATGCTGCCGTCAAGGGAGGTGTACTGGGTGATTTTGTCTGGGACCATAAGGTCGCGGGGGGATTCGATGGTTTTGACGATGTAGTTTTCGCCGGCAAGGTAGGTGGCGATGTTTTGTTCAAGGGTGGATTTGCCGGAGCCGGGGGTGCCGACGATGAGCATGCCGCCTTTGTCGGTCCGCAGACGTTCTTTTAATGCTGCGGCGAAGTTGTAGGATTCAAAGGAGACTTCGCGGGTCGGGCGGACGATGGTGATTTCTATACCGTCGGAGAAGGGGGGGCGGGTGGTTGTGATGCGCATGGAGCCTATCTGGCTTACGGTGACGCCGGGGAGTTCAACTTCGACGAAGCCGTCGGGGTGGCGTTTGGCGCGTTCGAGGCATTCCTGACTGATTGCGCGGAGTTCGTACTCGGTTGCGGGGGTTTCACGGATCTGTACAAGGCGGGATTCACGGATGGTGCCTTTGCGGGCGCAGGGCGGGACGCGTTCTTTTAAGTAGACGGCGAAGGTGTTTTCGTCGAAGAAGTCATCGATTAAGAGAGGTGCGAAGTTGTCGCCGCATTCGGGTTTTAAGAATACGACTTCAAGGCCTTTTGCTTTGGCAACCTGTGCCTGGACGTAGTCTGATGTCAGGAAGGTGGCGTGGTTTTCGATGGCGACTGCGCGAATCATGGAATCGATTTCTCCTCCGCCGGCGAGTTTGACCTGTTCGAGCTTGGGGCGGCTGCCTACGTGTTTTAAGGTTATGATATGCTGTTTTTCCAGTTCACAAAGTTTCTGGAGTTCAACGAGACCTGAAAAGCCGGTCTCGCGTCCCTGGTTGGCCTGCGCTTCGAGTTCGGCGAAGACTGCTTCAGGTATGATTATAGTTGCGTCACGGTATTCCCCTTTCTCGATAAGGGCGGTAACGCGGCCGTCTATGACGACACTGGTATCTGGTACGAGTATCATGTTATTTTTACCATATATTATGGTGTCGGGATAGAAAATATATGTTATGATGGGTTGGGTGTGTCATTTATAAAGAGACGGGGCGGCGGTGACAGGGGGTCAGGGGTAAAAAAATGTCAGGTGGTTATTTTTTGTTTTGAAAAGAAATGAGTGGTTTTTTCCGGGGTTTTTTGTGCGGTTCGCGCCCTGTTTTCTTTTTTTTTTTGCTTTTGCCGGGGTTGGCCGCCGTTTTTCTTTTTTGCTTCGGCGGGTAAAAAATCGGTCGAATAGCAAGAAGGGATTACTCCCTCCCCGCCTTCCAAGAACCGTGCGTGCGACTTTCACCGCACACGGCTCATGTATCTCAACACTCTTTTGAGCGGTTATTATTTTGAGATGTGAAAATAGTCTTAGATTTTGCAAAACGACTTGTAAAGTAGTCCTGATTTAAGAATGGATTCATATCTAATTTCAGAAACTTGTGTCTCCTAATAGGAACTGAGGAGATCTAAATAGCTCTTCCTTATCTGTTTTAAATACCCAATTCCGTTTCCCTGCAGTATGCCAGTACTTGTCGCATATCCAGTTCCAGCCTTTACTATGATGCCTGTGCATAGCCCATTTTACCAGCATTTCAAACAGAATATGTTCTATTGATGCAAAGACCTCTTTGGCACATGAACATTTATGATAGTTTGACCAGCCTTTCAGAATAGGATTCAGCCTCTTAATCAGTTCATCCTGAGCAAGTGCTTCCCCTTTTTTGAGTGTTAATCTTAACTTGTCTAGCAGATTCTCAATACTTTTCTTAGACGGCTTAATAATCATCGAGCCATTGTATTTCCTGAAATTCCATCTAAGGAAATTGAAACCATCTTCAATACGAGTGATGACAGTCTTTTCCTCTGAGAGTTCCAGTCCACGCAGTTTCAGAAAGTCGTGTATTAGTTCTTTGGCTTTTTCAGCAACTTCCTTTGATTCAGCGGTGACAATAAAATCATCTGCATAGCGTGCAAAGTTGACCTTCTTTCTCCTGAAATTGTCAGACAATAGTTTCTGAATTCCATTTAATACCATATTCGCCAGAATCGGAGAGATTATACCTCCTTGCGGAGTTCCTTCATCTGTTGAAAATAGTTTGTCCTCATACACGTATCCGGCTTTTAAAAATTGAGCCAGAATCGACTTATCCATTGGAATGTTGTGCATTAACCAGTCGTGACTGATGTGGTCAAAACATCCTTTGATATCCCCTTCTAAAATCCAGACCGGAGCAGTTTTCTGGCTCTGGGTTGAATAAATATAGGTAAGGGCGTCTTGTGCGCTTCTTCCCAGTCTAAAACCAAAGGAGGGGGTATCCCCTAAGGTTTCGGCGATTGGTTGAAGGGCGAGGGCGTAGAGAGCCTGCATTGCCCTGTCATACATGCAGGAAATGCTAAGCGGTCGCTTAGTCGTTTTCCCTTTCTTCTCTATGATTACCCTGCGAAGTGGTTTCGCATGGTATCTCTTGTCGGTAAGTCTGAGCACTGCCTCAATTTTACTTTCAGCGGTTGTCCAGAGTTCTTTTGTCCACTCCCGGAGTTCTTTTGCCTCTGTTAGTGGTAACTTTCCTTACTGCGAGGAGTTTCGCGTAGTATGAATGGGTAAGTAAGTAGGTTAATCTTCTGACTTTGTTCCATTTCTTTTCTTTAGTAGCCTTGGCGATTCGAGTTTGCAGCCGTTTCACTGTTTTTTCTGCTTTGTTCCAGTTGATTTTGGAATAAGCAAGTCTTGAGTTGGATAACGTCTCAGAGGGTTTCTCTGTCATTAAGTGGTTATCGTTCATTGGTTTGCCTCTCTCTTTCGTCTTGAAATACTTTTAGTAAGTCTGCACTCTTTCGAGTTGAGGGATAAGCCCTCTATCCGCCGGGGTTAGTGGCGGCTTTCGCATTTTTACTTCTTCCTTTGCCGTCCACACCATTTCTTTTCCTTGGGTCAGATACCTTTTCAGAGGTGTAGATGGTTTACCACGTTCCGTAAACGGAATAGTTTTCGTGTACATTTTAGGAGCCTTCTCTAGACCGCGCAGGACTGTGTCTCATCTGCCTATATATAATTCGATAATATAAGCCGCCTGCCTTATCGTTTTGGTTAAGGTGTATCAATCCGTTTCACCTTTTTTGCGTTACGACCCTTACAAAGGTTCACTTGTGCTCTCCATGATGCACTATTTCTATCCTGGCAGTAGAACAGGTTGGATTACCTGTTTTTCCCGCGTTGTCCCATGGGCTTCACACCCGTTCGTTTCCAAACGCGCATGCCATGGTAGGATTTCCCCGATGGAGAGGGAAGCGCTTTTTCATAAGCAATTCTCGTTTACAGCCTCGTGTCGCACCGGATAAACGCAAATCTCTTCCGGGGGGCTATCGCCTGCAGAACCGGTTCAGAAATCCAAATCCAAAAAAAAAGAAATTCCGGAAGAGAATTACTCTCTTCTGCCAAACAGCAGACCTGCCGCGGCAAGTCCGGCAAGGATGCCGCCTAATGCAAGCGGGCTCTTTGCTGCTTTGGTCGGCACTGCAGTCGGTGCTGCGGTCTTTACCGGCTCGGCAGTCGGTACTTCTGTCACGACTTCGGTCGGCACTGCAGTCGTGACTTCTGTCGGTTCAGCAACCGACTCTGTTTCCTCCGGTTTTGCTGCGTCCTCAGCGTAGACAACTGCAAACGGTGAGAATGCAGTCGTGACTGCGGTGTAAACCGCTTTCTTGCCTTCTTCTTTATAGGTGGTCGGCAGTTCGGACCAGGTGTCGTCAGTGTCCTTGTGCATCAGGATGTAGTCTGCCGGGGTGTGTCCAGTCTTTTCAATCTCGGTAAGCGGGAATTCGTATATAATCGTTGCCGGGGTTCCTGTCGGGTAGTTTCTGATGTTGATTTCAAAGACAAGGAGGGATTCCTTTCCTTCCGGACCTTTCTCACTGGTCTTTGTCTTGAGGATAACTTCGCCTTTGACACCTTCGGCAAGTTCAAGTGCTTTCACGTTTTTGCTGGTGCCGAAAGAGATTACGCCGCCGTTTCCGTCAGCAGTTCTCGGGTATTCGGTGTAGTTTCCGGAACCGGTGTCGGAAGAGCCGCCGGAAGCCGGTGTCGGAGCCGGCCATCTGAGGTCAGTACCGGAAATGGTACCGATTAAGGTACCTTTGTCTGCGAAGAAGTTTTCTGCACCGGTACCGGAAACGAAGGTACCGAACTTCAGACCGGCCGCCGGCTCTGCTCCGGCATAAGAGATGCCGATTGAACCGGTGAAGTCGCCGATAAGGTTGAGTAAGGAGTCTGACCAGAGGTAAAGGTTGGTTTCTTCCCCTGAAGAAAGCGTGTTGCCGGTGATTTCTGCGGAACCGGATACATTAAACGGAGTGTCAGGCGAGATACATACTCCGCCGTTCAACATAGTTCCTTTACATCCGGTGATGCTGCCGCCGGACATAGTGAATGTGCCGTAAACATAGGCACCGCCGGCGTAGCCGTTTACACCAACTGCTTCACAGTTTTTGATTTCGCCGCCTTCCATGGTGAGGGTACCGCTGTTTACTCCAACGCCGCCGCCGCCGTTCTGGGTTGCTTTGCAGCCGGTAATTTCACCATTTTTGATGGTGATTGCCCCTCCTAAAGCATAGACGCCTCCGCCGTCCAGATCTGCAGTACATGCGGTTATGCTGCCGCTTTCCATGGTGAATGCGGCATTGCCGCTGAGGCCGGAAATATATATGCCGCCGCCGTTATTTACGGCACTACAGTCAGCGATGCTGCCGCTTTTCATGGTGAATGTGCCGCCGTAAACTGATACGGCGCCGCCGTAATTTCCGGCAGTGCAGTCAGTGATGCTGCCATCATTCATGGTGAATGTGCCGCCGGATACTGACACGGCGCCACCGCTGCCGGTTACATTACCGCCGGTCAGTCTGCCCCCTCCAATGCTGTCGGTCAGATTAAATGATGCGCCGCTATTAATCGTGAACAGCCTATTATTGGGTGCGGCGTAAAGTGTCGAGCCGTTGAGGTCGAGGGTGGCTGAATTGACGTTTGAACCGTCGATGGTAATCTCATCTCTCAGTATTGAACCGCCAAGGAGAACAATAGTGTCTCCGGCGTCTGCCGCTTCAAAGGCGTCATTGACGGAGACATATTCACTGCCGCCTTCAATTTTTGCGGCATTGCCAAGAATCAGCTGATTACCCACCTTAATTAAGCTGAATGGAATATCTCCTTTATAATAGAAGTTCCGCGGCGATAATTTACCTGTTGCAGCTATGTCGTCGACAATAACAGTACTCTTTAATTTTATTTTACTTGTGATGTTTCTTGCGCCGTATGTATAGTCTGCGAATCCATCGCTGCCGAGGGTGATTTTCCTGTCTGATCCGAGGAAAATATCATTGTCTTCACCAATAAGTGCCATGCCGCTCATAGTGAGTGTGCCATTGTTATACGCGCCGCTTCCGTTATTGGCTGCCGTACAGCCGGTGATGCTGCCGCCGGTCATGGCAAACGTGCCGTCGTTATACACGCCGCCGCCGTTCTGCATTTCCTCATCGCCGGCGGTACTGCCGGCGCCAGACGCGACGCTGGTGATAGATACGCTGCCACAGTATGCTTTACAGCCGGTGATACTGCTGTCGTCTTTCATGTGGAATTCGCTGTTACCTTCATTATACACGCCGCCGCCCAAATAAGTTGCTGTACAGCCGGTGATACTGCTGTCGTCTTTCATAGTGAATTCGCCATAGTTATGTACACCTCCACCATATTCTGCATTACAGCCGGTGATACTGCTGCTGCCTTCCATGGTGAATTCGCAGTAATATACGACATATACGCCGCCTCCGTAAGTATTTGCAGTACAGTCGGCGATACTGCTGTCGTCTTTCATGGTGAATTCTCTGCCGTAATTATACACGCCGCCGCCGTTCTCTGCAGTACAGTTTTTGATTTCGCCGCCGGTCATGGTGAATTCGCAGCCGTTATTCACGCCGCCGCCGTTCTTTGCAGTACAGCCGGTGATGCTGCCGCCGGTCATGGTGAACTCGCCGATGGTGGCAACATACACGCCGCCGCCAATATCAGTTACGTTACAGTCTTTGATGCTGCCGCCAGACATGGTAAACATGCCTTCGCCATACACGCCGCCGCCGCTTACTGCTTTACAGCCGGTGATACTGCCGCCAAACATGGTGACTTCTTCCTGGTTAAACACACCTCCGCCAGAGGCGTCTGCAGTACAGCCGGCGATGCTGCCGCCGATAATGGAGAACGTACCATCGTAGTTAGACACGCCGCCGCCCTGATATGCCTTACAATCAGATATACTACTGCCGGAGAACATGGAAAACGTGCCGCTGTCGATATACACGCCGCCGCCGCTCACAGTTGCAGTACAGCTGGTGATGCTGCCGCCGGTCATGGTAAATTCGGCGCAGTTATACACGCCGCCGCCGTACTTTGCAGTACAGCCGGAGATGCTGCTGCTGCCTTCCATGGTGAATTCGTCGCAGTTATACACGCCGCCGCCGTTCTCTGCAGTACAGCCGGAGATGCTGCTGCTGCCTTCCATGGTGAATTCGTCGCAGTTATACACGCCGCCGCCGTTCTCTGCAGTACAGTTAATAATGCTGCCGCCTTCCATTTTGAATTTGGAGGGGTCAGAAGGGGAATCATCGAAATACACGCCACCGCCGAAGTGAACTGCAGTACAGTTTTTGATTTCGCCGCCTGACATAAAGGTATTGATCATGCCCCTAACAACAAACACGCCGCCGCCATCGCCTGTGCTACCGGTTGCCTTACAGTCTTTGATGCTGCCCCCGTACATGGCTAAAGAACCGGCATATTCGGCAAACACGCCGCCGCCGTCTTCGGTTGCTTCACAACCGGTGATTTCGCCGCCCCACATGATGAAATCAGCAGTCCCATCTTCGATTCTAGAAAAAACAGACACGCCGCCGCCGTATGTTGCAGTACAGCCGGTGATGCTGCCGCCGGACATGTAGAATCCGCTCATGCCATAAACATGCACGCCGCCGCCTTTCTTTGCACCATTCTCTGCCTTACAGTCTTTGATGCTGCCCCCGTACATGGTGAATTTACATCTGTTAACATACACGCCGCCGCCTACCTCTGCAGTACAGTCTTTGATGCTGCTGTCGTCTTTCATGGTGAATTCGCAATCGTCGAGATGGGCATCGCAGGAAAGATACACGCCGCCGCCGCCGCCTGCTGTACAACCGGTGATACTGCTGCTGCCTTCCATGGTGAACTTGCCGTTATAAACATACACGCCGCCGCCGCCTTTCTCTGCTTTACAGTTAGTGATGCTGCCGCCGGACATAGTGAACGTACCTCTGTCAACATACACGCCGCCGCCTTTCTCTGCATTACCACCTGTGAGTTTACCACCACCAACTGAATCTTTCAGGGTGAAGGTTTTGCCGGAGATTACGGTAAACAGACGGTTGTCAGAAGCTGCTGTAAGTGTTTTTCCGTTCAGGTCAAGGGTGAAATCCGCTGAAATCGTAACATTCGAAACATCGGAGATATCTGCATTAAGATAATATGTGCCACCGGAGATTGCCGCAATTGCTAAACCGGTCAAATCGTTGATTGCGGTTCCGGAAGGATCAGCAGCCCCTGCACCGCAGAAGAGCGCTGCTGCAAGGAGCAGGACAAGGGTTATTCCAAGAATTGTACGCGCCTTAAGGAAATTCCCCGCAGGCGTTGTGCGTTCTGCTGACGCAGTCCGCATCTTTGTTTTCTTTCGTTCACCTGACATGGATAAAATCCTGATAACTATATGATATGTTAATATGTGTCCGGATGTATTTAGCAGTATCGGGCAGTCTTCCGGCCGCAGGTGGTCAGGCGAGAGAGGGTGGTTTTTGTACGACCGGGAACCTTTTTTTTCTATGAGTATTTTGCTGTGTGCGGGGGGGGGCTAAAAAGATGCGGGCGAAAGCCCCGCACACGACTAAAGCCTCACAAACTCATCAGTTTCCCCGACACAACACCCCAGAGCGCCTCAAGCCCCTCCTCACTCCTGCACCCAAGCAGCATAACCTTCCCGTTCACAAAAATATTCGCCGTACCGGCATTCGTCCGCCAGATTAAACCCGGAAAGACCTCCGGCTCATACTCCGCATCCTCATCATGCAAAGCAACAATTACCTTCGCCAGATTCAGAGAACGCCCCAGCTCCTCATACGCGACAATATTTCTGACCGACGGCTTCTCAAACAACGAAACATCAAGCAGCGGCTGTAATAGAGCAACAGCCTCTTTCCACAGACCCTCAATTAAATCAAGCGACCTCACGCCTGTAATAATGTATTTCCCCGTATGGTACACAGTTATCCTTGCCAAACTCAATTGAACATATCCTGCCGGGTATTTTTTCGGAGAATAAAGGTATTTTTCGCCGAGGACGGACAAATCAGCGAGATTTATTTCCTGACCGAAGGAACCTGAGACGACAACGTTGACGATTTGCATGGGTTGATATATAGTGTTGGGCGGCTTGAGTAATGGATGTTTTGATTATTGAATCTCTTTGACCGCCGTACCCTGCCGTACCCCGCCAGCCTCTCACGGAGCGTATCTGTGTAAATCTGTAAATCTCTGCGGAAATCTGTGTCTTCGAGCGAATCTCTGATGCTTTAGCCGAAGAATTGAGCAAGGCCAAAGGACCGGCGATGCGCGTCAAAAAACCAAAGCGAAAAAAAGTCACCTGCCTGAAATCACCTTCCGCATCACTCACTGCTGTCCTTTTGCTTTCAGCATGCAGCGAACGTATGCGATGCAGAAATAAGAAAAAAAAATAAGAGAAAAAATCAGAAATAAGCCGGCTTCTCCCCGTAATATTTCAGCAGCGGATAAATTCTCTTCCGGTCAACAATTTTGTCCCCAAGGTCATATTCTGCATGGAACAAATACTCATCCATCTGCATAACAGCACCCGAAACAGACGTCTTTTTCGGCCACTCAACAGCTTTTCCCGATGGAGACAGTGCGGCAGGAAGCGACGGATTTCCGGTTTTTGCAAACTGAATCCACATCTTCTGAATGGATTTTGCAAACAGCGAATCCAGAGCCGGTCCCTGAAAAGAACTTTCATTTCCAAAGACAGACGAAATTTCAATACCGTGAGCGGATTTCATATATGGCGCTTCGGATTCGGCGGTTACGTAATACTGATAAACATCTCCTCCTCCCATTATATGTGCCTCGACAAGACGGAAACACGGACCGATAAACATAAACTGGTCAAAGAAACGTGAATCCTGCAGATATCCGTCCTTTTCCGCATCTTTCGTAAATGAACGCACCGCCTCTTTTTCCTCCTCGTTCATCAGACTGAGCATTCTTGCATATTTATCTTCAAAATACTGCTTAACCGGTTCAATATCATTATTCACCACGCCGCAGTACCAGAAACTGCCCTCATCCTTGTTGCATCCGGTCATAAGCGTAATGCCTTTTGCAGCACCTTCTGCATAGGCATCAAATGGACGCAACGGCAGAATAGTTCCATCACACTCCGGGAAGGTACACAAATCGCCGTACTTTGCATTAGCCGCCATTAAAGCAGCCGGGTCTGCTTTGAAAAAGTCATCAATCGAATTGATCTTCAGTTCGGCAAACACCTTCTTTACCACTGCAACGGCAAACTCTTTCGTACGTGTAAATGCAGGCGTTCCGCTTTGTGCAATAACTTTTGTAAAATACGGTCTTGCTTCCTTCACTAACGGCAGAAGAGATACGCATCCTCCTCCGGCAGACTCGCCGAAGATGGTGACATTGTCCGGGTCTCCGCCGAATGCGGAAATATTTTCATGAAGCCAGTGCAGGGCTTCTGCAAGGTCAAGAAGACCGAGGTTTACCGTATTTTTGTACTCGTCGGTATATCCCTTCAGGCACGAAAGGTCAACAAATCCGAGAAGACTGAGCCGGTAGGGAATAGTGGCAAATATGACATCAGGATTTGCTTTTGCAAGGTTGTAAAGATTGTATGTCGGTTCTGCAGTTCCACCTATAACATAGGCTCCTCCATGTATCCAGACCATGACCGGTTTTTTCGCGGAAGAATCCCTGCAGTTTTTGTACACATTCAGATACAGGCAGTCTTCACCGGTCGGGTATGCGGTTTCTCCTTCCTGCATAGCTTCTTTTCCAAAATAGTAAGCTTCCCGTACGGTGGTGTCTTTCGGCGCGGAGTAATCATATCCAACCGGTGCCTTATAGCGGTTTTTGCCGGTTGGCTGCTCTTTGACGAAGGGAATACCGCGGTACATTGCAACATCTCCGTCTTTTTTTCCGACAAAAATACCGTTATTGCACTGGACGGCAACTGATTTGTCATACTCGCCGGCAATCACCTGGTTTTCGCGACACTCATTGATTTTGACTGCGCTTAAGACGGCGGCAAATGTCTGTCCGTCAGCAGAATATGTCGCTTTTATGAGGACTTCTGCGTCATTTTCGGCAAAGATATGCGTTTTTGGGGAAATGGTGCAGTCTTTGGTTACGTCAATGGTTTTTCCGCCGGCTGTTACGGCATCAATGCGAAGTCCTGATAGGTTTAATGGTTCACCAGGGAAATACGCCAGTTTCTCCGGATAAGAGGAAATGATAATGTCAACTATTTTCTCCATGAGAAATAATAGGGTTGTCCCTCTATAAATGTTTCTCTATATCCGGCCGGTGCATCATAATAAACAGGACCGCACTAATTCAAAACGACAGCACTGAAGAAAGGGTAGGTTCTTTGAGATGAACGACATAGTCCATATCAGACTTTACGAAACAACCATTGACCGTATTCCCGCAACAAAATCATTCGGTCCGAAATACTGATGACGTAAATAAAGGATTATGAAAACTGAATCTTTCAAAAGAAAGGCAGAAATGTCCCGCTCTGTCGGAACCTGAAAAAAACTCTTTTTTACCCGGGTATCTGAAATAAACCGGAAAAAAAGACCCTGCTTTTTCTTAAAGGAAAGCACCCTGCACCATTTCATCACCTGCACAGATAAAAAAATCAGCCGTCATTATTAATATTTAATAAAACGTAATTTATTACATATCAAACAAATTTTATCTGGAGAGCCCCCCCCCAATGAAATACCCTGACACAAATACAGACACCGGACAAAAATCTATCCGGATACTATGCGCATCGATTCTCATTTTACTTATCTGCGCCGGGCTATTTGCAGGCGCCGGTGCTGCAAAATGGGACGGGAAAAGTATCGATACATCATGGTATTACGGACACAGTTCTCCGTACCATATCACAACCGAAGCCCAGCTTGCCGGTCTTACCAGACTCGTCAATGACAATGTTGACAGCTTTGAAAGAAAAACCATCTATCTGGACAATGATCTGGATTTGGACAATCAGCCATGGAGTCCGATCGGCTACTACAAAACCGAACTAAACAGCAAATCATTCAAAGGAACATTTGACGGTCAGGGTTACACAATTGAAAACCTCCTGATTATGGAATCAGACAAGTATCTCGGCCTTTTCGGCTATGTCACCGGCTCAAATGCCAAAATACAAAATCTGAATATTGACGGAGTCGGTATTGTACGAACGCATATTCTGCTGAACAACTATCTTGGTGCAGTTGCCGGGTATACAAAAGGACAGACCATAAACTGTAATGTAAATCACCTCAAGGCAACCGGCAGTATAACTGTTATTTTCGGCGGCTCAACTGTCGGCGGACTGGTCGGAAAATCCACAGGACTTATCAAAGACTGTAATGTAGATCAAAGTATCATATCTCTTGGACTTATTGGTAAAAATGACGTCGGCGGGCTTGCCGGCATAGCAGAAGGCAGGGTAGAAAACTGTACAGCATGGTGTACTGTTACAGGCAACAACCGTGTGGGTGGTCTTATCGGGGAAGCCTACGGCGATGTTATAAAATGTACTGCATACGGAAATGTAAAAGGAAATGAGAAAGTAGGCGGCTTAATCGGTTCCGTTGTCAGAGAAGTAAAAATTTCCGACTGCCATGCATTCGGTGACGTAACCGGAGAAGAGAGAGTAGGCGGATTAATCGGTTCCATTGACCGTGCTGTAGTATCTATAAACGTAAATCTGGAAAAATGTTCTGCAGAAGGTGATGTGACGGGTACAAACTATGTCGGCGGACTGGTCGGATGGGCCAATGCAATCATAAATGAGTGTAATGCTGCTGGAACAGTGACAGGTAAAGAATATGTCGGCGGACTGGTTGGTCATGCCAACCGGGAAATCAAAAACAGTTATGCAACCGGTACCGTAACAGGTGAAAACCGTGTGGGCGGACTTGTCGGAGAATCAAACTCCTTAGTACATTCCACACCAATATATAACTGTCATGCGACAGGAGATGTTTCCGGCGGATACAATCTCGGCGGTCTTGCCGGATATACTGATGACCATGTTAGAAACAGTTATGCAACAGGCAATGTCAATGGAATTGACGATCTCGGCGGTCTTATCGGTCATGCCTACCGCAGACCGACCGCAACGAAAGAAATTGATAATTGTTATGCGACAGGCGATGTCACGGGAAGAGAGCGTGTAGGAGGTCTTATCGGCTATAACCAGGCTGATGTCAAGTTTTGTCATGCATCAGGTACTGTTTACGGTACCAGTATAAAAACAGGCGGCCTTATTGGAACCAGCGAATATCCGCATCATAATGTAATTATTAAAAACTGTTATGCGACAGGCGATGTCACGGGAAATAATAATTATGTAGGCGGATTAATCGGCTATGAAGACGATAAAATCGACTCTTGTTATGCATCAGGCAAAGTCACCGGGAAGTGCGATTATGTCGGCGGATTACTCGGTTATGCAGCCAAAACGGTCACCAATTGTTATGCATCCGGCGATGTTACCGGAGTTAACCTGGTCGGCGGACTGGTTGGTTATGCAAATGGGAAAATCATAAACTGTTATGCAACCGGAAATGCACGCGGAAACTGGCGTATCGGCGGAATAGTCGGCTTTGCCGATGACAATGTCGAACAATCTCTTGCCTTAAACAAAGGAACAATCACCGGAAATGATGCAGTAGGTAAAGTTGCCGGTGAGTATGATGACTGGAATGACAAATCCAAGCAGACTTATGTGTGGAACGGTATGATGAAAAGCCCGCATAAAGTCGCTGACCGCGAAGACGATGGAAACGGCGAGATAAGTTCAACCCGGGTATGGGACACGTTCCCCGGAAACATCTGGGATGAACTTAGATTCAATTCGTGGAAATCAAATCAGGGAAATCCTGTCTTCAAACTGCCGATACCCAATTCATTACCGTATGATTTGTTATCCGATGCAAGTCATCTTGCGCCGCAGGTACCCTTTACTGTTTCATTCGATACACAGGGTCACGGTACCGCTCCTGCTCCGCAAACTATTTACTATGGCGGCAAAGTAACAAGACCCGCAGACCCGACTGACCCCGAGTACTATTTCGCCGGCTGGTTCAAGGAACCGGAGTGTAAAAATCTCTGGGACTTTAATAAAGACAGCGTAACAAAAGATACAACGCTTTATGCATTATGGGACAAAAAAGAGTGGTTCATCGTCATATTCGATACTCAGGGACACGGAACGGCACCTGACCCGCAGTATGTCGTGAAAGGGGGAAAAGCAGTTAAACCTGCAGAAGACCCTGTCGAGCCGGGATGGACATTTAACGGCTGGTATAAGGATGAAGAGTGTACGGTTCCCTGGAACTTTGACACCGAAATCAGAGAACATACAACGATTTATGCCGGCTGGATGCAGAATATCAACCTGGTCCTTTTTGATGTACAGGGGCATGGAACTGCACCTGACCCGCAACTTGTTCCAACCGGCGGAAAAGTATCAGAACCTGACGACCCGGAAGATGAGAAATTCAAATTTGAGGGCTGGTACAAGGAACCGGGCTGCATATCCCCATGGATTTTTGAGACCGACACTGTTTCGGCTCCGCTCACCCTTTATGCCAAATGGACCGCACTGAAAAAAGTCACCTTCGATGTACAGGGACACGGAACAGCTCCTGAACCGCAGTATGTTGATGTCGGAGAAAAAGTAACCGAACCCGAAGACCCTGAAGAAGAAGGATATGTATTCGGCGGCTGGTTCAAAGAACCGGTATGCTCAAACAAGTGGGACTTTGAGACCGACACTGTTTCAGCAGACACCACGCTTTATGCAAAGTGGACCAAACTGTTTATTGTTTCCTTTAACACACAGG
>DALTWF010000017.1 GCA_029987235.1 Methanocorpusculum sp. | reverse complement strand
CTCAAATTCGTCTTCAAATTGGATTTGCATAGGGAATTTGGCGTCAAAGTATATATACTCATCGATACCTCAGTTTGCAGATGTTTGCAAAAAAATGTGGATTCCCCCCACCAAAAGTTAATTTTGGAGATATGTTTAAATACTGGGGTTATCGATTGGACAGGCTCGAAAAAGCAAATCAGAAATAATTTCAGGATCTCGTAATGAATTTTTTTCCGCTCAAGGGGAAAAAGTGTTTGCAAAATGAAAGTTTTTCCGTTATGGGGGGAGAAACTTCAGTTCCGTACCGCTCACCTTAATATCCTGCAAACCAAATAAGTATACCCATGGATAAAAAACCGACTGTGGTAACCTGCGGCCTTCCCTACACAAACGGAACCTGCCACCTGGGACACCTCAGAACCTATATACCCGGCGACTTTTACGTACGCTACCTCCGCCGCTTAGGCGAAGACATCGTATTTGTCTGCGGATCTGACAATCACGGAACCCCTATTGTCGTAACCGCTGAAAAAGAAGGAACCACGCCGCGCGTCGTCTGCGAAACCTATCACAAGCACTTTGACGAAGTATTCAAAGCAATGGGCGTCAGATTCGACCGCTTCGGCATGACAGACGACCCGACAAACCATGCACGCACCACCGAAATTTTAAATAAACTCATCGAAAAAGGCTACGTGTATGAAAAAGTCATCCAGCAGAGCTACTGCCCAAAATGCAAACGCTTCCTCCCCGACCGCTATGTCGAAGGAACCTGCCCCTACTGCGGAAAACCCGCCCGCGGCGACGAATGCGACCAGGGCTGCGGAAGACACCTTGAGCCGGGAGAGATTTTAGACCCGACCTGTGCAACCTGCGGCACCAAGGCAGAACTGCGCGAACAGAAACACTACTACTTTAAATTAAGCTCGTTCCGCGACTACCTCCTTGAATATCTCCCGCACCTTGAAGGAACCATCAACGCAAAGAACTATGCAATCGGCTGGGTTGAAAACGAACTCAAAGACTGGTGCATCTCAAGAATGATGGACTGGGGTGTAAAATTCCCGGGCTCGGAAAATTTAGTCAGCTACGTATGGGTTGATGCACCAATCGGATACATCTCCTTTACCGAAGAATGGGCAAATGCCGCAGGCAAAGACTGGAAAAAATACTGGATAGACGGAAACAGAGTACACTTTATCGGCTCCGATATCATTTACCACCACTGTGTATTCTGGCCGGCAATGCTCCACGGCGCAGGATATCAGCCTCCGACTGCGGTTGTTGCATCCGGCATGGTCACCATTGACGGCGAGAAATTCTCCAAATCCCGCGGATACGTTGTCTGGACCAAAGAAGACTACCTTGACAAAGGACTTCCGGCAGACTACTTAAGATATTATCTCCTCGCATACACAAGCCACACCAGAGAACTCGACTTCTCATGGAAAGAGTTCCAGGCAAGAGTCAACAATGAACTGGTAAACACCCTCGGCAACTTCGCCAACCGTTCCATGACCATCGTCAAAAACAAACTCGGTTATATGCCCAAACAGGCTGTCGAGCAGCCGATTTTTGATGAAATCGCAAAGACGCTCAGGACCGTTGAAGAGGCGGTCCGCAGCTTTGAGTTCAAGTCTGCAGTCGATGGAATTATTGCACTTGCCTCGTTTGGAAACGTGTACATCGCAAACAATGCGCCCTGGAAACTGTTAAAAGAAGATGTTCCGGCAGCAGAACAGGTCTTAAAGAACTGCCTGCAGATTGTAAAGGCATGCGCACTGATTCTGCAGCCGGTTATGCCTGAATCAGCCCAGAAGCTCTGGGAGATGCTCGGATACAAAGACCGCGTTGAAGACCACCCGGTATCAGACGCTCTTGTTTCGTTTGAAAACACAGAACTCGGCGATGTAAAGCCGCTGTTTGCAAGAATCGAGGATAAACAGCGCGAGGAACTTGAAGCAACCCTTGCAAAGCGCTGCAGGGAAGCACAGGAAAAAGCAGAAGGAAAGGAAGAAAAAATGACTGAAATTGAACCCGTATCAACTGAAATTGTAACGATTGACGATGTAGCAAAATTAGACCTCCGCGTGGGTCTTGTCGTAAAATGCGAAAAAGTACCCAAAGCTGACCGTCTTCTCCGTCTTCAGGTCGACATCGGAACCGAAGTCCGCCAGATTATCTCAAGCATTGCAGAGCAGTACACCCCTGAGGAAATGGTCGGCAAGAAGATTATTGTCATTGTCAACTTAAAGCCGGCAAAGTTCCGGGGCGAGGAAAGCAATGGTATGCTCTTTGCAGCAGGTGAAGAGGCATCGCTTCTTGTTCCGCTCCGCGATGTTCCGCAGGGAACCAAGGTACACTAATTTTTTTCTTTTTTTTGCAGCTGTTCTTACCTCGGGTTAAACAATCACAAATATAACCATAAACAACCAAGTATAACGTATATGACACTCGCACTGCTTTCAGTCTGGGACAAAACAGGTATAATTGATCTGGCGCGTGCCCTTGCAGCGAAAAAAATTGACATTATTTCTTCCGGAGGAACGGCAAAAGCCATCCGCAAGGCGGGCATTCCGGTAAAAGACGTATCTGAATATACCGGATTTCCTGAAATGATGGACGGCCGCGTGAAAACCCTGCATCCGAAGGTACACGGAGGACTTCTCGGACGCCGCGGAAAAGACGATGACGTAATGAAACAGCACGGCATCGAAAACATTGACATTTTATGCGTCAACCTCTATCCGTTCGAGGAAAAATCAAAACTCGGTCTTCCGCTTCCCGAACTCATTGAATTCATAGATATCGGTGGTCCGGCAATGATTCGCGCAGCATCCAAGAACTATAAGGATGTAACGGTAATTGTTGACCCGTCAGACTACAAAATGGTCATTGATGCGGTAAACAATGGGGGAACAACCGAAGAACAGCGCCTGAAACTTGCAGCAAAGGCCTTTACCCGAACCGCGGCATATGATGCGGCGATTTCGAACTATCTCAATGCTCTTGATGGTGAATTCCCGTCCACTTACACATTCCAGTTCGCAAACGGCAGAACCCTGCGCTACGGTGAAAACCCGCATCAGAAGGCAGCAGTGTACGGAACGACCGGCATTGCGGGTCAGGATTCGATGCAGGGCAAGGAGATGTCGTACAACAACTATCTTGATGTGCATGCAGCAGTTTCCCTTTGCCGCGAACTCTGGGACCATGCAACGGTTATTGTAAAACACAACAACCCGTGCGGTGTTGCGGTAGCAAAAGACCAGCTTGAATCCTATATCAAGGCACGCGACTGCGACCCGGTTTCCGCATACGGTTCGATTGTTGCAGTAAACCATCCGGTCGAAGTTCCGCTGATGAAGGAAATCTGTTCCACGTTCGTTGAGGTTCTTGTTGCGCCGTCTTTTGCTCCGGAGGCAATCGAGCTTGCAAAATCCAAGCCGAATATGCGTCTGTTAATTTTGCCGCCTGCGGTTCCGGCTGATGAGGTCAGAACCATTGATGGTGGTATTTTGGTTCAGCGTACGCCTGAGTACACTGAGGACTGGAAGGTTGTTTCCAAACGTGCCCCGACTGCAGATGAGATGGAGGCATTCAAACTTGCCTGGAAGGTTGTCAAGTACGCTAAAAGCAATGCAATCATTTACACGAACAAGACTGAGACGGTCGGTATCGGTGTCGGTCAGATGAACCGTGTCAATTCGGCACAGATTGCAATTACGAAGGCAGCAGAGTTTGGCAGAAATATGAAGGGAACTGTTGTCGCATCTGATGCGTTCCTGCCGTTTGCAGACACGCTTGATGTTGCAGCAGCTGCAGGCGCCACCGCTTTGATTCAGCCGGGCGGCTCAATCCGTGATGACGAGGTCCTTGCAAAAGCGGATGAGTTAGGTATTGCTGTTGTGTTTACCGGTGTCAGATATTTCAGACACTGATTTTTTTATTTTTTTGGACGAACGTACACTCGCCGGTTCTTTTTCAAGACTATAAGTATTTAATCCCTTAAAGCACATTAGTAATTATGTCAATACGGGAGGAAGTCCTTCAGACGCTGAAAGAACAGACGCCGTACCTGCAGTCCCGTTTCGGTGTGCAGCAGCTGCGGCTTTTTGGTTCTGTCGCCCGTGGTGAAGATACAACCAGTTCTGACATTGATCTTTTGTATATTTTCACTCCTGAAAATACAAACTATGATAATCTCTTCGAATTACATGAATATCTTTCAGGGCTCTTTCACCGGGATATAGATTTAATTCCAGAAAACTGGAGTAATGAGCGTTTTCTGAATGTGGTTCTCAAAGATGCACAAACAATATGCAGTGCATGAGGAAAGAAAATGGTAAATCACGAAGAAGTTATCAGCAGACTTGATGATATAATTGAACAGTGTACAAATATCACTGACTGTACTGATACTATGTCGTATGAGGAATTTCTAAAAAATACGATTTATAATGCTGCTGTAATACGTTTTTTTGAAATTATCGGTGAAGCTTCGCGAAATATTGCTCTTCATGATGAAGCAGCTGATTTTCCTCAAATCCCCTGGAAAAAACTGATAGGTCTGCGCAATATCCTGATTCATGAATACCCGGGAGTTGATCTGGAGATGCTCTGGTATTTTTCAAAAAAGCAGATTCCACAGTTAAAACAGGATGCGAAGCGTATGAAAGACGTATTATCCCAGCGCGAAAATTAACACACGGCAAATAATTACACCGATTTTTAACCTGCTTGTTTTTTTTATTTTATTCCGGTTATTCCGGTTTATTGTAAGTTTTATGCGCGCCCTACAACTTTCCTGCATTTCAGTTCTATAAAAACCTATCTTTAACCGGTTTTTACATTGCCGACACAATAACTTTAAATACTTAATAAAACTTACCAATAGTAAAGACAAATACGAAGGTGAAAAAATATGTCTGAAATAAAACCCATATCCCTGATAATTCAGGAAGCAGAATACAATGATGTAAACCAGGGCTTAGCCCGTGTAAACGGCGAAGTCATGAGAAAACTCGGGATTGTTTCCGGAGACTACGTCAAAATCACCGGTAAGAAATATGCTGCGGCAAAAGTTCTTATCTCCCACACCATAGGAAGCGGCTCAATAGCCATCGATGGAAATACCAGACAGACCGCAGGCGCCGGAATCGGTGATACGGTAACGGTTGAAAAAATCGAACCCAAGACCGCATCAAAAATAACCGTACAGCCGATGTCTCCCGGACTTCAGTTCGACAACGACTCGCTTGCACAGGTAATGCGCAACGCCTTTGCCGGAAAAGTGGTTGTAAAAGGTCAGCGTTTCGGACTTGGAAGCCGCCTTTCAAGCAGCGACTTCTTCGACTCGTTCTTCAGCGACTACGGCATGCCGAAGATGGAGACCTTTGACTTCATCATCTCCGATGTAAGTCCGGGCGATGCAGCAATTGTCGGCTCAAGCACCGAGTTCTCCTATAAATCCTCACCCTACAAAGGCGAAGACGCCCCCAAAGGCAAGTCAGCCGGAAACATCCACTACGAAGATATCGGAGGTCTCGGACGTGAACTCTCCCAGGTCCGTGAGATGATTGAGTATCCGCTTCGTCACCCCGAAGTCTTTGAAAAACTCGGCATCGAACCGCCAAAGGGAGTACTTCTCTACGGCCCGCCGGGAACAGGTAAGACCTTAATTGCCCGTGCGGTTGCAAACGAAGCAGGCGCATACTTTGACACCATCTCGGGACCGGAGATTGTCTCCAAATACTACGGAGACTCGGAAGAAAAACTCCGGGAGATATTCAAAAAGGCCGAAGAAAACGCACCCTCAATCATCTTCATCGATGAAATCGACTCGATTGCACCGAAACGTGACGAGTCCAAAGGCGAGATGGAACGCCGCGTGGTAGCACAGCTGCTTTCCTTAATGGATGGACTTAACTCCCGCGGTAAAGTCATCGTCATCGCGGCAACCAACCTGCCGGATGCAATTGACCCTGCACTTCGCCGGGGCGGCAGATTCGACCGTGAGATAGAAATCGGAGTGCCGGACAAAGACGGACGGCGCGACATCTTAAAGATTCACACACGCAAAATGCCGCTTGCAGAAAATGTTGACATCAACAAATATGCAAACACCACCCACGGCTTTGTCGGAGCAGACCTTGCCTTAGTCGCAAAAGAGGCCGCAATGCACGCACTGCGCCGCGAATTCCCGAACTTAAACCCCGAAGAGACACCGAGTCCGGAAAAACTCAACTCACTCAAAGTGACCGCAGCCGATTTCGAAGCAGCGCTTAAGATGGTGCAGCCGTCTGCAATGCGTGAAGTCCTTGTCGAAGTGCCCGATGTGCACTGGTCCGATGTTGGAGGACTCGACTCCGTTAAAGAAGAACTTCAGCAGGCAGTTGAATGGCCTCTCAAATACGAGGATGTGTACAAACAGTTTGCAACCAAGTCGCCGAAAGGCTTCCTGATGTTCGGCCCGCCCGGAACAGGAAAGACTCTCCTTGCAAAAGCAGTAGCCAACGAATCGGAATGCAACTTCATCGCAGTCAAAGGTCCGGAACTCATGTCAAAATGGGTCGGCGAGTCCGAAAAAGGCGTGCGCGAAATCTTCCGCAAGGCACGGCTTGCAGCACCTGCCATCATCTTCTTTGATGAAATTGACTCGCTTGTCCCACGCCGCGGCTCAAATGACTCAAGCCATGTGACCGAATCGGTGGTAAGCCAGTTCCTTACTGAACTTGACGGTCTCGAAGAACTGAAAAATGTGGTGGTAATCGGAGCGACCAACCGTCCGGACATGATTGACCCGGCCTTAATGCGGCCCGGAAGACTTGAACAGCACATCTTCGTTCCTCCGCCGGAGGCAGAAGGACGGCGTCAGATTCTTGACGTCTACCTCAAAACGGTCAAAGACCTGATGGCAGACGATGTCAGTATTGACGACCTTGTTGCAAAGACGGACGGATTTGTTGGTGCCGATATTGAAGCACTCGTCCGCGAGGCGAAGATGACTGCAATCCGCGAATTCGTTTCCGCGATGAAAGGAAAAGACGCAGCCGATATCAAACTCGCCGTTGCCTCGGTCAAAATCTACAACAGACACTTTGACGCCGCCTTAAAACGCGTGCGCCCCTCGCTTGACAAGGCAGGACGCCGCGAAGCAGAAGCGGGCTCATGGCAGTACCGCTACAACGAAGACGAACGCAAGCTGCTTGAAAAAGCCCTTGCAAAAGTCGAGGCAGCCGAATACAAATCCGAAGAGGTATCCGATGAAATCCGCGAACTTGACAGTCTGCTCGCATCTCATCAGAAAGACTTTAACCGGATAAGAGAGATAGTATCTAAACAGGAATAATATGACTGAAGTACCTGAAGACCCGTTCAAAGACATTGTGGAGTTTATTCAGTCAATGCTTTCAGGAAACGGCGCGCCTGAAAAGAAAGGGCCGCAGGTGTTCGGCGTAAAGGTAATAATGGGCGCGGGAGGAAAGCCGCAGGTGATTTCCGAAAAACCGCGTTCAAAAACCATTCCGGTGGAAACATTTGATATGGGCGATTCAATAATCCTTCAGACCGCACTTCCCCCTGAATCCTCCGACGACTTCTCGCTTTCCTATGAAAACGGGATATTATGCCTGGTCTCAGGTGAAAACCATGAATACAAAGCATCCTGCCCGCTTCCGGGGCTTGATATGAGCAGTCTGAAAACCTCGCTGAAAAACGGGGTGCTTGAAATCATCTGTGCAAAAAAAGCACAGACTGAATAATTTTTTCGCAGGTCTCATACAAAGATTTGATACACTATTAAGTTCAATAGTATAGACATTATGTGTTCTGAGGAGGTACTTTGCGATGACCCTGGCAGTAGTCAAAAACCTCCTTCATTCGCACTATGAATTTTTTACCGGCCTATGCACGCTTCTCATCAGCGTCACGCTTTCCTTTGTCGCAGGCATTTATCTCGGCTCGGTAAGCGGGATACTGCTTCTCATTCCGGGACTTATGGTCTTAGTCACCCCCTCAATCAATATGCGGGGCGCTATTGCAGGTATCTTAACCTCCCGGCTTTCCTCATCGATGCACATCGGTTCTTTTGAAAAGAGTTTTGCGCGCGGTACTGACCTTGGCGATAATCTGCGGTCGGCAATTATTCTTACCGTAGCAATTTCAGCTGTTCTTGCCGTCTTTGGCAAAATTATCTGCCTGGTTTCCGGAACCGAAGTAATAGGGATGTTTGAGATGCTGGTAATTTCGGTCGTTGCAGGAACCATTTCAGGTGTCTTAGTCACCCTGGCAGGCGTAGTAGTCAGTCTTTTCTGCTACCGATCCAACTGGAATCTGGACATGATAGGAGCGCCGGTTGTAACTACGTTAGGCGACATTCTGACGCTTCCCGCCCTTGTCCTGACAGCTATTGTTGTCATGCAGCTTCCGTTTACCGGTCTCTGCATTGCAGGAGCACTGGTTCTTGCTCTCTTTGTATGGGCACTTGTTACCGGCATCAGAGGAACCCTTCAGATGAAAGATATTCTGCGCGAGGGACTGCCGCTTCTTGTTCCTCTGTGTCTTCTCGGCATCATTGCAGGAGTGCTCTACACAAACAAGCTCGATTCCTTAATCAGCGCGGCAGCCGTACTGATTCTTATCTCGCCGTTTATGAACGGCTGCGGTTCAATCGGCGGTATTCTGACCTCGCGTATCGGAACCGAGATGCATATGGGTCTGGTGGATGCGAAGATTTTCCCGCAGAAAACAGTCTGGAAGCATTTCGGGGAGAATTTCCTGTATGCAGTAATAATATTGCCGCTGATGGGGCTTCTTACGCATTTTGCAGCACTTGCGTTCGGCATCGCAAGTCCTGGTCTTGTGCCGATGCTTCTGTTATCCTTAATCGCAGGAGTATTTGTGATTTTCATTATGAATCTGCTTGGGTACTACACAGCAGTCTTTGCCTACCGCAATGGATTTGACCCGGACAATTTCGGGGTGCCTGTGGTTACGAGTTCGATTGACCTTGTGGGAGCCACAGCTCTTATTATTGTGATGGCATTTCTGTTTGTGTAAAGAATACAATCGTCAGATACTTTACCGAACAAAACCCATAACTAACTATATATGGCATCTGCAAAAGAATTCACCCCTGCAATGCAGCAGGTTCTCTCGTTTAAGAAGCAGTATCCTGACTGCATTCTTTTCATGCGCATGGGGGATTTTTACGAAACATTCTTTGAGGATGCAAAAATCTGCGCACGCGAACTGGACCTGGTGTTAACCTCCCGTTCAAAAGACCCCGCCGGGGAAAATATTCCTCTTGCGGGTATTCCTTTTCATGCGGTTGACCTGTATCTTCCTCGGATGATAAGAAAGGGATACAAGGTTGCGATAGTTGAGCAGATTGAAGACCCGAAGACTGCAAAGGGCTGCGTAAAGCGTGATGTGATAAAAGTCGTTACGCCCGGAACAGCGATAGATGCTGATATCATTCCCGGCGCAACGGCTCATTATCTGATGTCTTTTGCAGTTGACAGCAAAAAAAGCAGCGCCGGTCTTGCATTTTTAGATGTGAGTACGGGCGAGTTTTTTGTAAGAGAAACAGACAGCAGCACAGCAGCTCTTGCAACTGAAATCGAGCGGTACAATCCGCTTGAGATACTGGTGCCGCAGAATATTGATGCAGAACTGATTGCCTTTTTCACCGGCACGCACAAAGTTGTAAGTCCGCTTCGGACGCAGTATTTTGAAGATGCGGAGAACACTTTGTGCTCTCAGTTCGGCGTCACTTCCCTTGACGGATTTGACACAAGTTCCCCGCTCTGCCTGAAGGCTGCAGCAGCAGCGGTCCGCTATGTGAAAGACACGCAGAAAACCGATACGGCACACATCCGCAGTTTTACGAAAAAGTACGACACTGATGCAATGATTCTGGATGCGGTAACGCTGCGCAATTTAGAAATCCTGTCACCTCTTCGCGGCGACAGAAATGACACAACTCTGTTCGGCTTTTTAAACCGCACCAAGACACCCATGGGCTCGCGGGCCCTTCGCGCCGCACTGACGCGGCCTCTGACCAGCATAGAAAAAATCTCGGCCCGTGAGGATGCGGTTTCATGGTTTGTTGAAAAGCCCGTACTGTTAATGAATATCCGCTCCGGGCTTTCCCGCCTGTCTGATGTTGAGCGGATTGCGGGCCGCATTGCCTATAAAAATGCATCACCGCGGGATTTACAGGCTCTTTCTGCAAGTTTAAAGGAACTGCCCGCCCTGCGTGATGAATTAAAAGACGCCCCTGGTCTTCTGCAAAGCGAACTTGAAGAAATCGCCGATTTTTCAGCAATTTCAGGGCTTATTGACTCGGCTATTATCGATGAGCCGCCGCAGGTGTACAAAAACGGCAATGTAATCCGCCGCGGATATTCGGCAGAACTTGACGAATACCGTGATATTGTTGCAAACGGCCGCGAATGGATTGCAGGTCTGCAGCAGACAGAACGCGACAGAACCGGTATAAAATCACTCAAAGTCTCCTACAACAATGTATTCGGCTATTATATCGAAATAACCCGCTCGAATCTGGATAAAGTTCCGGCAGATTACGAACGCAAACAGACAACCGCAAACGGCGAGCGGTTTACGATTCCGGCTCTGCGTGAGCGCGAGGCAAAAATGGCGCAGGCTGACGACCGGGTACTTGCGCTTGAGACCGCCCTTTATGAGCAGCTGCTTTCAGGGCTTGCGCAGTCTGTTGATACGCTGCAGAAAGTAGCCATTGCCCTTGGTCAGATTGACATGCTTGCCGGATTTGCCGACCTTGCAGTAACCAATAACTATGTGCGGCCTGAACTTGTTGAAACCACCGACCTCTTAATCCGCGACGGCCGCCATCCGATTGTGGAAAACTCTGTTCCGGGCGGTTATGTCGCAAACGACACTGAAATGAGCTCATATGAAAAACAGATTCTCATTCTGACCGGAGCAAACATGGCAGGTAAATCAACCTACATGCGAAGCGTCGCCCTGTTATGCATCATGGCGCAGACAGGATGCTTTGTTCCGGCCAGGTTTGCAAGAATAGGGATAGTAGACCGGGTTTTCACCCGTGTGGGCGCATCTGATGATTTGGCCGGAGGACAGAGTACCTTCATGGTTGAGATGCTTGAACTTGCAAACATTCTCAACAATGCAACCGACAAAAGTCTGATATTGCTTGACGAAATCGGCAGAGGAACAAGTACAGTTGATGGATACTCGATTGCACGCGCGGTACTTGAATATCTGCATGGAAAAGGCGGGCAAGGACCGCGTACGCTTTTTGCCACACACTTCCACCAGCTGATTTCCATGGAATCCGAGTTGAAACGGGTGAAGAACTATCATTTCGCGGTAAAAGAAGATGCACACGACATTGTATTCTTAAGAAAACTCATTCCAGGGGCAACAGACAGAAGTTACGGTGTGCATGTGGCAAAAATCGCGGGCGTTCCGAAAAAGGTACTCACCCGCGCGGAGGAAATCTTAAAAGAGACTCTGAGCGAAGAGCGCGGGGGAAAAGGCGGCAAATATTACACGCAGATGCTTTTAATCGATGCGGAACCCGCTCCTTCAGAGCCGGTGCCGTCTGAAGTCGAAAACCGTCTGCGCGGGGCAGACCCGTACAATATGACACCGATGCAGGCGCTTGCCTTTATTAACGAACTGAAACTCTTACTGGAGAAGAAATGAGCAGGATTCACATTCTTGATGAGGAAACGGTAAGCCATATTGCGGCAGGAGAGGTTGTCGAGCGGGCGGCTTCGATTGTAAAGGAACTTGCAGAAAACGCAATTGATGCGGGAGCTTCAAAAATCACAATAGATTTGTCGGCCGATAAATCCGCAGTTACCAGAATCGTAATTGCAGACAACGGATGTGGAATGGGATTTGACGATGCGCTTCTTGCTTTCCGCCAGCATGCAACAAGCAAAATCGCCTCGCAAAAGGACCTGGAAGATATTTCCACGCTCGGATTCCGCGGTGAAGCGTTAGCAAGCATTGCCGCGGTTTCTAAAGTTACCCTTGTCTCAAAAGAGCGCGATTCCGCATCGCCTGAGGCGGTTAAACTCGTAATTGAAGGCGGCGAGGTAAAACTGCATACTGCAGCCGGAGCGCCTGATGGAACAACGATTACTATCGAAGACATGTTTTTCAACACGCCTGCGCGGAAAAAGTTCCAGAAATCCGTTTCAACCGAACTGTCGCATGTGTATGATATTGTCGAGCGGATTGCGCTTGCTCATACAGATGTTGCGTTTGTGATGACCTATCAGGGAAAAGAACGCCTGCGTACTTTTGGAAACGGAAATTTATCAGATGTTATCGGCGGAGTTTTCGGTCCGTCCTTTGCAAAGGATCTGGTGCCGGTCAAAGGCGAATTCGGTATTGCAAAAGTATCGGGGCTTGTTACAAAACCGGGCTGCGACATGAAAAGTACGCCGACACGCTTTTATCTTTCGATAAACGGACGTCAGATTGTCTCGCGCTCGCTTCAGTGGGCTGTCCGTGAAGGCTACGGCACGCTTCTTCCGAAAGGAATGTATCCTGCGGCGTTTTTAAATATCGAACTTGACCCTGCAGTAGTCGATGTGAATGTGCATCCGACAAAACGGGAAATCCGGCTCTCACGCGAGCGGGATGTGATGATTTCAGTGCAGGATACGGTTTATTCCTCGCTGCACGAAGAACGGATTTTTCAGGAGGCGTCCGCACCTGTAAAGAGCGTTGAGCAGCCGAAACTGCCGAGTCTTGATGATTTTGTAAAAGAATCAGTTATTGCCTTTACCCCATCCGCACCGAAAGCCGGGGGTGCTTTTTCTGCAAAACGGACCGAGCGCCAGCTTAGAAGGACTGAATCAGCCGCATCAAAGCCGGAAATTCCTATTCCTGAAATAATGGGGCAGATTGGAGGCACGTATATTATTGCAAAAGATGCGGCCGGAAATCTTTTATTAATTGACCAGCACGCCGCCCATGAGCGGATTATGTATGACAGACTTCTGGCACGTCAGGGAACGGAAGCAAGAGGTCAGGAACTTATCGTGCCGAAGGAAATCACGCTTTCAAGGCGTGAGGCGGCGGCGATGCCTGATATGAAAGATATTCTTGCTGCGGCCGGTTATGTTCTTGAGCCGTTCGGGGCTGATACCTGGTCAATCCGGTCGGTGCCGGTGGTTTCCGACCGGCTCGGAGACCCTGAGGTTATTCATGAAATTCTGGCGCAGGCACTGGATGGTCTGACATCCGACCGCGAAAACGTGCTCGACCGTGTGTTAAAGACTGCCGCCTGCCGTGCTGTAGTAAAAGGCAATACGGAACTGAATTTAGAGCAGATGCAGCGTCTATTGCGCCAGCTTTACGCAACGACTTCTCCTTATACCTGTCCTCACGGGCGGCCGACGGTTATAGTTCTGGGCAAAGATAAACTTGAAAAAATGTTTTTAAGGACGTAAGTATAAATTACGCCAGTTTCTGCACCGGGTCAAGAAGCACATCCTGCGGCTGGTCTTTTAACCCGATGCTTGCGAGGGCTCCGATTATTCCGCGGCCCCCGAATACTTTGACACCGCACAAATCAGCCGCGCGTTTTGCTTCATCTTCTGAAACACGGGCGCTCCGTGCTTTTGCTGCAAATGCCTTCAGCACATCAGGCACGTAAATGCCGGAAAAAACGGCGACACCCCAGTCCTTTGAAACGCTTTCCCCGGCAACAAACCGGCAGATTTTCTCAGGAAGCGCAGTCCTGGCTTCTTCAGTTACTGCAAGTTCAATGAAACTGCAGGAATTCCCGGCCGTTTTTTCCTCAATATCCTGCGAAAGAACCGCAACCTGATGGCGAATTCCGATTACTCCGCCCGAATTGGAAAGATACTTCAAAAGCGCCTGCGCAAGAGCAAACGTGGCTCCCCCGCATCCTTTGCGGTCTGTGTCGTCGATACCAACTGTAACAGGCACCAGCGCTTTTGTGCGCACAATGCCGTTTACAAACCCGTCTTCAAGCGCCGTTTTTACGCAGCAAACGCCTTTTGCGCGGCTCATCATCGAAGAAAGCGAATATGCGGGGCCGCCCGGAATGGAGCGGATGGTCTGATAGACATATTCTCCTTTTTTTTCGACAGAAACGAGCCCTACGGCTGCATCTTTGAGATTTAACGGCTCTGCGCGACCCGCTTTTGCACGTATGCGGAAAATCATTCCGTCACGTTCTACAAAAACCGCGGCACCTCCGGCGCGTTTATGATGAAATTCGCAGAATCCAGCGCAGCCGCTTGAAAGACATTCATGAAAAATCTCCACATCATCACCGGAAACAGTCGTAAAAATCCGTTTGCAGGTCGTTTCAGGCATTGCGGAGCGGGATGCATATTTTGCAGGTGAACGTCCGTGCGGCTCGTCTTTCTGGAAAATACATCCTTCGGCAAGCAAACGATTAATCCAGTCCTGAGCCGTGGACCGCGGAGTATTGCATTCTTCTGCAATTTCTGCCGCAGTAAAAAAGCCGTCCTCAAATGTCAGTTTGCGCATCGAGGAAAGAAATGTATCGCGGCGGGCCAAAACCCCGCCGGATTTTTCCTTACTCGCCATACTTTTCGTAAATGGAAATCAGGTCTGCAAGAATTGCGGATGCAGTCTCAACCGAGCCGGCACCACGACCGATAAAGGTAATCGGACCTGCATACTCGGTTTCTACCGTAACCGCATTTAACGTTCCGTCAACAACAAGCGGGTCGTCAGTCGGTAAAAGACCCGGTGCTACTTCAAGGAAGTTTTTCGCCGGTTCAAGCGTTGCAATAAGCCGGATTGATTTTCCGGTGGCAGCTGCCATCATTAATGCATCGGGGGTAAGCGAATCGATTCCGACACGTTTTACATCGGATAATTTGCAGTTCATCCCGAACATGGTATTCGCAAGAATTACGAGTTTGATTGCCGCATCCGTTCCGTTTACATCATACGTCGGGTCCGCTTCAGCATAGCCGAGGTCGCGTGCTTCAGACAGTGCCTGTGCATAGGTAAGGCGCTCGTCTTCCATTCTGGTCAGAATATAGTTGCAGGTCCCGTTTAAGATACCATACAGGGCAGTTATTTTGTTTCCGGCAAGACCATGGCGGATTCCGTTTAAAATCGGAACCGCGCCTGCAACGGTTCCTTCAAATTTGAAACCGACATTGTTCTTTTCGGCAAGGTCCGCAAGTTCATGATAATACAGGGAAACCGGACCCTTGTTTGAGGTAACAACGTGTTTTCCGCGGGATAATGCGGTTTTAATGGTGGTTGCTGCAGGTTCTCCGGTCTGTGCATTGGTGGGCGTTACTTCGATTAAAACATCGTAGTCCGCTTCTTTTGCAATTTTTTCCGCGGTCCAGCCCTCGTCGCTTAAGGGTTTCCCTGCTTTTTTATAGGTGAGGAGCTTTTCAATATTTAAGCCGCCGTAGGAAACAGCACCGGATTTTGAGTCTGCAGCTGCAACCAGTTTAAAGCGCGTGTCGTCTTTTAAGACCTGACCGACTCCGCGTCCGACCGATCCGAGACCGATTAAGGCTACTTTCATCATTCTGAGTCGCCTCCGTTTTCATCAATAATCATGAGATGTTTTTCTTCTGCAATCGCCCATAAGAGTTCCACGGCATTTTCCATTTCCGTTTCATTTACGGTTTTTATCGTGAATTTTGCGGTGGACGGTTCATCAATTCCCGGCATAAGAATATGCAGTTCGGTGACTTCGGAGATATTTTTCTTATCGATTCTGTTAACAGTATCGGTTAAATCGGTGTGAAGAATATGACCGATAAGGATGAAGGTTTTCGTGCAGGTAAGATGTTCCGTTCCGATACGGCCGATAAAAATTCCGTTTGCTTTAAGGGCGTCTATAAGTTTAGGCAGGTTCTGTTCCGGAAGCGAGATAACGATTTCTACGATTAAATCGCCGTCTGCTGCTTTTTTGTCACGCTGGTGCGAGATGGAGATAATGTTTGCGCCGGATTTGGAGACGGGCTCTATTGCTGCAAGGAGCTGTCCCGGTTTATCATTTAATTCCAGGTGGAGTGAGGTTTGGATAATCTTTTGCACGATAGTTACCTTCTGTATGTAAGTAGTATTTGTTTCTTAAAGTATATTGTTCTGCTGGGTTGAGGTGAAGGACCTGAAGGTCTCCTCACCGGGTAAAAAAGATGATGATTAAAAATGCGGCCATTGCAATACAGAACAGCACTAAAAAAAGTACGTCATGTTTTGTATCGGTGATTTTTTCAGGACGCTTCGGTATGCGGATTTCTTCTTCGGGAATCTCCTGATACGGGTGTTCCTCTTCGAATTTGTCAAGTTCGGCTTTTTCTTCTTTGGTGAATTCTTTATCTTCGCTCATTTTTTCTCAAGCAGTTTTCTGATTGCACGAAGTTCTTCAAGAATTGCAGATATGTCTGTTTCTTCTGCTGCTCCGTATTCGGTGCCGAGTGCAGCAGGTGCTGCTTTTTTGCCTCTGACGTAATCCATAATCAAGGCACGAAGCGGTTCCGGGTCTTCAACTCCTTCAATGCGGATTTCGGATTTGTCCTTTCCCGAACCGCCTGCGGTATCGAGTTTCAGGTCAAATATTTTGAATATCCGCATAATCGGTCCCTGAACAATATCAACATTGGTTATTCTGTCATAGGGGACAATACCGGTTTTTCTGAACAGAACTCCGCGGCGCCAGGTCATTTCTGTGTTGTTCAGCTGGTATACGACTGATTTAAAATAAAGACCCGCCCAGATGCAAATCCATGCAACAAGTGCCGCAAATACAGCTAAAATGATAATCCATGAGAGATTGAAATGAGCAGGTGCGACATCATAAACGACCAACGGAATCCAGAATGTACAGGGGATATATATCAGCAGTGTTATTACAGCAGTGGATAAAATCAGGTGCGGTTTGTACCGCGGGTTCGGTTTGAATTCCTCAAACAGTTTTATCATGCAGAGTAAATTGAAAGCGGCATGAGAAAAAGTTTTTGTTTTCAAAAGATAAAGTATCAGATATGATTCATCTGATGCCGCAAAATCCATGCAAAGTAATCTTTTCGCGGGGCGGAGACATGCGAGGAAGTTACTATTGTGCGGAATTTGAAGAAGATGAAACCGGAGTCTGGCATCTCATCCTTGCAAAACAGGCTGACCACTCGAAACCGAAGGTTACAAAAAAATATGTGCTTGATAAATGCGATGTTTGTGCGCTTTTTTCTATGGTAAAAAAAAGTCATCTGAAGATGTTTACCCACGCGCCGCGCGGGCTGATGGTATGTGATGCGGCAACTTCTTCCTTAAGTGTAACATACAAAGACCGGCGGTTATTGACTGTGTCTTCTTCCAGACGGCTTCCTGCGATGTGCAGGAGACAGATGTCTGCAGTCCGCGACCTTGCAGAAGAGATTGCGGGGCGCGGCAGCGGGGAAGTAATTTTGGAATAAATCACCCGCAATTTTATCAGGTATTTTCTCCCGGTTGCAATTTTTAACAAAAATTCACCCATACAATTAAATACTAAAAAATCAAATTATACTAAAGTGATTGAAAATGAAGAGAAATATTTCCGTCTCTCATCTCGTTCAGACTCCGATTGAAAAACAGAAAGTAGAACTTGTCGAACGCAAATGTATCGGACACCCCGATTCACTTGCAGACGGTGTTGCAGAAGCAATTTCCCGTGCCCTCTGCCGCGAATACATGGAAGAGTGCGATGGTCTTGTTCTGCACCACAACACTGACCAGGGTGAAGTTGTTGCAGGCGAATCCAGACCGGAATTCGGCGGCGGAAAAATCATTAAGCCGATTTATTTCCTCTTAACCGGCCGTGCAACCAGACAGTTCGGTGGAAAAACCTTTGCAACCGATGCAATTGCAGTAAAAGCTGCCCGCGACTACTTAAAGGAAACCATTCCGACCTTCAACATGGAAAATGATGTCATTGTTGACTGCAGAATGGGAGCAGGCTCAACCGACCTTCAGGATGTTTTCAACACCAAAAAGGGACACACCACTGTTCCGCGTGCGAACGATACCTCGTTTGGTGTCGGTCACGCTCCGTTCTCTGAGGTTGAACAGGTTATCTTAGGTCTTGACCAGTTTATTGCAAAAGACTTCAGACCCAAAAACCCGATGCTTGGTTATGATATCAAATTAATGGGTCTCCGTGATATAAACACCATCACTATTACCGTTGCAGCAGCTATGGTTGACCGCTACTGTTCATCCATTGATGACTATGTCGAGTGCAAGGAAAAGATGGTTGATGAATTCACCACTGTTGCAAAGAAGTTCACCGACAGAAAGATCAAGATTGCAGTAAACACCGCAGATGTCATCAAAAAGAACTACAACTCTGTCTTCCTTACTGTAAACGGAACCTCTGCAGAAATGGGTGATGACGGTTCTGTCGGCCGCGGAAACCGCTGCAACGGATTAATCACTCCGAACAGACCGATGTCAATGGAAGCAACCTCCGGTAAAAACCCGATTAACCACATTGGAAAGATTTACAACCTGCTCTCCACCGAGATTGCAAAGGAATGCTGCCTGAAAGTTGACGGTGTTGAGGAAATGTACGTCAGACTTCTTTCGCAGATTGGTCACCCGATTGACTACCCGCACATTGCAAGCGTTCAGTGCATCACCAAACGCGGATACTCCTTCAAGGACTTTGCACCGGAAGTTGAGGAAATCGTTGAAAAGAGACTTGAAAACATCACTGACATCACCAAACTTGTCATTGACGGCAAATTAACCACCTTCTAAAATGACTATACGCCTGGCAATACCAAACAAAGGACGCATCGCAGAGCCAATCAACGAATTAATGAACAAGGCCGGCATACATATTAAAAAATCCGACCGTCAGCTGATTGCGCATACTGTCGATGCGGAAATCGATGTCTTATTCGTAAGACCGATTGATATCCCTGAGTATGTTGCCAAAGGAGTTGCCGACATTGGTATCACAGGTCTTGACATGGTTGCAGAACGGCGTTCCGATATTGTGCCGTTAAAAGACCTCGGATTCGGTAAAGCAACGCTTGTTGTTGCGGTTCCGGAATCTTCAGGCATCACTTCTGTTTCGCAGATGAAAGGAATGCGTATTGCAACCGAATTCCCCAATATATGCGAGGATTTCTTCAAAAAACAAGGTGTGCCGGTAACAGTGATTGAGGTTTCGGGTGCCTGCGAGGCAGCACCGCAGTTAAACGTCGCTGACGCAATTGCGGACCTGACTTCTTCAGGCACCACTCTTGCAATGAACAAACTGAAAATCATTGCCGAGATTCTGCCGAGCACAACCCATGTCATTGCCAATAAAGATGCGCTGAAAACGGATAAGAAGGCAAAAATTGATGAAATTCTTCTTGCCTTTGAAAGTGTGCAGGCCGCAGAAAACCAGTGCTATCTGATGCTGAATGTCGACCGGGAAAAACTGTCCGATATTGAGGCACTGATTCCGGGTCTGGGCGGTCCGACCATCATGGACATTGCAAAAAGCAACTCGGTCGCACTGCACGCAGTAGTTCCGTCTGACCGTGTCTACAAGCTCATTAACCAGTTGAAGCAGGCGGGCGCCCGTGATATACTGGTGCTTGACATTACCCGTATGGTGAGATAGATGGATATATTTCCCGCCGTGGATATTTTAGGGGGTACCTGCGTTCAGTTGGTCGGCGGCGAACGTTCGACCGCAACAAAGTATGGTACGCCCCTTGAAAATGCACGGCGCTGGATTGGAGAAGGCGCCGCAAATCTGCATATTGTAAATCTCGACGGTGCATTTTCCTCCTCCTCGGAAAACGCCCGTGCAATCCGCGAAATCGTAGAAACGACCGATGTTTTCATCGAACTCGGAGGGGGCATCAGAAGTCTGGAAGATGCCCGCGGATGGCTTAACTGCGGAGTACAGCGGATTATCCTAAGCACGTTTGCCGTAGCAGAACCAAAGTCTATCCGGATTCTCTCTGACGAGTTCGGCTCAGAGCGGATTATGGCAGGTGTTGATGCAAAAGGCGGACAGATAGCAATTTCCGGCTGGCAGAAGACCGCCGGAGACTTTGTCGAATGGGCAAAGCGCTTTGAAGAACTCGGCGCCGGCTCCCTTCTTTACACAAATGTAGATGTCGAGGGGCGCCAGAAGGGTATTGCAGAAGCACCGATTCGCCGCCTTTTGGATGCGGTTAACATCCCAGTAGTAATTTCCGGCGGAATTACTACGCGGGCTGATGTTTCAGTCCTGAAAAATGCAGGAGTCTCGGGCGCTGTTTTAGGTTCGGCTCTTTATTCCGGCAGAATATCCTTAAAAGACGCACTGGAGGAAGCAGTATGAGAAAAGCAGAAATTTCACGAAAAACAAACGAGACGGAAATAAAACTCAGTTTCAACCCTGACAAACGCGGGGAAGTAAAAATCAGTTCAGGCATTCCCTTCCTGGACCACATGCTCAACTCCTTTGCAAAACACGGCGGATTTTCCCTGACTGTCGAGGCAAAGGGAGACCTGGAAGTCGATGTTCACCACACAATGGAAGATATCGGTATCGTCCTTGGCGACTGCATTAAGGAAGTAATAGGAGATGCCAAAGGAATGGCACGGTTTTCCAATTTCATTGTGCCGATGGATGAATCACGTGCAACTGTGGCAATTGATGCCGGAGGACGCGGATACCTTGTTATGGACGGGGCTTTTACCGGACTTGTAACCGGAGGCATACCAAACGACCTGTTTGAGCATTTCTTCTATTCGCTCTGCCAGCACGCTGGAATTACGGCACATATCATTTTTTCCGGCGTAAACGATCACCACAAATGTGAGGCAATATTCAAGGCGTTCGGTATCGCACTCGGTCTTGCACTTAAAGTGGACAAAACCCGCAAAGATGTTCCAAGCACCAAAGGAACATTATAACTTTTTTCCCCGACCCTCTTTCTTATTACCTCCTGCAACCAATACTTAATCATGGAAAATGTTTACCTTGCCAGAGCAGGCGGTATATCAGTCAAACGCAATACCGAACATAAAATCCGCGCTCTATTAAAGGCTGCAGGACTTGAAAACCATGTGGAAAAAGACGAACTAACAGCAGTTAAAGTCCACTTCGGCGAACGCGGAAATGATGCATTTGTGCCTGCGCTTTCTGTATCGCCTGTCATTGACGAAATTAAAAAACTCGGTGCAAAACCTTTCCTTACCGATACCAATACCCTATACATCGGCGGGCGCAGAAATGCAGTTGACCATGCAGAAACCGCAGCACGCCACGGCTTTACCTGGCCTGCAGTAAACTGCCCCGTCCTTATCGCAGACGGGCTTAAGGGACAGAACTACAAGGAAGTTCAGGTCTACGGCAAACACTTTGACACGGTAAAAATCGCATCCGATATTGTCGCAGCAGATGCTCTTGTTGTCGTTTCCCACTTCAAAGGACACGAGGTAGCCGGATTCGGCGGTGCTTTAAAGAATCTCGGCATGGGATGTGCAGCAGTACCCGGAAAACGCGAGCAGCACACAATCCGCCCGTATGTGAAAGAAGACAAGTGCGTTGCCTGCGGTGCCTGTATGAATTCCTGTCCGGAGTTTGCTATTCAGATGGGCGGTAAATCCATTGAATTCAATTATGACCTGTGCATAGGATGTCTGATGTGTATGAACACCTGTGCGGAGCGTGCAATTGATTTAGACTGGCAGGATGACGGAGTAACTTTTGTTGAACGTATGATTGATTATGCGGCAGGCGCTGTTGCAAACAAAACAGGCAAGGCGCTTTACATCAACTTCCTGACCAATATCACCCCGCACTGCGACTGTTCAATGTGGGCAGATGTTCCCATTGTTCCCGATATCGGTATTCTTGCGTCTATTGACCCTGTTGCACTTGACAAGGCATGCTTTGACCTTGTTACTAATTCATGCGGCGTACATGGAAGCCTGCTTCCTGACCATCATGAATGCGGGGAGGAAAAATTCACCCGTGTCTGGCCCGGAACAAATCCGGAACTTCAGTTCACCTGTGCTGAAGAGCTCGGGCTTGGAAAGAGTGAGTACAGATTAATAGAAATATAACCCTTTTTTTCCAGTCCATGGAATAACTCTTTATATCTATGAAGAGACAATATTATAATCATGTCTGATATAAAGACACAGTTTCAAAACCTCACCTTTACAGCATCCCTTACAAGAGGTATTCTGTTAACCATCCTTGGTATCTTACTTCTTGCATTCCCGCTGATTTCAGGTGTAGTAGCAGGCATCCTCTTTAACTGTCTGTTAATCTTCATTGGTATTGTTGTCATAACAAATGGTGTCTCCTTTACCGGAGCTGCAGCAAAAACCTGGGTTAAGGTACTTCTGATTATCCTTGGTATCATTATCATTATCCTTGGTATCATGTCGTTCTTTGTCCCGCTTAACAGCATCATTGCATTAACCATCCTTATTGCAGTCGGTCTGTTCATCAGCGGTGTTTCCGATCTTGCTATTGCAATCGGCGGCGGCGAGGGACTTACCGGCGGACTTCGTGTTCTTGCAGCAATTACCGGTGTTCTTGCAATTATCCTCGGTGTTATCTTCATTGTAACCCCGGTTGCATCCTTCTTCACCCTCATCTGGGTCATTGGTATCTTCGCACTTGTCTTTGGTATCGTTGGTATCATCAGCGCAATTGCATTAAAGATTGCCGGAAAGAAGTCGGATTAAGAACAATCCCAAACCAAACTTTTTTTATCTTTTAAATCAAAGTTATTCTCTATATGGGAGATACGAAAAAAACTGCAGAGATTGCCGCAATTCTCGGCATTTCAGAAGCCGACTGCCGGCAGATTGCACAGGAATATGATGAAATTCTGCCGGGAAAAATGATCGGGCGGATTAAAATTTATGATGATAATGCAGTCGACCGGTTCAGAAAAATCGCCGACCTGCGTGCTCAGGGTCTGCCCCATGAGGTAATTGTTCCGGCAATCCGGGGCGGCAAATCACTGGAAGAGCGTGCACTTGAAGACATGAAAAAGATGGGCATGCTTGAAGAAGAGAAAAAAGCAGCAGCCGTACCAAAGCCGATTCCGCGCAGTGAGACCGAAGAGGAGCTCATTCTTGCCGTCCGGAGTGCGGAGGCAAAGGTTTCCGGCATGGAATACAAACTTACTGCAATCCGCGAGAATGCTTCGTCTGATACGGAAAAGATTCTGCAGGCAATAGCAGACCTTGCAGGCGATGTGGGGGCATTAAAAGACCAGGTGCACACACTCTGGGACCAGATTGCTGACCTTGAAACCTATCTGCAGGAATCATCTCAGAAGAAACACTTCTGGGAAAAATAAAAAAATAATTTATTCAATCTTTTTTATCAGTTCTGCAACATTTTTGCCAAAGGTCTTAAGCGTGTCAATTCCTTCGGCGTCACCTGCCGCCTCACCGGGTTTCTGACCGAATACAATGTTCCAGTAGGTTGAACCGCACACCGTCATGCCGGAGATGAAAAATGCCATCAGCATTTCCTGAAGTGTGGATGTAAGCCCTCCCCGACGGGCAACAACAACAGGTCCGCCGACTTTGCCGCTAAGCCAGTTGCCGTTTGCGCGGGCAACCATGCACATTCTCTGCATAAAGTTCATCACATCGCCGCGTGCGGTGCCGAAATACACCGGTGCACCGACAATGAATCCTTTTGCCTCGCGGATTTCCGGCAGAAATGTGTTCAGGTCGTCTTTTAAGGAGCAGCAGCCGGTACCGGCACATTTGCCGCAGGCAATACAGCCTTTGATTTCTTTTCCGCGAAGAGAAATTATTTTTGCTGTAAGACCTGCTGCTTCAATTGCTTCTTTACATACAGTAAGAGCAAGTTCCGTATTGCCGTTTGCACGCGGACTTCCGGAAAGTAAGATTACATCTGTCATACTTACTTTTATGCGTGTAATTGGTAAAAAAAGTATTCTTATTCCTTAATCACAACATCGTCTTCAACAATAAACGGACTCGTGCGCAGGGAATAGGAAAATAGATACGGATAATGCTTTGAAAGATATTCCATATGAGTAAGCCAGAGCTTTGCAAGATTCGGATAGATACGGTTTACATCACCTGCGAGATGTGCAATATCTGACGCAACAGAATCAGTAATTTCCCCGCGGGAGACAAGCTCTGATTCCAGATGGAACAAATCCTGCAGAAGACGCGAAACCAGTTCCTGCTCAAGAAGAACAGGGTTTTCAATAAGTCTGAGCAGGAACTCGTGTTTGCCTTGCAGAAGTACGCGTATATTGTTGAAATCAGAGGCAGCCGGACTTGTTTTTCTGCAGCAATGTCCTATACACTCCATAGCAGTGTGGAACTCGGCATGTTTCCAGGATTTTATTCCCGTCATCTTACTCCGGATTTCTGCTGCATTGCTGTCGCATGAAACAAACATGCGCAGCAGTTCTGAGCCGATTTCCGTAAAGAACAGGGTGTAAACCATCTTTGTCTTTTCCTCCCGTTCGCGCCTCGCACGCATAGTAAGCATGCTGCTTAACAACAGTGTGACAAACAATACATTTAACGGCAGAAATCCGAGCGCATTAAATATGTATGCAAGTGTGTTTGATTCGGGATTGTCGCCGATTACCAAAAGTTTTATGGCAAAAATTAAAACCGATGCTGCAATCAGACTTATGGATAAAATTATCGTCCAGCGTGATATTTTCATACGTGTTTCTCCATTTTCTGCAGGATGTCAAGACTTTTCAGCACATCATCAAACGCGGCACATTCGATAACCGGATGATTTACATGGTTTTCTGCGATTTTTGCAAGAACCTGCATGAAATCAATGTTTCCGTTCCCGACCGCGGAATGCGTATCGGATTCTCCTGCATTGTCATGCAGATGAATATGGGAAAACGGCACATTCAGGAATTTGTCAAGCGTTTTACACTCATTTGCATGCCCGACATCAAGACAGAATCCTGTGTCGCCGAAGAACTTCAGGTCATCTGTGTCTTTCAGGAAGAAATTACCCCAGTTGCCCTGATTTTCCGCAAAAAATGCTGTTCCGTATTCTTCGGCTGATGCATGCATTTCATCAAGCGAACGTAAAAGCGCCTGCACTGCTGCTCCTCTTTCCTGTTCCCATGCATAATTTCCCGGATGAAACACAACCGGAGCGTTTACTTCAGCCGCTATTGCAAACGTGTCGCAAATCGCTTTTACCGATGCTTTCCGAATCGGTTCAAGAACCGATGCGGGATTTACCCCCTGCATCGGCGCATGAATCGACCATTTGAACGAATATGACTCAAGCGGCGCAGCGCTTTCTAAAAAATGCGCCCCGTTTGACATTACTTCCACATACTCTGTATGCGAAACAAGTTTGTCCAGCGCCTCATGCAGAGGAAGTGCCGCAAGACAGTGGGTTGAAACTGCGTACTGCATGCGCCTTACGCAAGTTCAAAGGTGCCTACAATTCTCAGTTTTCCGCCGTCAAGATAGTGAATGACTGCAGAATCGCCCGGTTTATAGACAAGCGGCGTCTCGACTTCAATGGTTAAGGTCGGATTGTGCCAGTCTGCACCGTTGTCAACCGCAGTCACACGTGCAGATAAAAACTGCATCCAGTGACCAAGTGAAATTACCATCTGGTCTTTGAGTTCCGCCGGCCAGTATTTAACCAGGTGCGCTTTTCCGGTTAAGGTATTTGCATGAACGACAGCTTTGTCCGTTGTTAACACATAACCGCGGTCAAGGTCTTCAGCTTCAATATCTTTGAGTGCGCAGCCGACACGGTCGCCTTCGATTGCAAAGGCAAAGTCATCATCATGTTTCTGCACCGAGCGAATCTGACAAACTTTATCGGTCGGCTCAACCCGCATCTTGTCATGCTTTTTAATCCAGCCGTCTGCAACACATCCTAATATGACGGTGCCCACACCTTTTACATTGAAGTGATGGTCAATCGGAACAGAGCCGGTTGCGCCGTCTTTGGGCTCGGTCTCCGGTCTTTTTGCTGCACGGTCAAGGAGTTCTGCGGAAAGAGTTATGAAATCCTCTTCGGTTATTTTGTAGTTTTCAAGAACTGTTCCCCTGATCAGAGGTGCAATCTGGTCCGGCTGGATATAATTCTTTAAGATAATGGTTCCGGCAGAAACTTTTGCGCAGTCGAGCATTAAAATCCACTCGGCAAGCATCGGATTGATTTCAGATACAACCACAATTGCCTCATGCGCCATGGAAACTACATAGAACAGCGGTGCAAGCCGGTCCGGGTAGCGGGTCGGCTCAAGAAGTGTTACGGTGGTATGTCCTTTTTTCAGATTATAGAAGGTAATATCGGTACTGGTTCCTTTTTTGCCAAGCTCCTTGGCATATCCGTTAGGTGCTAATACTGCAACTGTAAGATTCGGCATGATACTATATTTGTTGTGCGCGGGGTTATAGTTTGTCAAACCACCTCCTGCGGAGTTTTATCATCTTGAAAAACCAATACATAAGTGATGGCAAAAAAGCAGACATCCGCTGAAGGCATGGCGTCATTGTTTGATTTCAGCGACAACCAGAGTTCTGCGTCTGCAATTGAACCGGTTAAGGAAAATTCTGCTCTTGAAGTGCAGGAGGAAAAAATCCTCGGGGTGTTGGAGTTAACCGGAAAAATCCGCGATGTTTTGGACTGCGATGCGTTAACCGATGTCAAAGTCCAGGGGGAAGTTACTGGTTACCGCCCGAACGCATCGGGGCATCAGTATTTCTCGCTTTCCGAAAAGGGCGACAAAGATGCAGTAATTTCCTGTGTTATGTGGAAGTTTGCCGCGGCAAAAAACCTGCCGTTCCCCTTAAAAGACGGTCTTTCAATCATCGCCTGCGGCAGTGTGGATTATTATCCTCCCTCGGGCCGTACGCAGTTAATCGTAAAAAAGGTTGAACCTTCGCGCAAAGGTGTATCAGGTCTGTATCTTCAGAAGGAAATCTGGAAAAAAGAGATGACAGATGCCGGAATTATTCCGCGTCCTGATTCTGAAAAACGGTCACTTCCTTTATTTCCGAAGAAAATCGGTGTGGTGACATCAAAAACCGGTTCTGTACTGCAGGATATCAGAAACGTGGTCTCGCGGCGTTTCCCGCTTGAAATTCTTCTTGCTCCTGCATCGGTGCAGGGGTCCGGCGCAGAGTTTGAGATAGCTGCTGCAATTGCGTCTTTACAGGGCAAAGTCGAGGTAATTATTGTTGCCCGCGGCGGAGGCAGTTTTGAGGATTTGTTTGTTTTCAACAACCCGGTGGTTGTCAAGGCAATCCGTGCAAGCAATGTGCCTGTTATCAGTGCAATCGGTCATGAAACCGATACAACGCTTTCCGATTATGCAAGCGACCTGCGTGTTCCGACACCTTCTGCAGCAGCAGAATCCGTTGTCCCCGACAGAAATGTAATGCTGCGCAGTCTTGAGGAGTCGCGCCGTGCAATTCATGATAAAACAGAAGGTATTATTCTTGCAAACCGCGAGATGCTCGCAGATTTGCGCGGGCGTGTCGACCCAAAGCGGCTGCAGCGCAAACTGGATGAAATGCAGGCGCAGACCGCGGATTTCGAAGAGCGGCTCGGGGCGGCTTTTGTCCGTAAAATCAGAATGGCGCGCGAAGACCTGATTCGTGCAGGCGAACTGATTTGCCGCAGTTCGCTTACTGCCGTATCGCGCGCAAAACTGGAACTTGCCGCGCAGAAAGAGGTTATTTCAGCACGCGACCCGGAAAAACCGCTGAAACTCGGCTATGCACTTGTGTACCGCGGCGGCTCAGTCGTAAAATCGGTCAAAGACGCTAAAGTGTCAGAAAAACTAACCTTACAACTTGCAGACGGCAGAATTGAAACAACAGTGGAGAAAATACTATGACGGAAGATACAAAACAGGAATTAACCTACGAAGAGATGATAAATGAATTAAAGCAGATTGCAAAACAACTGGACAATTCCAATACCTCTGTAGAAGAGGCCGTTGTTTTACACAAACGCGGAATGGAACTGATAAAAATCTGCGAGGAAATTCTGCAGAAGGCAGAACTTACCATAACAGAAGTTACCCGCGGACAGTCAGAATAACAATAAGTTCTTCTCCTTTTTTCAGGCGTTCCATTAATTCGCGCGGCAAATCCCGTGCGGCCGCGTCTGATGCGTTTCCTATTGTCCTCGGACAGGTAAATTCGCTTTTGCGCCAGACAAGGTCTTCAGGGTGCGTAAGAGATAGACCTGCGCCGCCTTTTGACTTCACCACATATTCAATATCGCCGCAGATGAGCTTTGTTTCAAGTTCTGCGCCGTCTTTTTGAAGAGCGGCTTTGAATTCAGGGGATAAATCTGCGGCCCCCTTGTCGGCGCAAACGCCTATAATGCAGTCTCCTTTCGGGGATAATTCCGCTTCTTTGGTTATTTCAAACGTGCTTTTATGGTTGCCTGCGACATTAATATGGCCTTTGCAGTGTATGGTTTCAGAGATCATGTAAGATTTGTTAGGCATTGGTTTTTCAAGAATAAATAGTATGACACAGTCTATTTATCCGGCAAAGGTCAATGGTATATATAACGATGAAAATAACAGTGCTTGGCACAGGTGATGTTGTTGGTACGCCGAAGGTGGGCTGCGACTGTCCGGTTTGTCAGAAGGCCCGAAAAAACGGTCTTGAGCGTCTGCGGACTTCAATACTTGTTGAACACCGGGGTCGGCATCTTCTTATTGATACCGGACCGGATTTACGCCGCCAGCTTCTTGCCGCGGGCTCTCCTCATATTGATGCAGTAATCTGGACGCACGGACATTACGACCATTTCATGGGGTTCGGGGATTTTTACCGGGTGCAGCGCGAGTCAATCCATGTTTACGGTGCACCCGAGGTGCTGAAATACTGCGGAGGGGTGTTTTCCTTCATCAAACATGATGAAACATATGTAAACCCGTTTGTACCGGTGGAAATATGCGGCATGAAAGTGACGCTGTTTCCGGTTGTTCACGATACACCAACGTACGGCATGCGGATTGAGGCGGACGGAAAAGTGTTTGTGTATTCGTGCGATTCAAGACCCGAGATTTCTGATGCGTCAGTTGAGCAGATGAAAGGAGCAGACCTTCTTTTGCTTGATGCAATATTCAATCCGGATGTGACCATTTCAAAGCACATGAACACAGCCGAAGCAGAAGCCCTTGCTGCACGTCTTTCCCCTAAAGAATGGCACGCAGTACACATGAGTCATAAAGTTGCATGGGAATATCCGCACGGGGCGCGGGATATGGATTTCTGGGTGCTGTAACTTTCCTTCTTTTTTCCTGTTCATCCAAAAACTACATCACACCCTAGTACAAATATATAACACATATGTTTGAAGGAGTTATTCCAGCATTAATTACACCGTTCAATAACGATGCGTCCCAGTCGCTCGATATTGATGGTCTTCGAAACACAATCGAACACGTGATAAAGGGAGGAGTCCACGGCGTTCTTGCCTGCGGCTCTACCGGTGAATCGGCAACTATGACTCATGCCGAGCATATCCGTGTCGTTGAAGAAACCGTATCGGCAACGGACAACCGTGTTGCAGCAATTGCAGGTACCGGTTCCAACAACACCGAAGAAGCAGTCTTTATGACTCGTGCCGCAAAAATGTCCGGCGCAGACGGTGTTTTATTAATCAGCCCGTATTACAACAAACCAAACCGCTCCGGACTCCTCAAACACTATAAACTCGTAGCTGATGTTGGTCTTCCTGTAATCGTTTACAACATCCCGGGCAGAACCGGACAAAACCTCCCGGCAGACTTAATCATCGAAATGGTCAAGACTATTCCGAATATTGTCGCAGTAAAGGAAGCTTCAGGAAATATTGACCAGATGATGGCTATCATCAACGGCACGCAGGATTTAGAGCGCGACTATCCGTTCATTCTTACCTGTGGTGACGACTCTCTTACCCTGCCGGTTCTGTCTGTCGGTGGAAAGGGAGTTATCTCTGTTACGGCAAACATTGAGCCCAATCGCGTGGTCAGCATGTACAATATGTTTATGAACAATGACCGCATGGGTGCAATGAAGATGCATTATGAGTTAATGGAACTTTCCAAGGCACTTTTCATGGAGGTTAACCCGGTTCCGGTCAAAATGGCGGCACAGATTCGCGGTCTTGTCAATTACGGAGGTGTCCGTCTTCCGCTGGACACCATGGGTCCGGAGAACTCTGCAAAACTGAAGGAGGTGCTTTCGCACTATGACTAAAGTTATCGTCTGCGGTGCAATGGGCAGGATGGGCACTATCATATCAAGTATGATTCGTGAAAACCCGGACCTGGAATTTGTCGGCGGTGTTGATATTAAAGAAGGAACCGTCCTTGGAAAACCGGTTGTTCCTTCAGATAAACTTGCGGCTTTTATCGATGAGGTAAAACCTGATGTAATGATTGATTTCACGATTGCAGCAGCAACTATGGTCAATGCTAAAATTGCCGCCGCAAAAGGCGTGAATCTTGTTATCGGCACCACCGGATTTACGCCGGAACAGGACAAAGAACTCCTTGAGGCATGCAAAAACGTTGCCATGGTCAAGACAACGAACTTCTCTGTCGGTGTCAATATCTTCTGGGAACTTGTCCGCGAGGCGGCTAAAAAACTCGGTGACTATGATATCGAGGTAATCGAGGCGCACCACAGAAACAAGAAGGATGCACCATCAGGAACTGCAAAGACGATTCTCAAGATTATTGAAGAAGAAGTCGGCGACCGTGAGGAGATATACGGGCGCTGCGGCATGACCGAGCGCAAAAATGAAATCGGTGTTCATGTAATCCGCGGGGGGGATGTTGTGGGTGACCACAAGGTTCAGTTCCATCAGAATTTCGAGACGATTGAACTTTCGCACAGAGCTTATGACCGTTCTGTTTTCGCACGCGGTGCTGTTCGTGCTGCAGCCTGGGTTCCGACTGCAAAACCGGGTGTGTATACGATGAAAGAGGTCTTAAACCTCTGATTTTTCTGGTCCGCAGTAGAAACATATATGCTTGGATAAAACCAATACTATTAGCACAATACTGAGAGGTACGTAAAATGCCAGCTAAAATTGACAAAAACAAGTGCACAGGATGTACGACCTGTGTAGATATCTGCCCGTCTGCAGCAATTGCAATCGGCGACGATGACAAAGCAAAAGTAGACAAAGACACCTGTGTTGACTGCGAAAGCTGTATCGATGAGTGCCCTGAGTCTGCTATCTCCATGGAATAATTATTCCATACATTTCTTTTCCTGCGTTTCTGTAAGTATTTTGTATTTTTAAGCCGGTATTTCCGGGTTGTTGATTTTGTTTTGGTCCATAAGATACAAACTTTCCTATAACAACTCTTATCATCGTTAAGGTACAACCTTTACTGTACAGAGGGATCTCTGAAAATTATTCAGGTGTAATTTGATTATGAAGAAAGGATTACTCGTACTTGCAGTGATTCTGGTTGTTCTTGCTGTTGTTTTAACCGCAGGATGTACAAGCACCCCGCAACAGACTGACAACAAGCCGGTTCTGGTTATGGGAACCAATGCAGAATTCCAGCCGTACGAATACTATGAAAATGGAAAGATTGTCGGTATCGATGCAGAAATGATGGAAGCAGTCGCAAACGAACTCGGTATGACCTTAAAGATTGAGGATATGAAGTTCGATACTATCATTACTGCAGTTTCCACCGGTAAGGTTGATGTCGGTGCAGCAGCAATGACTGTTACCGAGGACAGATTAAAGAACATCGACTTCTCTGACACGTATGCAACCTCCAAGCAGGTTATTGTTGTAAACAAGAACGGTGACAAGAAGATTGAATCTGATGAAGATTTTGCAGGTGCAAAGATTGGTGTCCAGCTTGGTACCACCGGTGATATTTATGTCAGCGATTATGAAGACTCTGCAAAGGAAATTATGCGTTTAAACAATGCTGCAGACCTTTTCCAGGCTCTTGAAGCAAAGAAGATTGACTGTATCGTAATTGATGAACAGCCGGCATTAAAATACAGTGCAAATGCAAAATCCCTTGAAATCCTCGAAAAGGAGTTCACCCTTGAAGACTATGCAATCGCAATCAAGAAGGGCAACACCGAATTAAAGAACAAGATTAACGCAGCTCTTGCAAAACTGAAGGAAAACGGTACACTTGACATGATTATTGCCAAGTATATCAAATAAAATTCCCTTCTTTTTTTCTCTTCTTGCCAGTAACAATTCTTAAGTTATCATACAGCATATAGTATCGTACTTTTGAGGAAGCCCATGTCTGGTGAAAAAGGACCTATGTCCGCAAAGAAAAAAATACTCATAATCGCGGCTGTGTGTGTTGTGGCTCTTGCAGGCCTTGCACTGTTTGTGTATCTGGATGATATTAACACGCCGGATGATGAGATGTCTATTAAGGACAAGTTTGTGCAGAACTTTATTGAAAAAGACCGGTACAGTTACATTATTGAAGGTCTGTGCAACACTTTGATTATTGCGTTTTTCGCTCTGATTTTAGGTATGGTTCTTGGAACGCTGGTTGCTGTTATCAGAACGGTAAACGAGATGCAGCACAGGTGGATTGTAGCAAATGCTGTATGCAAGGTATATCTGACGGTTATCCGGGGGACGCCGGTGCTTGTGCAGCTGCTTATTATTTATTATGTGATTTTTGCAACGGTGGATGTTGCCAAGGTTATTGTTGCAATTATTGCGTTTGGTCTGAACTCGGGTGCGTATGTGGCAGAAATCATCAGGGCGGGTATTAATGCGGTTCCGAAGGGTCAGTTTGAGGCGGGTTCGAGTCTCGGGCTTCCGTTTAAAATCACGATGGTGCTCATTATTTTGCCGCAGGCAATTAAGAATATTCTGCCTGCATTATGTAATGAGGGTATTACGCTTCTGAAGGAGACTTCGGTTGCCGGTTATATTGGTACAGTTGATTTAACCCGTGCGGGTGATATTATCAGGAGTCAGACGTATGAGGCGTTTATGCCGTTAATCGGTGTTGCGCTGATTTATCTTGTGATGGTTATGGTTCTTACGTGGCTTGTCGGAAAATTAGAGAGGAGGATGAAAGCAAATGCTGTCTAAGGGTGATGTATTAATTGAGGTTAAGGATCTGCATAAGTCGTTTGGCGATCATGAGGTTCTGAAGGGTATTTCGACTGAGGTTCATGTCGGTGAGGTTATAGCGATTATTGGTCCGTCGGGTTGTGGTAAGTCTACATTCCTTAGGTCGCTGAATCTGCTTGAGCTGCCTTCGTCAGGGCAGATTTTATTTGAGGGGACGGATATTACGGATAAGTCGGTGAATGTCAATAAGATGCGGGAAAAAATCGGGATGGTGTTTCAGCAGTTTAATCTGTTCCCGCATATGTCGGTGAGGCAGAATATTACACTTGCTCCGGTGAAGCTTGGCAGGATGTCCAGGGAGGATGCGGATAAAAGAGCTGAGGAGCTTTTGAAGCGTATCGGTCTTTTAGATAAAGCGGAGGAGCATCCGCAGAAGCTTTCGGGGGGTCAGCAGCAGCGTGTTGCTATTGTGCGGGCTCTTGCGATGAATCCTGATGTGATGTTGTTTGATGAGCCGACGTCGGCTCTTGATCCTGAGATGGTGGGTGAGGTTTTGTCGGTTATCAAGGAGCTTGCCGAGTCGGGTATGACTATGCTTGTCGTTACGCATGAGATGGGTTTTGCACGGGAGATTGCGGACCGGGTGTTTTTCATTAATGGTGGTGTTATTGAGGAGGAGAATACGCCGGATAAGATTTTTACGTGTCCCAGGAGTCCGCGTCTGCAGGACTTTTTATCCAAGGTGCTGTAAGGGGCGGGAAGCAGGGGCAGTTCTTTTTTATTTTTTTATTTTCCGGCCGGTGACTTTTTTTTGCTTGTGAAAAAAGTGAGTGACATTTTTTTCAGTTTTTTTTGTGCGGGTGGTTTTTTTCTGTGCTGAGAATGTATCAGTGCATGGTTTTTTGCTGCGGTGGTTAATTCGGGGTGCCGGTTTGGTGTGTTGGATAATGTCCGTGTCGGCGGGGGTGCTGTGTGTGTTTGGAGGGTATTACTTTTTTGTTAGTATTCAGCCTTCCTCATTTTTGAAAAAAAAAACAACATGAGACTTTCGTTTCAAGCACCTCAATGAAAAGATATGATTCATATTCCCGTTGAGTGGGTACATACTTTTTCAACTAATATATATAAACGCCCCGCTTGCATTGTTTGCAGCACGTACGAAGGATAATCCATCGTCTGCGGTGAGTTTGTCGCCGTTCAGAGATAACGTTTTCTCAA
>DALTWF010000053.1 GCA_029987235.1 Methanocorpusculum sp. | reverse complement strand
CAAGCCCACGCGGGAACGAAGTGACCAAGTGGATGAGCAAGCCGAAGGCTTGCGATCGAAGGCTTGCGACCGAAGGCTTGCGACCGAAGGCTGGCGATGGCCCCCGGAAGAGACCCGCGTTTATCCGCGTTTCTTTTTCTCACCAAAGCAAAAAGGAAAAACGGCGGCCATACCCGACTAAAGCAGAAAAGACAAACCCGTTTCTGAAATTTCAGCGACAAAAATGAGACAGTTAACCTAATATACACCAACCACAAAATACCCCCTTCTTACTCAATGACAAACCCCGCATCAAGTGATTCGGACCGCGCGGTATGGGGTTTTTATACTCCCTCAACAAAGTTGTATGTGCAGACCCCCCGCCGGAAAACATACCCGGCACGGGAAAAACATACTGCAACCGGACCGATACAATGACACACAAAATAGACGCTGCAAAAGAGATTCTTGACGAAAGATACCGCTATGTCGAAACCTGCGCTGATGAAAAACATGACCTTATCACCATTGTCGGTGAAAACGGAACAGACGGAGTAATATCGATAATTTCAGACAACTACGACTGCACCGGCCTTGCCATAATGCACGTCATCATCAGAAACCCCCCGCAGAAAATAAAAGAACAACTCTATTCATTTACCGAAATGATAAATGACCACATACCCCCGGACCGGTTTGTTATCTTTAACGATGAACAGGATGATGCAATCGTCTACATGTCAGATGTCCCCGTCCCGGAAGATGCCAAAACAGATGCAGTCCGGGAACTGCTTAAACCGAAATGGGAAGCATCATTTGCATTATCCACCGCCATCAAAGGATATACCGACCGGATAATAAAAGGTGAACAACCCTCGGAGATGTTCTCAGAATGGCAGAAGAAAACACAGACGGCCTGTGAAGCACTTACCTGAATCTGCCTGCTGCAGGATAACCGGGAGTAAAACCGGGGAGCAACCCCCCTCTCCTTTCCCCGCCCCACCCGGTTTTGCACAAAAATTAATCCATGCACTTGAATTATTGTGCCGGAAAGAAAACGTGTTTCGTTTAGTATACTGAACGGTACTGAAAAAATGCATGCCGCTTACGTTCCTGAAACGAAAAATACCTAAAAACACAAACATTTTCGTGATTTTTCGGTAGTTTTCGCGAGAAATTTTTTCCGTACTTTTTGTGAAAGATTTCGTGTTTTTTCCCGCGGGAACAAAGTGACCAAGGGGTTGGACAAGCCCGCAGGGCTGGCGATTCGTGCAGGGAGCGGAAGCGACCTCGAATTTCCCCGCACAAACAAACAACTTGTTCTCTGTAATCTCTGTAATAATACAAAACGAAACAAATTTTGTATAGAATTGAATTCATGTTCAATCCCTCTTCTCTCCACCGCCCCCCTCTCGAAACACTCAATACACCCCCGCACAAATAAATACACAAGTATGTCTGAAACCCTGCAGTCCCTAAAGGAAATGCTCAAACCAAAAAACTTCCCCAAAGACATAGCCCTTGTCCTGATATGGCTTGCAATCGCTGTATTAACCATATATGTACCGGTAATCAATGAAACATTTCTGCGCATAATTTTCACCGTCCCCGTAATATTATTCATCCCGGGATATGTCTTAATTGCAGCACTCTTTCCAAACCGCCTCTCCGAAAAGAAAGGAATCGACGGAATAGAACGCTTTGCTCTCTCAGTCGGACTCTCCATTGCCGTAGTTCCTCTCATCGGTCTTGCACTCAATTACACCCCCTTCGGCATCCGCCTGAATCCGATTGTAATATGTCTGGTCATCTTCACCCTCATAATGGTAATAATCACCCTCATCAGAAGAGCGTCTCTTCCGAAAGAAAACCAGTTCTACGTACCGTTTGAAAAAGTAATTCCGACTGTGAAAAACGAACTCTTCCCCAAAGAACAGAAAAAAGTTGAAAAGATTCTTTCCATAATTCTCGTCATCGCCATTGTTGCAGCAGCAGTAACAACCGTATTCGTCATTGTATTTCCCAAAGACGGCGAAAAATTCACCGAATTCTACATACTCGGCGCAGAAAAAATGGCAGACAAATATCCGTCCGAGTTCACCGCCGGAAGCGAGCAGTTTGTCTGGGTCGGGGTGAAAAACCACGAATACCGCGATGTAACCTATACGATGGATGTTTTATTCCTCAATGCCGAATGGGATAATGAAAACAGCACCTCAAAGATAAACAAGGAGATGTCTTACGGACGCGTGGAAATTCCGGTTGCAGATGCAGGAGAGTATCTGGAAAAATACTATTTCACTATGCCTGATGCATCATACAACAGAGTTGAGTTCCTGCTCTATGATGACAAAAACGTTCCGAAAGAGTCTGCGTCCGCACAGGAAAAGATGGATGCAGCATATCGGGACCTGCATCTGTGGGTTACGGTAGCAGGACAGGAATAAGAAAGGTGAGTTGTGCGAAAGCATGGCAGAGAGAGAAAAGAGTATTGGCCGGCTGCTCACCTCATCTTTATTTTAAACAAGGTATTCACCCTCACGGGAAAAAAATACAGCAATGACCGTTGAGAAACTTGACATCAACTACTCAAAATCCTTTACCCGCAATGTAGTAACGAATGTCATCAATCTCCTGGTAAACACTATTGTCGGGTTGTTGATGGTCCCGTTTTTCCTCAACAGTCTCGGTCCTGCTGCATATGCATTGATTCCTCTTGCAACATCCATCAACAGTTATGTAATCTTTGTAATTAACATCATTAACGCCTCGGTCTCGCGGTATCTGTCGGTAGAACTGCAGAGCGGCGACATAAACAGGGCACGGGAAACATACAGCACATCATTTGTTATTTTCATTACCGGTGCACTGATTCTATTACCGATATCAATTGCCCTGGCAGTTGCTTCACCGCACATATTCCAGACAGGAGACACTCCATCAGAGATTGTTATTCTGTTCTTTATCATGATTTTTGTATCAGTTCTGATATCAGCACTGAAAAGTAATTTTATGACCATTCTTTTCGCCCATAACAGACTGGATTTGCTGAATGGTGTCCAGATTTCCCAGACTGTGATTCAGAACGGATTAATCGTTGTTCTCCTCCTTGCTCTTGGACCGTCTTTATTATACGTTGGCGGCTCGTACATTGCTGCAGCTGTAGTATCCTTTATTCTTGCTTTCCTCTTTGCAAAACGGCAGCGGTTTGCACTGAAGTTTTCTTTTGCAGATTTCAGGAAAACACGTGTGAAGGAACTCGGGGGCTTAACATTTCTTTATCTCTTTGATCAGTTAGGATGTGTACTTCAGTCGCAGATTGCACTGATAGTTGTCAATATATATTTCGGCGCAGTGGCACAGGCCGAGTATTCTCTGGTCATAAGCTGGGGATTATATATGGTTACGTTATGCAGCATATTGACAAGTACTGTCGCTCCGAAAATATATTCCCTTGCTGCAGACGATGACAGAAAAGAAATCTTTCATTTTACGGGTATCTTCACGAAATTTATCGGTCTGTTAGTGGCACTGCCTGTTGCCCTTCTCTGTATATTTGCACCGCAGTTAATGACATTGTGGGTTGGTCCCGAATATGCACATCTCGCCCCGCTTGTATGGCTCTTATTACCTGTTTACTACATAACCGTTGCCCACAGCCCCCAGGTGCCGATTGCCATTGCATATCTCAAAATGAAATTCCCAGCAATATTGAATATTGTTGTCGGGCTGGTTTACCTGGCACTGGCATTGCTGCTTCCTGTTGTTTTCAACATCGGCTACTATGGTGTTGCACTGGCATATGTTATCGTGATGTTTCTTCACCATGGTATTTTCCTCCCGGTATATTACTGCTGGGTGATAAAAGTGCCGTACTTATCATTTATTAAGAAGATGTTACCAGGGTTTGCTGCAATGCTTGCACTTATGGCTTTTGGTGTTTTGATTACTCTGGTAATTGATGTTAATCCGTTCTGGGTGTATGTCAGTCTTGGTGCCATAATCAGCATTGGTTATCTGTTTATTATGGCTAAATTCCTCTTAACCGGTGAAGAAAAAATGCTTGCAAAAACCTGCCTTCCGGAATTCATGCAGAATATGAGAATTGTGAAATGGCTGTGAATAACTGCGGCCGTAATCTTTGAGCCTGTTTTTTGTTTGGTTTTTTATTAAAATGTTTTATTATTTACCGGCAGTAAATACCGGTAATAGATAGCAAAGCGTTTCCTTTAGGAAATGATAATGCGTCTTATTAAATGGTAAAGAGTATTGTTCCTTTATTATTGTAAATAACTGAAGTGTTTGCAGTATTTTTCCTGAACCGTTCTGCATTTTCTTTTAGTATTCCAGATCCGGAACGTGAATATGCATCATTGCGCAGAAGTATATATTTATACCCGGAAGATGTGATTTTTATCTCCTTGTTAAATAAATCATCAATAATGTTTCCGACAGGATAGACCGGAATACCATATTTTGTATACTGCTGCCCGAGCTGATAGTATCTCTGGACATCATAATCCGAGTGTATTTTTGTTTTTTGCGGAATGAAGGTCTCTATCATTGAAAATGCAGCTGTATTTTCATCAGTAAAATAATGTGTAATTGCAATAGATGTTTTGTCAAATGCACTGTTGTCAGCAGATTCGGTTAAAACCGGGGAGATAATAACCATGAGTACACAAAGAACCATAACTGCAATGACTCCAGAATTGCCATATTTTTTCAGTCTGCATGTATCCGGTGTTGATTCTATTTTGTTACATTCCTTATCATTACACCTGATTTTTTGCTGGAAATGACCAGACACCAGATTGCCTGCTATGAGGGCACCTGCTGCAAGGACTATTGCGAAAAATGATGCAAGCAGTAATCTGATTCTGTCCAGTTCCAGATCCATCCCGACAATATATTCAATTGAATCAAATACCCCGGGAATGAATATTACCGCAAGTATGCCGCAGATAAGACCGAATACTGCAATTTTTTTATCTGCCAGTTTCGGTGAAAGCAGATGATATACACCGGTTATCAGAATGAAAGCAATAAGAATTTCAAAGATAATCCTTACCTGAGCAGAACCAAATATCTGAAATATAGTTTCACGTATTGTTTCAATCCCTGTTTCTCCAGGTGCCAGTATCACGTTTTGCTGAACTGCTGCCTCTGCAGCAGCACCTGATGATACAGGTAGCGGCAGTTTGTCCATTACTTTGGTAAGAATTGAATTCATCCACTCAAAATTGTACGCACCGCGATTAAGCCCGATAAGTGAAATGATATAAAACGCCGCTGTAATTCCGATTCTGGTTATGGTAAGTTTATGGCGGTAAAGGAAATACAGCAGAATAAATCCGGTCATCATCAGTACAATAATCAGAACCTGGGCATTATGTACCAGATTCATGTAGACTATGCTGAGAATTGCAAGAATCAAAACCGGAACATCAATCTTTTTCCCGGAAAGATAGAACAGGAAAAGAACCAGAAGGAATGCAATGGTTGCATGCATACGCGGCATCGGATAAATTGCATACCAGATAACCTGCGGAATCATTACATAGAAAAATGCTGCCAGAACTCCAAACTGTGCGGAGTTTGTCAGTCTTCTTGCAATCCCGTACACAAATACTGTCGAAATCAGCATTAACGGGGTTGCAGTAAGATACATGGATGTGTAAGCAGGCATGCCGGAAACAATCGCACCTTCTGCAGTTTCAATATGGAATAAACAGAAGTTTTCATAACCGCCGAGAAGATTTGTTACAGCCCCATCATTGATTATTGATTGAATCCACGCAAGATGAATAGGAATATCTGTCCATCCGTCATAATAGGGGTGGGAAAACACAGTGGAAAAAACATGCAGCCCAAAAAGCATTACAAGTTCGAAAACGAGAAATCCCGGATAAATATTTTTACCATCTGTTGAACGGATAAAAATCTGAAGAATAAAGAGGATATAAAGAATAACAAGCAAAATCAGAAACAGCAGATTAAATTCGCTGGTCAGAAGTATCCAGAGGAATGTTATACTAAAAACTATCCAGAAAAGTTTTATCAGAATTGATGAAGTAATGACTGATGTATTAAGTTTCAATTCCTGACATAAGCAGTTATCTGTATTGAAGATTTTTTTCCTGTTGAGTATCAGAAAAACCGATATTACGACCAGAGCAATCAGGAAGGGCACCTGCGCGTAAAGAAATTCTGTTCTGCCATCGATAAGCAGAACGAGAACTCCTAAAACCACCGCTCCTATTATGACATAAGGCAGGTAATAACAGATTCCCAGTATTTTTTTGAGCAGCGTATTCACAACAGACATCGTACGTATTCTTTCAATATAATTTGTTTTTACGGGATAATATAGGCATCACAGACAATGTATCATTAATGCTGCATTTCATTCTGCAGTACATTTTGTATCAATCCGGCATATCTTGCGTCCTGCATCAGCAACTGCATATTAGATACAATCCAGGTTTCAATATCCCCGACATCATACCGCGTATTTTGCGCAGCCAGACCAAGCATCTTCGGATACTTGC
>DALTWF010000052.1 GCA_029987235.1 Methanocorpusculum sp. | reverse complement strand
AAATTCTGAGTATTTATACCAAAAATTTGTGAACTAATTTCAGGATACTACAATAACTGTTTATCATTCTCTATGGAAACGGGAGGTGGTGACATCTGCTTTCAGAGATTGCAATAATAACTCTTATACCATCATACGACTAATATAATTAGCACAAAGCGGGGCCGTAGGGTAGCCTGGAATCCTAGGAGACTGGGGGTCTTCTGACTCGCGTTCAAATCGCGGCGGCCCCATAAAACTATTTTGGAGATTATCATGAAACTCGCACCTGAATGCAGAGACTGCCTCAAAAATAAAATCCGCGACCAGTCCGGCTATATTGTAAAAGATGCGCGGCGGATTGATGAGATTGTGGAAATCTGCGACCGTGTTTATGAAGAGGAATCAAAGAAATCAACAGCAGCAGCTGTTGTTTCCGGTGCAATGCACCGCAGGAACTACGCGGAAATCGGATGCGCTGACCCGTATATTGAGATAAAACGCCGTGACAACATCCGCGCAGAATCTATTGTCGAGGCAGTTAAGCCTGAAATGCACAGTCTGCATGACTGGATGAAAGCAGCAATTATCGGAAATGCGATGGATTACGGCGTTACAGGGCACAACGTGGCAGAGGATTTCACGCGCTTTTTCAGGGATATGTTTGCAAAAGAGCTTGCAATCGACGATTCGGCTAAATTTCTGCCTCTTGCAAAACGGGTGGTTTATTTTACGGACAACTGCGGGGAAGTCATGTTTGACAAGAAATTCTGTGAAGCGCTGAAAGCCGCGGGTGCTCACGTAACGGTAGTTGTCAAAGACCAGCCGATGTTAAACGATGTGACGCAGAAAGAAGCCGCAGAAATCCGCCTTGCCGATTCCTGCGATAAAGTCTGTCACGGCGGTGGCGGCGCGCAGCTCGGAACCCATCCGCAATTTTTCCCGGTGCAAACCGCGGACGCAGTGAAAAATGCGACCCTTATCATCGCCAAAGGCTTAGCAAACTACGAAAGTCTGACCGAGTATGATATAGATATACCAACCGCGTTTCTTATGATGATAAAATGTCATGCCGTCGCCCGCATGGTCGATGCGAAAAAAGGCGATCTGGTCGCAATTCTGAGGCAGCCATGAAAAGAAGACGGGTGCGGCATCTTCACCGTGAAATGACTGATGACGAACTGGGCCGCATGGTTATGCAGAATCTCGGCAATTCAATGGGGGCAAGTTTTTATGACACATCCGGCATCGAACAACTTGCCCGCGAAGAAGCCGCTTTGTTTGTATCCGAAGGCTTTGAAGAATCCCCGGAATACGCCGCTGCTCTTGAAGCATATAAACTGCGGATAGGAAAACTGTAATTGTTTTCCGCGCTAAATAATAAGTATGTCTACCATGCCTGAGATACCCGACATTGATGCCGGGACGATACAGCGGGTTTCAAAGATTCCGGATTATGAGAAAAAGCGCCAGATTCGGATGTTTTTAATCTGTTTCATTATTTTTATAATTCTCGCATCAGGAGCATTATTTGCAGCTGTCGTGATAAAATCGACAATGCTTGCGATGTTCGTCCTTCTTGTTCTTTTCTTCTGGGTAATTCTGACACTTGTTTTTATTATGCGCGCAAGAAAGGATCTCAGATAATTTTTTTTTTGAAAAAATCAGAGTTTTGCCTTCACAAACCGTGCCAGAAGCGCATCCATCTGAATATCCGCGTCCGCTCCTTCGCTGATTCTGAAATCCGCTTCGCCTACCGCGTCAATTAAATCCACCTTCACCCGCTGGTCAATATCCTTTGATGCCGAAATCGTGCGGTAAATCTGATTTAACAGTTCATTCGGGGCTATTCCCCGGTCATACATAAGCGAATGAAGCGCGCGCTCTGCTGTTTCGAAATCACCCTCGAAACAGTACTGTAATAACTGCTCAATCTCCTCCGGCTTTGCATTTGACGTAATCGCATAGATATTTTCGGCCGTTACCACGTCGGAAACAATCGCCGCACCCTGAAGCGCGTTAATCGCCTTGCGCATATCACCCATGGCAACATAGGAAATTGCGATATATGCGCTTTCGTCAACAGTGATACCCTCGTTTTTCGCAATACGCTCCATCTCGCGGCAGACTGCATCATCATCAAGCGGTCTGAACCGGTAAATCGCACACCGCGACTGAATCGGGTCAATAATCTTGGAAGAATAGTTGCACGAAAGAATAAACCGGCAAGTCTCCGCATAATTTTCCATTGTACGGCGAAGAGCGGCCTGTGCATCCTGCGTAAGTGCATCTGCTTCATCAAGGAAGAGTATTTTAAACGTTGCATCGCCTAATGGTGATGTCCGCGCGAACTGCTTTATCTGATTGCGGACCACATCAATACCGCGCTCGTCAGATGCATTTAATTCGCGGAAATTCATGCTCCATGTATCGCTGAACATCTCGCGCGCAAGAGCCACAGCACATGTGGTTTTGCCCACGCCTGCCGAACCGGTAAAAAGCAGATGCGGCAGGGATTTTGAAGAAACATATGCTTTGAGCCGGTTTACCACATCCTCTTGTCCTGCAACTTCCGAAAGATTGTGCGGCCGGTATTTTTCTATCCATATTTCAGGCGAAGATTCCATACACTACTATTTGTTTCGGATGAGTTATATCTGTACGGTTTTGCACAGCACCTGATAAAACCAAACATTTATATTCTCACACATCATTCTAATTATGCACAAAGTGCGAAAGGGCCACTAGATCAGTCAGGCAGATCGTCGGACTTTTAATCCGCAGGTCGGGGGTTCAACTCCCTCGTGGCCCGCTTCACGTACACGGTTTTCAGGGAAGTTCAATCGCGAAGAACACCCTATTCAATTTCCGTTTGCGTGCCGTATCACCCGTTGGGTGTACGTAATTTTACTCACTCCACAGACCAGGAACCGCTTTATCTGATTAGCGTACCCTATTCTCCCGGTCAAAGAAAAACAGACCCGCGCAATGATGTCCCGCGCGCAATAAATAGACACATACGAAATGACTATGCCTCGCGCATAGACATCAGCTACCAGTAATCAGCAGCTAAGACACCGTATTCACAAAGAATCTGATTAGGAGCTACATGACAACCAGACTACACGTATTACTGCATGACATGGTCCCTGACCATCAGATCATGGAACCCGAAGAAGTGGAAACACTCCTCCATCAGTTTGATATCACCGAAGATCAGTTACCGAAGATTTATCATGATGACCCCGCAGTAAAAGCCTGCGGCGGAAAGCCCGGAAACGTTCTTCGCATCATCAGAAAATCCCAGACCGCAGGAGAAGCCACTTCATACAGACTCGTCGTAAGACGCCCGAAGAAATAAGGTGAATCATGATCGACAGAAGCGTATTATCCAGAGCCTACTTTAACGAAGGCGATGTCGCAAGACACCAGTTAGAATCCTACAACAACTTCATCGAATACAACCTTCAGAAGGTCGTTGACGAACAGAAGATTGTAGAAACCGAAATTGTCAACCGCGGTAAAAACCAGGCGGACGTGTGGGTTGAACTCGGTAAAATCCGCGTTGAAAAACCAATCGTTCGTGAAGCAGACGGTTCCCAGTCCAGTCTCTTCCCGACTGAGGCCCGTCTCCGCAACTTAACCTATGCTGCACCGATGATTTTAGAGATGACTCTTCACCAGGGCGACAGATCTCTTCCATCAGAAGAAACTACTTTAAGCACCCAGGAAGTCAACATCGGACAACTGCCGGTAATGATTGGCAGCAAAGTATGCAACCTCTACGGACTTTCCAGCCCGGAGCGTACCGAGCAGGGAGAAGACCCCTGCGACCCGGGAGGATATTTCATTGTCAACGGAACCGAACGCGTTCTTATGACTCTTGAAGACCTTGCATCCAACAAAATCATGACCGAATACACAGAGAGATACAATGAACTTGTTCATGTTGCAAAGGTATTCTCCCAGTTCCGCGGCTACAGAGCACTTGTTGTTGTTGAAAAGAACAAGAAGAACCTCCTTGAAGTCTCCTTCCCGTCGGTTGCCGGTCACCTCAGATTCGCAGACCTTATGCGTGCACTTGGTCTTGAGTCTGATGAAGAGATTGTATCTGCCGTCTCCCTTGATGAAGACATCTTAACCTACATGATGCAGAACCTCGAAGAATCTGAGTGTTCCACCGTTGAAGAGGGTATCATGTATGTCGGTAAGAAACTTGCACCGAACCAGACCAAGGATTATCAGAAGAAGCGTGCCGAGTTCGTGCTTGACTCCTATCTCCTGCCGCACTTAAACTACCTTGTTCCGGGCGATGTAAAGCCGGGGGACGAGGCATATGCAGCATATGCAAAAGAAGTCCGTGCAGCAAAGGCAGAGTTCCTCGGCAGAATGGCAGAGGCATGTTTCGACCTTTCCTTAAACAAGAGGAGAACCGATGATAAAGACCACTACTCAAACAAGCGCTTAAAGCTTGCCGGTGATTTAATGGAAGATCTGTTCCGTATTTCCCTCAACAGACTTACCCGTGATGTAAAATACCAGCTTGAGCGTGCCTCAATGAGACACAGAGAACTTGCAATCGGTACTGTGGTCCGTGCAGATGTTCTTACGGAAAGATTAATCCACCCGCTTGCAACAGGTAACTGGGTCGGAGGACGTACCGGTGTATCGCAGCTTATGGACCGCATTGACAACATGTCGGTCATCTCGCACCTTCGCCGTGTGATTTCCCCGCTTTCCCGTTCCCAGCCGCACTTCGAAGCCCGTGACCTGCACCCAACACAGTGGGGCAGAATCTGTCCGTCCGAGACTCCGGAAGGTCCGAACTGCGGTTTAGTAAAGAACTTCTCGCAGTTAGTCGAGGTCAGCAACGGAACCGATGAAGAAGAGGTTCTGCATATTATCCAGGCTATGGATATCAAGCCAATAGGGAGTGAGTAACTATGGAAAAGAAAATGGCAAGAGTATTCGTAGACGGAGCATTAATCGGAAAAGTTGATGATGCAGTCACCTTTACGAAGAACTTCCGTCAGATGAGGCGCAACGGTGAAGTCTCCACGGAAGTCAACATATCCTACAAGGATTATTCAAACGAAATCATAATCAATACCGACCGAGGACGGGCACGGCGCCCGTTAATCGTTGTTGAGCACGGAGTCCCTGCTGTCACCAACGAAGATATTGAGCGCGTAAGAACCGGCGCTGCAACCTTCCTCGACCTTGTTCACGAAGGTAAGATTGAATTTATTGATGCAGAAGAGGAAGATGACTTATATATTGCAGTCGAGGAAAAAGAGTTAACTGAAGAACACACTCATCTTGAAATCGACCCGTCCCTTATCCTTGGTATCGGAGCAGCACATGTTCCGTTCCCGGAGCACAATGCATCTCCGCGTGTTACCATGGGTGCAGGTATGATTAAGCAGGCATTAGGTTTTGCCCAGTCCAACATGAAACTGAGACCTGATACCCGCGGTCACATGCTTCACTATGCCCAGGTCCCGATGGTCCACACCCAGGCAGCCGAGTTAATCGGTTCCGAGAACAGACCGCAGGGTCAGAACTTCGTAGTTGCAATTATCTCTTATGAAGGATACAACATTGAAGATGCACTTATCTTCAACAAGGGTTCTGTTGAGCGCGGACTCGGTCGTTCCCACTTCTTCAGAACCTATGAAGGAGAAGAACGCCGCTATCCGGGGGGACAGGTTGACAGAATCGAAAGACCTGAAGATGATGTGCAGGGTTCTCACGGTCCGGGAAGCTACGCAAATCTTGACGAAGACGGAGTAATCAACCCTGAGACTATTGTCCATGAAAAGGATGTCTTAATCGGAAAAACCTCTCCGCCGAGATTCCTTGAAGAGCCAACCGGCGAGTTAATCGCAGTCGAAAAACGCCGGGACACATCCATTACGATGAGAAGCAACGAGTCAGGTATTGTCGACACTGTCATTATCACCGAGTCCGAGAACTCCTCAAGACTTATCAAGGTAAGAACCCGTGACCTCAGAGTTCCGGAAATCGGCGACAAGTTCGCATCCAGACACGGTCAGAAAGGTGTCTGCGGTTTAATCGCACCGCAGGAAAACATGCCGTTTACCGCTGCAGGTATCGCACCCGACTTAGTCATCAACCCGCACGCAGTACCGTCGCGTATGACCATCGGACACATGCTTGAAATGATCGGCGGTAAAGCAGGTTCTCTTGAAGGTTCCCGTGTCAATGCAACTTCCTTCAGAAAAACCAATGTCAAGCAGATTTTCGACTCCAAGTTTGCACAGGAGAGACTGTTAAAGAACAAGGAAATCGGAGAAGACGTTGCAAACGACAACCTTACCCGTGAACAGATTTTACGTCACCAGTTAACCGAGGCAGGATTTGCCCACACCGGTCGTGAGGTAATGTACGACGGTATCACCGGCCGCAGATTCAAGGCTGATATCTATGTCGGTGTTATTTACTATCAGAAACTGTACCACATGGTATCTACCAAGATGCATGCCCGTTCCAGAGGTCCGGTTCAGGTCTTAACCCGTCAGCCGACCGAAGGTCGTGCACGTGAAGGAGGTCTGCGTTTCGGAGAAATGGAACGTGATGTTATGATTGGACATGGAGCAGCAATGGCACTCAAAGAGCGGCTGCTTGATGAGTCCGATGCAGTTAAGCAGTATGTCTGCGCACGCTGCGGTATGGTTGCCATGTACGATGCAAAGGCAAAGACCACCAAGTGTC